>NZ_KZ627137.1:213006-326626 GCF_001811075.1 Rothia sp. HMSC069C03
CCTGAGCCGACTACTCCGGCTCCGAGCGAGTCCACAAAGCCCGAACCCAGCACCCCGGCACCCTCCGAAAGCGCAAATTCCAATGAGGTTGTGCACGAGTACAAGGACGGTGCTAAGGTCTACTTCCCCAAGACCTGGGACGGCCAGAAGCTGACCTTCCGCGGTGAAGGCTTCAAGACTCTGGACGGTAAGGGCTCCGTTATCGCCGTCAAGCTGAACAAGGGCGCTATTTCCGCGAAGGAAGAGCCCAAGCTCGAAGGCGTTGAAGGCAATAGCGCAGGCATCTGGGCATACATCAAGGCGGACGAAAACGGTAACTTCACCGCAACCATCGACCGCCCCACCGTGGCAAACTCTAACCTGACTGAAGAACTGAAGACCGGCGATAGCGTTGCTATCTACCTGCTCTCTGGTTCTTTGGCAGAGAACGATAACGTACGTGGTGGCGTTGCCGTAGAGTACACCTTCAGCGTTGAAAACCAGGCACCTGCGCCGAAGGTTTCGGAGCCGAAGGCATCCGAGTCGGCTAACGCACCTGTAACTAACCCCTCTGCAGAGCCTTCCGCACCTGCAGATTCTAAGGACCAGGCGAAGGATCAGTCCAAGGCTCCCGTGGACTCTATGAATTCTGAGGCTCAGAAGAAGGACAGCACCGCCCCGAAGACCTCCGGCTCTTCGTCGCAGAACGTCACCTCCTCCAGCAACGGCTCGACTTCTTCGAACTCCTCGAAGTCTTCACTGGCTAACACCGGTGCTTCGGGCGTCGTCATTGCAGCCGGAATTGGCGTTCTTGCCCTGGTCGTTGGTGCAACTGTGCTGGTAGCACGTCGCCGCAAGGCATAGCCCGTACCCCACGGCAGTCCAAGATACTACCGCTCGGTAGTAGCTAAAGAGGCAGAGCGGAATCTACTAGATATTCAAGAACCCGATTGACTCTCTGAAACTGCCGATACACATTGAAAGGGGCGGTACCCATCGATTTGATGGGTACCGCCCCTTTCGGTTTGCATATATGCCTGTTATATAGGCGGAAGACCTAGACCAGGGTCAGAAGTAGCAGCGGGGGATGGGGAATAGGGAATGAATGAGAGAGGGGGGGGAGGCACCCCCCTCTGCACTCGCTCGCCCATATTTGACGACTTAACAGCCCCCAAAGAATGAAATGTAGGGTTCTAGCGCCTCAGATATAAAGAAAACCCGCACCGAAGTGCGGGTTTAGTGTCAAAGCGAGGTTCGGTCCCTAGACAAACGGATTAGCGAGGAAAAAGGGACCCAAGAAATCTGTCCGATAAGGACCGAACCTCTTATTTGACGCATGCGTCTCTTCTATTATGGTACATCTCGCTGATTTTCGCACCTTGAAGCGCGTTTATTACCAAAAAACTTGATTTTTGAAAAAACAAACCTTAATTTCTAAATTTTTAAGCAGATTTTTTCAGAACACTGCTTTGAGAAGGGTTCAGAGGTAACGAAATATTACAAAATCCATGGCTCTAGATGCCTCAGGATAAACTTATAAATTCTATAAGATGTCACAAGCTCTAGATTGATGCCTATTGTGGTGATTATATGCAGAATACGAAGCTTTCATTGAGTAAAACTGCCCTGCTCAAAGCATAGGGGGAGCATTATGTGCTACCGATATAGAGCCTCTTAATTATGAACGGCGCAGCGCATGGACTACGCCAGAAAAGCCTCAAAGTGGAGGGTGAAGCGTAAGATATATAACAGAAAGCTCCGGATGCTAAGCCCGCAAAATATGAGGTGAGCTAGCCTCCAACCTACACAATTCTGGAGATATCTATGGTTCCCTCAGTCGCAGGAGAAGGGCAGAAGAGCACCCTGGACGCCAACCGTTTTTCCGTGGATCGTTCTGCGGGGCTCGCTGGGCAGTATCAAGTGGCATACAACCCTGAAGAGGACGTTCTTTTCGTAAGCGGAAGCTTCAATCACACAAAGACCCACGGTACTCTCTGCGCAACAATCGCACGCATAAACGCAGATACCCTGCAGGTTGAGAAGACGGCTGTTCTGCCTGCTATCCCGGAAAATAACCCCGGGTTAGAGAACCTCTTCCAAATCCAGGCTGCCTACGGTCTAGCAGCAGACAACGAGCGGGAGCTTCTCTGGACCGGAGGAACCCGCACAAACTCGGTATCCGCATACTCCCAAAAAGACCTAGCGCTCGTATGGGATTCTCTCGCTCTAGGAGTGGAGATGCTAATTCCGCGTGAGCTATACGTTGCACCCAGCGGTGCCGTACTCGTGACCGGAATGGGTGGTTACCAGGTAATCGCTGCGCCTAACGCAGAAGGAGAACGCGCGGTTAGCTCTCTTCAAGGAGACGGTCCCGCTATGCTACTAGGGGCCGTAGCTGATGAAGCTCGTAGCCGCCTGTACATCCCGAATAGTATGCGAGATGAAATCTGGGTTGTGGATATGAACACCTGGGGGCTCGTACGTAGGTTGCCCGTGACTGGCGGGGAAGACGCCAATGCTCCAATCGGTATTCACGGCGTGGGGATTGATTCAACGCGCGGCGAACTGTATGTCTCTGCACAGGGGCGCGAGGGTAAAAACGGCGGTCTATATGTTCTGAGTTTTGAGGGTGAACACCTCGCTTATCTCCCATTCGGCAAAATGCCCACCGATATCTTGCTCGATGCAGAACGCCAGCTGCTCTATGTTGCTGATTTTGGTGGTAAGGGAGAGCCTGCAGTTGCGGGCGGTGGAACTATCACTGTCATTGACACGCTCAACCGAACCGTCATCGAGACCTTGCAGGTAGCCCCGACCCGTATTAACCACCAGGTCCTGCTGAAGGACGGGAGCGTCATCGCTATCGACAAGGCGGGGGACTACCCCGCAGTTGAGGTTTCCTATGTGCTGGATGCACGCTCTGGCGAATACCATGAGGCTGCGGAAGAAAGCCGTCCGGGAGAAGCACCTCGTCCTATCGTTCGTGATGGTATCGCGAAAGTATATATGTCATAGCTGCAGAGTGAAGAGCAGGTGGCATACCCAAAATAGTCACTGTCGCTCTCTAGCCCTGTGTGCGCACTAGCGGGGGGGTAGGGATGGGGTGATCCTATCGCTAGGCCACGGCAAGTCTGTCGTGGTGGAGCATTAAAACGTAGTAAAATATAAATATCTACCATCCTTGTTTTACACATTGTTTGGTAGATTTCTCGAGGCCCCTTCAGTTTCTTATGCGTCAGGAACTACACGAAGGGGCCTCCTGCTTTAAGTGTCAAATAAGCTACCTTCTCGCTCGGTGTTGATGTGGGGTATGAGGTTTTTGGTCTCCGATGCATGCATTGTCTTAGTGGATAGGGTAGTGGAGACCGAAATCATAGTTAACAAGCCCTTGCGCTAGATACCTGCTTCCTGTACAGTGTTAAGACTGTGTGGCTGTATCCAAGTAGCCGCACAACCACGGGCTTCTCGTGCCAGTGCATAATGCCGCTACTTACGGGTGGGATACGCCCGCTTCACGCGGGTCCAAATGCTTCTGGCATGGGTTTGCCCCAGGCGTTTCCGCTAACCCCTTCCATAGAGATGGGGCCCGGGGCGTCAACCAATCCCGTAAAAATGTTCCGCAAGGCTGGCTCGCGCCTAAAGCGAGTCGGAACCGGCGAGACGACAGGAGAAATATGATTCAGCAGGAGTCGCGACTGAAGGTCGCCGACAACACTGGTGCGAAGGAAATCCTGACCATCCGTGTTCTCGGTGGTTCCTCGCGTCGCTACGCAGGCATTGGCGACATTATTGTCGCAACCGTCAAGGATGCAATCCCCGGCGGTACCGTAAAGAAGGGTGACGTTGTCAAGGCAGTCGTCGTCCGCACCAAGAAGGAAACCCGTCGTCCCGACGGCTCCTACATCAAGTTCGACGAGAACTCCGCAGTGATCCTGAAGAACACTGATGGTGATCCCCGTGGTACCCGTATCTTCGGCCCCGTGGGTCGTGAACTTCGCGACAAGAAGTTCATGAAGATCGTTTCGCTGGCTCCGGAGGTGCTCTAATTCATGGCTAAGATCAAGTCCGGCGACCTGGTTCAGGTTATTTCCGGTGCAGATAAGGGCAAGCAGGGCAAGGTTCTGAAGGTTCTCCCCAAGGAAAACCGCGTGATTGTTGAGGGCGTCAAGGTCGTCACCAAGCACACCAAGGCTAACCCCCTGACCGGCGCAGCAGGCGGCATTCAGAAGGTTGAGGCACCGATCCACGTTTCTAACGTTGCGATTGTTGACCCCGAGACCAAGAAGCCGACCCGTGTTGGTTTCCGCCTCGAGACTGTAGAGCGTGACGGCAAGGAGCGCACCGTTCGCGTGCGCGTTGCTAAGCGTTCGGGTAAGGACATCTAATGACCGAAACCAAGATCACCCCCCGCTTCAAGACCAAGTACGCTGAGGTCGTCGTTCCCGCTCTGCAGGAAGAGTTCAAGTACGAGAACGTCATGCAGACCCCGAAGATCGTTAAGGTCGTCGTAAACATGGGTGTCGGCGAGGCAGCTCGCGACGCAAAGCTCATGGACGGCGCAATCCGCGATCTCACCGCAATCACCGGTCAGAAGCCGATTGTTACCCGCGCTAAGAAGTCCATCGCACAGTTCAAGCTGCGCGAAGGTATGCCCATTGGTGCACACGTTACCCTGCGTGGCGACCGCATGTGGGAATTCCTGGACCGCCTCGTCACCCTGGCACTGCCCCGAATCCGCGACTTCCGCGGCCTCTCGGACCGCCAGTTCGACGGTAACGGTAACTACACCTTCGGTCTGACCGAGCAGTCCATGTTCCACGAAATCGATCAGGACTCGATTGACCGCGTGCGTGGTATGGACATCACCGTGGTGACCTCCGCGAAGACCGACGAAGAAGGCCGTGCAATCCTGAAGGCACTGGGCTTCCCGTTCAAGACCAACTAACGACTACGTTGTAGGTCCAGACCCCGTTACCGCGGGGTAGGGAAACCACAACGAGGAAGGGCTAAAGCCCACAATGACTATGACTGATCCGGTCGCAGATATGCTGACCCGTTTGCGTAACGCAAACTCCGCATACCACGACACCGTATCCATGCCCTACTCCAAGCTGAAGGCTCGCATTGCAGAGATCCTGAAGGCTGAGGGGTACATCGCCGACGTGAAGGTTGAGGATGCAAAGGTCGGCAAGACCCTGACCCTCGTCCTCAAGTACGGTCCGTCCCGCGAGCGTTCCATCGCTGGCGTGCGTCGTATTTCCAAGCCGGGCCTGCGTACCTACGCAAAGTCCACCAACCTGCCCCAGGTTCTGGGTGGCCTCGGCATCGCAATCCTGTCCACCTCTTCGGGTCTGCTCACTGACAAGCAGGCAGCGAAGAAGGGCGTGGGCGGCGAAGTCATCGCTTACATCTGGTAGTCGGTTAGAAGAGAAAGGAAGAGAATAATGTCACGTATTGGACGTCTCCCCATCTCGGTTCCCGCCGGCGTTGAGGTTAAGGTCGATGGCAACCTGGTCACCGTTAAGGGCCCGAAGGGTGAGCTCTCCCACAAGGTAGCTTCCCCCATCACCGTGGCTCTGAACGAAAACGAGATCCTTGTATCTCGTCCGAACGACGAGCGCCTGTCTCGCTCGCTGCACGGTCTGACTCGTACCCTGATTCAGAACCTGATTATCGGCGTTACCTCCGGCTACGAGAAGAAGCTGGAAATCGTTGGTACCGGTTACCGTGTGACCCCGAAGGGTAACGACCTGGAGTTCGCTCTGGGCTACTCCCACCCGATCAACATCACCGCTCCCGAGGGTATTACCTTCGCAGTGGAGGGTGCTAACAAGCTGACCGTGTCGGGTATCGACAAGCAGCTCGTTGGTCAGGTTGCAGCAAACATTCGTGGTCTGCGTAAGCCCGATCCCTACAAGGGTAAGGGTGTTCGCTACGCAGGTGAGCACATCCGCCGCAAGGTCGGAAAGGCTGGTAAGTAAACATGGCTATCAAGTCGAAGGCAGCGCAGCGTGCACGTCGTCACGCTCGCATCCGCAAGTACGTTTCGGGTACCGCTGCGCGTCCGCGCCTGTGCGTCACCCGTTCGACCCGTCACATGTTCGTTCAGGTTATCGACGATGTCAAGGGCGTAACCCTGGCATCCGCTTCCACCATGGAAGCAGAGCTGCGTGCAGCTGACCTGGACAAGACCGCTAAGGCAAAGCGCGTTGGTGAGCTCGTTGCAGAGCGCGCCAAGGCAGCTGGTGTTGAGGCAGTCGTGTTCGACCGCGGTGGTAACAAGTACCACGGCCGTGTTGCAGCCGTTGCTGACGGTGCACGCGAGGGAGGTCTTGCACTCTAATGAGCGAGCAGAACGTAAAGGAAACTCAGGTGAGCGAAGCAGTAGTAGCTGAAACCGCTGAGACCTCCAACCAGCGCGAGGAGCGCCGCAACACCCGCGGCGAGCGTCGTGGCCGTGGTGAGCGCCGTAACAACCGCGCTCGCGAGGAGGAGAAGGACAAGTACATCGAGCGCGTTGTGACCATCAACCGCGTTTCCAAGGTCGTCAAGGGTGGTCGTCGCTTCAGCTTCACCGCACTGGTCGTCGTTGGTGACGGTAACGGCCTGGTCGGCGTTGGCTACGGTAAGGCTAAGGAAGTTCCCGCAGCAATCTCCAAGGGTGTCGAGGAAGCAAAGAAGAACTTCTTCCGCGTTCCCCGCATCGAAGGCCGCACCATCCCGCACCGCGTGCAGGGTGAAGCAGCTGCAGGCGTTGTGATGCTCCGTCCGGCAACCGCTGGTACCGGTGTTATCGCAGGTGGCCCCGTGCGTGCAGTACTCGAGTGCGCAGGCATTCACGATGTGCTGTCCAAGTCGCTCGGTTCCTCGAACCAGATCAACATCGTTCACGCAACTGTTGCAGCACTCAAGGAGCTTGAGGAGCCCCTGGCAGTGGCAGCCCGCCGTGGCCTGCCCACCGATGAGGTTATCCCCAGCTACCTGCGCAACACCAAGTCTGAAAAGGCAGGTGCGTAGTAATGGCCAAGCGTATTCAGCCCAGCGACGCAAAGCTGGAAATCACCCAGGTCAAGTCCTATGTTGGTCAGAAGCAGAACATGCGCGACACCCTGCGTTCCCTGGGCCTCAAGCGCCCCGGCAACAAGGTAGTCCGCACTGCTGACCCCGTCACCGTTGGCATGGTTAACACCGTTGCTCACCTGGTGAAGGTTGAGGAGGTCAAGTAAAGATGGCAGAAGCTATCAAGATTCACGATCTGCGCCCGGCACCGGGTGCCCACAAGGCAAAGACCCGCGTTGGCCGCGGTGAAGGCTCCAAGGGTAAGACCGCAGGTCGCGGTACCAAGGGTACCAAGGCACGTTACCAGGTTCGTGCAGGCTTCGAAGGCGGTCAGCTGCCGCTGCACATGCGCCTGCCGAAGCTGCGCGGCTTCAAGAACCCCTTCCGCACCGAGTACCAGGTTGTTAACCTGGACCGCATCCAGGAACTGTTCCCCAACGGTGGCGACGTCACCGTCGAGGCACTGGTTACTAAGGGTGCCGTTCGCAAGAACGAGCTCGTGAAGGTTCTGGGCAACGGCGAAATCTCCGTCAAGGTGAACGTTGTTGTCGACAAGGCATCGGCTTCCGCTATCGAGAAGATCGAGGCCGCTGGCGGTTCTGTAACCGTTAAGTAGTCTTCAAGACGAGAAAGCCCCCGTCCGTACACTGTACGGCGGGGGCTTTTTGCTGCTCGAAAAGACTCACAACAGGGATATATTCCTGTATTCGTATATTTGAACGCTTGGTGCACGCCACATTTAGTGTTCAGAAATCACGCTAAGAGAATATAAAAGCTACATAATCTGCTAGGGAGTTATCGTTACCTGCTCCAAACACGATAGACTGGAAGATGTGTTTACTGCGCCCTAAAAATCCTTCAGAGGAATGGGCGCCCCATAGACTTACAGGAGGACATGTGCTGAGCGCATTCGGGCGAGTCTTTAAGACCGCCGATTTGCGGCGTAAGCTGCTGTTTACCCTGGCAATGATTGTGCTGTACCGCGTGGGCACTTTCATCCCCGCGCCAGGCGTTTCCTACGGAAATGTACAGCAGTGTCTGAACGCCAATGTTACGAGCGGTGGCGTCTACGATATCGTCAACCTCTTCAGCGGTGGCGCACTGCTGCAGCTTTCGATCTTTGCCCTCGGCGTGATGCCGTACATTACCGCGTCCATTATCATCCAGCTGCTGCGCGTGGTCATCCCGCGATTCCAGGAGCTACACGATGAAGGCGCACAGGGCCAGGCAAAGCTCACCCAGTACACCCGCTACCTGACCATCGCTCTTGCTCTGCTGAACGCAACCACCATCGTCTCGATGGCGCGCTCCGGCGTTCTGCTGGGTAACTGCCCCGGCATCATCCCCCAGGACGACGTACTGCACATCCTGCTGATTATCGTCACCTTGTGTGCAGGTACCACCGTCATCATGTGGATGGGTGAGCAGATTACCGAGCGTGGCGTCGGTAACGGTATGTCCCTGCTGATCTTCACCTCTATCGCTTCTTCCTTCCCGAGCGCTCTGGGCTCCATCCAACGCACCCACGGTTGGGGTATCTTCGCAGCCGTCTCCGGCATCGGCCTGCTGGTCATGCTCGCTGTGGTTTACGTGGAGCAGTCCGTTCGCCGTATCCCCGTGCAGTACGCAAAGCGCATGATTGGTCGACGCACTATTGGCGGCACCAACACTTACATTCCGCTCAAGGTCAACATGGCCGGCGTGATCCCGCTGATCTTCGCTTCCTCCCTGCTGACCCTGCCCGGTCTGATTGCCCAGTTCAACACCCCCACCAACGGCTCCACTCCGCCGGACTGGGTTAACTGGATCAACGCATACCTGGTGCGCGGCGATCATCCGCTGTACATTGCTCTCTATTTCTTCATGATTATTGGCTTCGCGTACTTCTACGTGGCGGTCACCTTCGACCCGGTAGAAGTAGCGGACAATATGAAGAAGTACGGTGGCTTTATCCCCGGTATCCGTGCCGGTAAGCCCACCGAGCGTTACCTCAGCTACGTACTCAACCGAATTACGTTGCCTGGCGCACTTTACCTCGGTGTAATTTCCATGATTCCCCTGGTAGCGCTTATCCTATTCAACGCAAACCAGAATTTCCCGTTCGGTGGCGCCTCGCTGCTGATCGTGGTGGGTGTTGGTCTTGATACTCTCAAACAGATCAACGCTCAGCTCCAACAACGAAACTACGAAGGACTGCTCCGATGAACCGTCTGCTCATCGTCGGCCCTCCCGGTGCAGGTAAGGGCACCCAGGCCGTCAAGATTGCTGAAGCACTGAAGATTCCCGCGATTTCCACCGGTGATATCTTCCGCAAGAACATCAAGGAAGAGACCGAGCTGGGCAAGGAAGCGAAGTCGTACATCGACTCCGGCAACCTGGTTCCCGACTCCGTCACCAACAACATGGTGCGCGCACGCCTGGAGGAAAGCGACGTCGTCAACGGCTTCCTGCTCGACGGCTACCCCCGCAACACCTCCCAGGTGCACGAGCTGGACTCCATCCTCGAAGCCAAGGGCGAGAAGATCGACCGCGTTCTCCTGCTGGTTGCAGACAACGACGAACTCGTCGAGCGTCTGCTCAACCGCGCAGCAGAGCAGGGTCGCACCGATGACAACGAAGAGGTCATCCGTCACCGCCTGAAGGTCTACGAAGAAGAGACCGCACCGCTGATCGCAATCTACCGCGAACGCGGCATTGTCAAGGAAGTTAACGGCCTCGGCGAGATTGCTGAAGTCACCGAGCGCATCCTCGACGCTCTGAAGTAATCTTCTGCTGTACCCCCGCAATTTGGGATGCATGATGCATCACAAAGACTTGCGGGGGTACAGTGCTGTCTGTAGAGTTCTAAGCTTGGGCGTACTGCCCCACATACCTAAGGAGCCAGAATGGCACGAGTCGAAATCAAAACCAATGCACAGCTTCAGCAGATGGCTCGTGCAGGCGTCATTACCAGCCGTGCACTCGATGCGGCAGTGGCGGCAGCCCGCCCCGGCGTAACCACCGCAGAGGTGAACGCCGCCTTTGAACGCACCATGCTGGAGCTGGGTGGCACCTCCAACTTCTACGGCTACTACGACTACCCGGCGACCGTATGCACCTCCGTCAACTACGAGGTTGTTCACGGCATCCCCGGCGACTACGTGCTCAAGGGCGGCGATATTCTCTCCATCGACGGTGGCGCATACGTCATCGACCCCGCCACCAATCGCCAGTGGCACGGCGACTCGGCACGTACCGTGCTGGTCGGTGACAATGTGAGCGAAGCCCGCGCGGAGCTCTCCGCCGTCACCCGCGAGGCAATGTGGCACGGTATTGCCGCTTTGGCTAGTGCAAAGAAGGTCGGCGAAATTGGTCTTGCCATCGAAGCGTACGTGACCGAAGAATACGGCGATAAGTACGGCATCATTGAAGACTACGTGGGCCACGGTATCGGTTCCCAGATGCACATGGTGCCGGACGTACTGAACTACGCAGTACGTGACATGGGCCCGAAGATTAAGCCCGGCATGGCTTTCGCTATCGAACCGATGCTCGTCACTGGTTCCATCGAGACCAAGGTACTCTCTGACGACTGGACCGTTGTGACCGTTGACGGCTCCGATGCATGCCAATGGGAGCACTCCGTTGCTGTGCACAGCGAAGGCATCTGGGTTCTGACCGCAGAAGACGGCGGCGCAAGCGAACTTGCTCGCTTCGGAGTAACCCCGGTTCCGATCCCCGCCTAAGTCCCACCTCTGGGGAAGGGGAACCCACCTTTAGCTACCCCACCTCCACCCGAAGACACCGGCGAATCCGGTCCGGTGCGTGATAGCGCATCCGAAAGCATCCACATCACAAGGAAGAAGCTCCATGAGCGAAACTCTCAACAGCGGCGAGGCAACCGCGCCCACTGCGACCAAGGTGCCGGTTGAAATCTCAAACGTTCGCCCCGCACCCGGCCAGATTGCCCTGAAAGCACCGCGCCGTGCGAAGCCGCCCAAGCACATCGCTGACTTCGATATGGCTGGCCGCCGCGAATTTCTGAAGGAACTGGGCTACCAGTCGTTCCGTGCGTCCCAGCTGTCCAAGCACTATTTTGAGCGTCTGGTCACTGACCCCGCCGAGATGACTGACCTGCCGGCTAAGGATCGTGAGCAGATGGTTGCTCAGGCGATGCCCCAGCTTCTGACTCCGGTCCGTACCCTCGAGGCTGACGGTGGCGACACCCTGAAGGTTGTGCACCGCCTCTTTGATGGTGCGCTCATTGAGTCCGTCATCATGCGCTATGACAACCGCGTGACCATGTGCATTTCTTCGCAGGCTGGCTGCGGTATGAACTGCCCCTTCTGCGCAACCGGTCAGCAGGGTTTGACCCGTAACCTGTCCACCGCTGAAATTGTGGAGCAGGTTGTTGCCGGTGCCCGCTACCTGAAGCAGATGAAGGGCCTGGAAGAAGCAGAAGGCGGCTCTGAGGATACTCGTCCGCTGCGTGTTTCCAACATTGTCTTCATGGGTATGGGCGAGGCGCTCGCTAACTACAAGGCAACCATGGGCGCTGTGCACCGCCTGATTGACCCTTCGCCCGAGGGCCTCGGTATTTCTGCTCGTGGTCTGACCATGTCGACCGTGGGTCTGGTGCCGGGTATTCGTAAGTTTGAGCTGGAGAAGCTGCCCATTACTTTGGCGCTGTCTCTGCACGCTCCGGATGATGAGCTGCGTGATGAGCTAATCCCGATTAACCAGCGTTGGAAGGTTGACGAGACTCTGGACGCTGCGTACGACTACTACCGTACGACCGGCCGCCGCGTCTCCATTGAGTACGCGCTGATTCGCGATATTAATGATCAGGGCTGGCGTGCGGATTTGCTCGGTAAGAAGCTGGCGCAGCGCGGCCGTGGTTGGGTGCACGTGAACCCGATTCCGCTGAACCCGACCCCGGGTTCGAAGTGGACGGCATCCCGTAAGGGCGTTGAGCAGAACTTTGTTGAGCGTCTGCGTGCCCACGGTATTCCGACGACTATTCGTGATACTCGCGGTTCCGATATTGATGGTGCATGCGGTCAGCTGGCTGCAAAGGAAGACTAAGCAGTTGAGCTGCCAACGGTGAACGGTGCCCCTTTCCTGCCGGAGGGAAGTCAATAAGACTTTCAGGAACGTGGGGGAGGGGCTTCTTCCTTTTAAACATTAAGTGCCTGATGTCATAAAAATCACGGTTGTTTTTCCATGCTCTTTGCCGTAGAGTTAACAGTTGGTTGTTTGTGCCAGTGTTAAGTGCGCCTTAAAACGCCTTAGCGCCTCACCGAGGTGGGCTCACAAACAGAAGATACAATTGCCCGCCGCACCTGCGACGGGCACCGACGTTAGCGGAGGATATGGCTAAGAAAGACGGCGTCATCGAGATTGAAGGCTCTGTGGTTGAAGCTCTGCCCAACGCGATGTTCCGTGTTGAGCTGGATAACGGCCACAAGGTTCTCGCACACATCTCGGGCAAGATGCGTCAGCACTACATTCGCATCCTGCCTGAGGACCGAGTAGTAGTGGAACTGAGCCCCTACGACCTTTCCCGAGGTCGTATCGTCTACCGTTACAAGTAAACCCGAGATAAACGTCGCCTCTGGCGGCGTTTAAATCGTGTTCAAAGGGATAACGCAGTTCCCCAACGTAAGTGAGGGAACCTCTTATCTCGCCAGTAATCAAGTTGCAATCAAAAGGAATGCGATGAAGGTCAAGCCGAGCGTTAAGCCGATCTGCGATAAGTGCAAGGTGATCCGCCGTCACGGTGTGGTCATGGTGATCTGCGAAAACCCGCGCCACAAGCAGCGCCAGGGCTAATCCCTAGCAGCTGACTTCATAACCGCCCCAACAGAGGGCGGAACTGTCATAGGCACCGCTCCGAAGCAACGCCCACGAGGCGACTTCGGATACCTCCGGACTCAGAGGCCGGGGACCGGGTCAGAACAACCCGGGCAGTGATGCTATAGACCTCTGGAAAACAACAAGGAGAAGCCAGTATGGCACGTCTCGCTGGAGTTGATATTCCCCGCGAAAAGCGCGTGGAAGTTGCTCTCACTTACATCTACGGCGTGGGCAAGACCCGTGCACACGAAACCCTCGCTGCTACCGGCGTCAACCCTGACACCCGCGTCAAGGACCTGACCGACCAGGAGCTCGTGGCACTTCGTGACTTCATCGAAGGCAACTACAAGGTTGAAGGTGATCTTCGCCGCGAGGTTGCAGCTGACATCCGCCGTAAGGTTGAAATCGGTTCCTACCAGGGCCTGCGCCACCGCCGCGGCCTGCCGGTTCACGGTCAGCGCACCAAGACTAACGCACGTACCCGCAAGGGCCCGAAGCGTACCGTCGCAGGTAAGAAGAAGTAAGCAACGTTGCTCTGTTGGATATCTCTATCCGACCAACGTATTAGAAAACCTTTGTAGGAGAATCAAAAATGCCTCCCAAGACTCGCGCTGCGGCAGCTCGTAAGACCAACCGCCGCAAGGTTAGCAAGAACATCGTTGCTGGTCAGGCTCACATCAAGTCGACCTTCAACAACACCATCGTCTCCATCACCGATCCCACCGGTGCAGTGATCTCCTGGTCCTCCGCTGGCGACATGGGCTTCAAGGGCTCCCGTAAGTCCACCCCCTACGCCGCACAGCTGGCTGCTGAGGCTGCTGCAAACCGCGCCAAGGAGCACGGCGTCCGCAAGGTTGACGTGTTCGTCAAGGGCCCCGGTTCCGGTCGCGAAACCGCAATCCGCTCCCTGCAGGCTGCAGGCCTCGAGGTCGGTTCGATCCAGGACGTTACCCCCGTTGCACACAACGGTTGCCGTCCCCCGAAGCGCCGCCGCGTCTAATTAGGTCCCTGACCTAATCCCTCGACGGGTACGCTCCACGGAGCTGTACCCGGAGAGTACAGACACCCGTCTGCTTCCTAAGATATGTTTTCCCCAACCTGTGGGCTCATATAGCGGAGCTCACCGAAAGGAAACAAAGTGCTTATTGCACAGCGCCCCACTCTGACTGAAGAGGTCGTAGCGCCCAACCGCTCGCGCTTCACCATCGAGCCTCTGGAGCCCGGTTTCGGCTACACCATGGGTAACTCCCTCCGCCGTACTCTGCTGTCCTCCATCCCCGGCGCCGCTGTTACCAGCGTCCGCATTGATGGTGTACTGCATGAGTTCAGCACCGTTCCCGGCGTGACCGAGGACGTCACTGAGATTATCTTGAACATCAAGAAGCTCTCCATCTCTTCTGAGAACGACGAGCCCGTCGTGGCCTACCTGCGCAAGCAGGGCGAAGGTGAACTGACCGCAGGCGACATCGAGGTTCCCGCTGGCGTGGAGATCCACAACCCGGAACTGCACCTGGCAACCCTGAACGCCTCGGCAAACTTCAACGCTGAGCTGGTTATCGAGCGCGGTCGCGGCTACGTGACTGCAGCTCAGAACAAGGTCGGCGATGGCGAGATTGGCCGTATCCCGGTTGACTCCATCTACTCCCCGGTTCTGAAGGTTACCTTCAGCGTGAACGCGACCCGTGTTGAGCAGCGCACCGACTTCGACAGCCTGACTCTGGACGTCGAAACCAAGGAAGCCATCGCACCGCGTGACGCCGTTGCTTCTGCAGGCAGCACCCTGGTCGAGCTCTTCGGCCTGGCACGTGAGCTGAACATTGCAGCTGAGGGTATCGAAGTTGGCCCGTCGCCCGCCGACGAGTCCATGGCCGCTGATCTGGCACTGCCGATCGAGGACCTGAACATGTCCGTCCGCTCCTACAACTGCCTCAAGCGCGAGGGCATCCACACCGTGGGTGAGCTCGTGACCCGCAGTGAAGCTGACCTGATGGACATCCGTAACTTCGGTGCTAAGTCCATTGACGAGGTCAAGGCAAAGCTCATCGAGCTCGGCCTGGCTCTGAAGGACTCCCCTCCCGGTTTCGAGCCTGCTGCACACCCGCTTGATGACGAAGACGGTTCCGGCGAATAATTTCGACCGAATAGTTCACCCGGTTCCACCGGGATCAGTCAAACTTGATTCCCTAAGAGGCTCCGCTGCTGGGGCGTTAGGGAACGCAACTATGGAGATTTAACTATGCCTACTCCCACTAAGGGTCCCCGCCTCGGCGGTTCCCCGACCCACGAGCGCCACATGCTCAACAACCTGTCGGCGCAGCTGTTCCAGCACAAGCGCATCACCACCACCCTGACCAAGGCAAAGCGCCTGCGTCCGGTGGCAGAGCGCTTCATCACCTTCGGTAAGAAGGGCGACCTGGCTGCTCGCCGTCGCGTGCTGCGTTCCATCACCGACAAGTCCGTTGTGCACGAGCTCTTCACCGTTATTGCTCCGGCAATGGCAGAGCGCCCCGGTGGTTACACCCGCATCATCAAGATCGGTAACCGTAAGGGTGACAACGCTCCCATGGCAGTCATCGAGCTCGTCATGGAGCCCGTTGCAACCAAGGGTGCAGTTGCTGAGGCAACCAAGGTTGCTGAGAAGGCAGCTGAGGCTCCCAAGGCTGAAGCAGCTGAGGGCCTGCCCGCAGGCTCCCACGCACCCCTGGAGTCCGGCGAGGCTCCCGAGGGCTTCGAGGTTAAGGGTAACGCCGATTCCATGAAGTACCACGTGCCCGGTTCCCGCTGGTACTCCAGCACCAAGGCTGAAATCTGGTTCGACTCCGCTGAGTCGGCAGAGGCTGCAGGTTACGCCCCCGCAGGTGGCGCAGCAGCACAGAAGGTTTCCGAGTAATACGGATCCCAGCTGATTTAGGCTAAGCCTAAAATATGTCAATCCGCCGTCCACTGCTGTGGGCGGCGGATTGGTGTATATGCATACTTAACGAGGAGACGGTTCTTGCGCATTCGCTATACAAGAGCCGATCCGTATTCTTCAACCGTCCTTTACCGCTGAAAGGCACACCAATGCATAACGCTACTGCTTTAGAGAACCGTGAAGAACAGCCCTTCACTGCTACGCACCGCGTGCGAATTGATTGTGCCTACGACGGTTCTCTTTTTAGCGGGTGGGCTGCCCAACCGAACCTGGTTACCGTGCAGGGGGTCATTGAGAATGCCCTTGAACTGATTTTGCGGGCGCCTCACCGTGCGGTGGTCGCGGGCCGAACCGATGCCGGTGTGCATGCGGAGGCCCAGACCCTGCATTGCGATCTGAACGATGAGGACTGGACTCGCCTGCAAGGTCGAACGGGGGAGGACGACCCGACGGCTGCCCTGGGGCGCCGCCTCACCGGTGCTCTACAACGCTGCCTCTACGATGCGGAAGAACAGTTGAACTTGCCGAAGAATGTCCGTGGTATGCTGCAGGGCGCTATTCAGATTCACCGCGTGAGTGAAGTTTCTTTTGAATTTGATGCGCGATTCTCGGCTACCGGTCGCCGCTACGTATATCGCATTGCAGATGGCGCGGCGGACGGTCTTAACCCTCTGCATCGTACCTACACCTGGGCGGTACCTGAGCACCTGGATTGTGCTGATCTTAACCAGTCGGCGCAGCAGCTACTCGGTCTGCGTGATTTTCTCTCCTTCTGCAAGCCGCGTGAAGGCGCGACTACGATTCGTGAGCTACGAGAACTCAGCTTCACTCGTACTGAAAGTGGCCTTATTGAGGCGCGCGTGGTGGCTGATGCCTTCTGTCATCACATGGTGCGTTCACTTGTGGGTGCGTTGGTGCTCTACGGCACGGGTAAACGTGATGCCGCCTGGTTGCGTGAGCGGATCGAGAACCCGGGACGCGAGGCTTCGCTGACTCTGGCGCCTCCGCATGCTCTGGCACTAGCTGAGATTTACTACCCTGCCCCGGAGTTGTATGGAGAACAGGCGGAACGTGCTAGAGCAAAGCGCGAGGACCACGAAGCACAGAGCGCTTAACGCCCTGTATATATTGAGCCCCGTCACGTTGCTCATGCGCTGTGAAGCGTCGCGGGGGAGCGCAACTACCTCAGGTGAATTACACGGATGGAATTTAAAATGTGTTTAAGACAAAAAAGCCCTATTTTTAAGGCTTTGGCGGTGGATTAAGCACTCGACGTCCTGTATAGTCTTGATATGTTGTGCGTGTTCTACCCGAGCGCGCTCTAAATCGCTGTCTAGTTGCAGGACGTTAAGGCGGTCTAGAGTACGGGCAGAACGGGCGGCAGCTCGGTCCTCACCCGGGTGTTCGTCATGCACGTAAGTAAAAGGCGCGATACCCAACTAAGCGCCGTATGTACATTTCGAGACAAAGGCCAATATTTTGCGCACTTATACTCCCAAGCCCGGCGAAGTCGAGCGCCAGTGGCACGTCATTGACGCCACCGACGTTGTTCTCGGCCGCCTCGCAAGCCAGACCGCTATCCTGCTGCGCGGTAAGCACAAGCCGACTTTTGCTCCGCACGTTGACACCGGTGACTTCGTTATCATCGTGAACGCTGAGAAGGTCGCCCTGACCGGTGCAAAGCTCGAGCAGAAGCGTGCATACCGCCACTCGGGTTACCCCGGCGGTCTGAAGTCCGTGAACTACGCAGAGCTGCTTGAGACCAACCCCGTTCGCGCGGTTGAGAAGGCTGTTAAGGGCATGCTGCCCAAGAACAAGCTCGCTGCACAGCAACTCAAGAAGCTGAAGGTCTACGCTGGCCCCGAGCACCCGCACGCGGCACAGCAGCCCAAGACCTACGAATTCAACCAGGTCGCCCAGTAATTCGGGCCTACGAAGAAACAATAGGAGAAATCGTGGCTCAGAACGAAGAGCAGATCGTAGTCGAGGAAGAGCTGACCAGCTACACCTCGGAGTCCGCTGCCCCCGCAGCGGCTAAGGCAGCACGTCCGGCACTGACCGTTGCAGGCGCAGCAGTTGGTCGCCGCAAGGAAGCAGTGGCACGCGTTCGCGTTGTGCCCGGTTCCGGCAACTGGACCATCAACGGTCGTAGCCTGGAAGACTACTTCCCCAACAAGCTGCACCAGCAGGACGTCAACCAGCCCTTCAAGCTCCTGGAGCTCGAGGGTGCATACGACGTCATCGCACGCATCAACGGTGGTGGTCCCTCCGGTCAGGCAGGTGCTCTGCGCCTGGGTATCGCTCGTGCACTGAACGAGATCGACCGCGAGAACAACCGCCCCGCACTGAAGAAGGCTGGCTACCTGACCCGTGACGCACGCGTCATCGAGCGTAAGAAGGCTGGTCTTAAGAAGGCACGCAAGGCTTCGCAGTTCTCCAAGCGTTAATCGCTGGTTTTTACGAAGCGTTACGCCCCGCTTCTCCTTCGGGAGATTCGGGGCGTTTTGCGTATCTACTTACCGTGAGCGTTACAAGGTTATAGGGTGCATATAACTGTTACGTTTGTTCATCGAAGAGCACACCGGTAGAGTTAAAGAGTCAAAGCAGACAGGAAGAAAAGAGTACTCATGGCAGAGCAGAATCCCTCCACCCAGCCCGAAGAGAAGGCAGTGGAGGCTCCTCAGACTGAATCCCACCACCACGCCGCTGAAGGCGCACACGCACACACCGGTTCTGAGAAGAAACAAGCCATCAAGGAAGCCCTGAAGCCCCAGGCACGCCGTACCTCCGTCGTTGAAGACTACTCGGCAGAGCTGGACGAAATGGCTTCCCTCACCCGTGCCCTCGGTGGTAAGAAGGACGACGAAACCTCGCAGGCATGGAAGAAGGGCTACCCCTACGACACCAAGCTCAGCCGTAAGGCATACGAGAAGGAAAAGCGCGCCCTGCAGATTGAGCTACTGAAGCTGCAGCTCTGGGCGAAGTCCACCGGTCAGAAGATTCTGATTATCTTCGAAGGCCGCGACGCAGCAGGTAAGGGCGGCTCCATCAAGCGTTTCACCGAGCACCTGAACCCCCGTGGCGCTCGTGTTGTGGCGCTGGAGAAGCCGACTGACATCGAGCAGACCCAGTGGTACTTCCAGCGCTACATCAAGCACCTGCCCTCCGGCGGCGAAATCGTCCTGATGGACCGCTCCTGGTACAACCGTGCCGGTGTTGAGCGCGTTATGGGCTACTGCACCCAGGCACAGTACTTCGAGTTCATGCGCGAAGTTCCGGACCTGGAGCGCATGCTGGTGAACTCCGGTATCCACATCATCAAGTTCTGGTTCTCCGTCACCCGCGAAGAGCAACTTGCACGCTTCACCTCCCGCCGTACCGACCCGGTTCGTCAGTGGAAGCTTTCCCCCACCGACCTGGCATCCCTGGACAAGTGGGACGACTACACCGCGGCGAAGGAAGCAATGTTCTTCTACACCCACACCGGTGACGCCCCCTGGACCGTTATCAAGTCCAACGACAAGAAGCGCGCACGTCTGGAAGCAATGCGTTACGTGCTCTCCCAGTTCGACTACCCCTCCAAGGATGAGGCAGTCGTGGGCGAGCTCGACTCGCTGATCGTCCGCTCTGCATCGGACGTTTTCGAGGATGAGTCCGGTGACTCTCCCGATGGCTTCCCGGTCGTCAAGTAAGCGTTGATAGATAGGGGAGAGCAACAACTCGACCCTGCGGCGATATAACCGACAAACAGCTTGCACTGTGAAGGTGCCTGCCTCTCTTTCCCCTCTCTGGGAACTGAGAGCAGGCACCTTTGCGTGTCTATAGAAACATTAGCTATGGAGCAGATATGTAGCCGCTGAAAATCACTTTCTGATTCTGAAGAAAATGCGGTGTATACGCCTGAGGAGAGTTATGCGCATCGTAAAATAAAAGGGTGACTGAACGACTTTTTGGAACCGACGGCGTACGCGGTCTGGCAAACGATGTAATTACTCCCGCCCTGGCTATGGAGCTCGCGCAGGCGGCCTCTATTGTGCTGGGCTTTGACACGGTAGAAGAGGGCGTACGCCCCCGTGCTGTGATCGCAAATGACTCCCGATCCTCTGCAGACTTTATTGTCTCTGCGATGAAGGCTGGCTTCGCTAGCGCAGGTGTTGACGTACTGGACGCCGGCATTGTCCCCACCCCCGCAGCAGCTTACCTGGTGGCACACACCGGTGCTGACTTCGGTGTGATGATTTCTGCGTCGCACAACCCCGCAGCGGACAACGGCATTAAGTTCCTGGCTCGTGGTGGCCAGAAGCTGGAAGACTCCGTTGAGGATGCTATTGAGCGCGTTTACCGCGAGAAGTCCTTCCGCTACCCGACCGGTGGCGCTGTGGGTACCGTCAAGCCCCTGGAGAACGGTACCGAGGCTTACGTGAAGCACCTGGTCTCCACCCTGCCTGAAGGCAAGCCGCTTGCTGGCCTGAAGATTGTTCTGGACTGCGCAAATGGTGCGGCCTACGCGGCATCCCCGGCAACCTTCGAGGCACTGGGTGCAGAGGTCATCGCATTGGCTGTAGAGCCCAACGGCACCAACATCAACGACGGCGTGGGCTCCACCCACCCCGAGAAGCTGCAGGCAGCAGTCGTTGAGCACGGCGCGGACCTCGGCATCGCCCACGACGGCGACTCGGACCGTTGCCAGGCAGTTGACGAAAAGGGCAAGCTGGTAGACGGCGACCAGATCATGGCTATCCTTGCTGTTGCTGCTAAGCGCGAAGGCAAGCTCGCAAAGGACACCCTCGTCGCAACCGTGATGAGCAGCCTGGGCCTGGAGCTGTACTTGCGCGAGCACGGCATTACCCTCGGCCGCACCGCTGTGGGCGACCGCTACGTCCTCGAGTCTATGCGCGAGCACGGCTACAACCTCGGTGGCGAGCAGTCCGGCCACGTTATCATGAGCGATTACGCAACCACCGGTGACGGCGTTCTGACCGGCATCCAGCTGGCTGCAGAGGTGGCTCGTAGCGGTCAGACTCTCTCGGAGCTGGCATCCCGCATGCAGCCCACCCCGCAGCGCCTGATCAATGTCAAGGGCGTTGACCGTGCGGCGGTCAAGACTAACGAGGCGCTCGCCACCGCCGTGAGCGAGGCTGAAAGCGTACTGGGTGAGAGCGGCCGCGTGCTGCTGCGTGCATCCGGCACTGAGCCTCTGGTCCGCGTGATGGTTGAGGCTGCAACCCAGGAGCAGGCTGATGAGGTTGCTCAGCAGCTGGCTGACGTTGTGGCTAAGGAATTGGCACTCTAAACGTATTCTTCCGGTGTGAAGACCGCAGTGGAGGATAGAGAAGGGCTGGGGAGGGGTTACCTTCCCCGCCCTTCTTCGTTATCTTGGGTGGTCGTAGGGGATGTGGATACGGAAAACCCCCGTATCCACAGGGATACGGGGGTTCGAAAGTTAGTGTTAGAGAGCAGAGAAATTACTTCTTTGCCAGAGCGTCGCGGATCTCCTTCAGGAGGTCAAGCTCGGTCTCTTCCTTTTCAATAGCCTCGTCTTCAGCCTTCTTCTTAGCCAGCGCGAGTTCAGTCAGCTTCTGAGTGGGCACAACAACTGCGAAGTACACAGCAACTGCAATCAGGATGAAGTTGACAATAGCGGTCAGGAACACGCCAACCTTGATCTGGCCGAAGACCAGGAAGTTGTCGAAGTTGGGGGAGCCAACCAGCATGGAGATAGCCGGCATCAGGACGGCCTGGACAAGCGAGGTCACCACAGCGGTGAAGGCGGTACCCATAATCAGACCAACTGCGAGGTCGATGACGTTACCGCGGATTACAAAATCTTTAAAACCCTTAAGCATGAGATATAGAATAGCGCCTTTTCGCCTCAGAAAATGCCATATTCTGAGAAAATTTTCGTTGTAAAGCATATGTTTTTCTTCACAGTGGTTCTGCGGTACCCAATACTTAAGGTCTAGGTCACATAAAGGTGAGTAAAAATCTCTGAAACCTGCGAAAAATCGCGGATTTACGCGGCGTGTACGCGAAAAAATATGCATCTACTGTGCCTATTTATTTCTGACACGGAAGCCAGAAATACGATGCACATCACCACTTGGCGCACCGGCCAAAGCTGAAAGCTTAGCCCAGAGCCTAGTTCGCACTTGCATAATCGGGTGCCGCCCCCGTACCGATAAACTCCTCAAAAGTCTTCGCACCCGAAGACACATACTCCTGAGCAATCTGCACACCCACATAACGGTAATGCCACGGCTCAAAACGATAACCGGTCACCGACTGACGACCGTCAGGGAAGCGCAAAATATATCCGTAACGCGGAGCATTCTTCGCCAGCCACTGACCAGCCAGCGTATCGCGGTAACACTCCTCCAATCGGCAACCCTCAGGAGAAGCAAAATCAATCGCCAAACCAGTCTGATGCTCCGAATAGCCGGGACGAGCCGACAACTGATCCGCCACCTGCTGACCGTTCACCGAAACCCAATACTGATAGGTCTGCTGCTGCACCGCATACGAACGATACGCGCTAGAAACAAGCAGAGTCACGCCGTCGGTTGCCGCCGCATCAATCATCGTATCCGCCGCCTTAGCCGCCTCCGCGCGCAATTGATGACCGTAGAACTCCACCAGGTCGCTCGGCTCCCAATCCTGCTGAGCAAAAGGGCGCATCTTATTCACGAGGCAACGCAACGAGTCCGGCTGAGACTCAACACTCGGCTGAGCAAGAGCCAACGGGGAAGAAGACGCGCTCGCAGAAGCCGAAGTGCTGGCAGAAGCACCGGTCGCAGAAGCATCAGGGGAGGGCGTGGCAGAAGAGGCTGCCGCAGTGGAAGAGACACTAGAAGAAGCCGCTGAAGCCGTCGCAGACTCAGAAGCAGAAGCGCTCGCTGCTGAAGATGAAGAGGAGGCACCCTGACCCTGTGAACCACCCTGCGAACCACAAGCCGCCAACAACGCGGTACTGCCAACCCCCAAAGCGGCACCTAAGAGAGTGCGTCGGTTCACCGCAGAACTATTAAGAGACTCCTGAGCGGTAGACGTACGGTGCAGGGACTTCACAATAACTCCTCATCATGGCGTAGATGCAAACAAAAAGCGCCGGAAGCCTAAACCTACCCCGCGAGGGAGTGGAGCCTCCGGCGCCCTCTACTAGAATGCACCACAAACGCGCTACCCGGGCAACTAAAAGCCGCACACAAACAATAAAAACCTAAAGAACATCTAGTTCTTACGCAGAAGAACCTGCTCCACGGTATGCTCGGCGCCCTTCTGAAGAATCAAATGCGCACGAGCACGAGTCGGCAAAATATTCTGCAATAGATTCGGCTCATTCACGCTCTTCCAAATGCCGGTCGCCACCTCAACCGCCTGCTCATCGCTTAGCTCCGCATAACGCTTGAAATACGACTCCGGGTTCGCAAAAGCCGAAGAACGCAGAGTCAAGAAACGATTCACATACCAGCGCTCAATATCCTCAGTGCGGGCATCCACATAAATAGAGAAATCAAAGAAATCGCTCAGCGTCAGATCAGAAGTCTCCGGGCCCTCAGCCTGAGAAGGTGCCAAAACATTCAACCCCTCAAGAATCAGAACATCCGGTGCGGTGACCTCAATATGCTCATCCGGCATGATGTCGTAATACAGATGTGAATACTTCGGCGCCACCACACGCTCAGCGCCAGACTTCACCTGCGACACAAAATTCAACAGGGCACGGCGATCATAAGACTCCGGGAAACCCTTACGGTGCATAATGCCGCGACGCTGAAGCTCAGCATTCGGGTACAAGAAACCATCCGTAGTCACCAACTGAACCTTCGGAGTCGAAGGCCAGCGACTCAAAAGAGCCTGCAAAATACGTGCCGTCGTCGACTTACCCACAGCAACAGAACCTGCCACACCAATAATGAACGGGACGCGGCGCTGAGACACATGCAGAAAATCATTCGTCATATGGTTCAACGAAGAAGCAGCAGTCACATACAGATTCAGGAGACGAGAAACCGGTAGATAAATACGCTGCACCTCTTCAAGGTCGACAGTTTCACCCAGACCACGAAGAGACTCAATTTCCTCAGCACTGAGGGGAACAGAAATCTCATCGGCTAGGTGCGACCAACGGGAACGGTCAAGATGCATGAAGCGGTCATCGCCAGAAAAATACGGTGCGGTGCTCATTTATCTAAGTGTACGAACTTTCAGCCCGCGGGGAAAATACCCACCCTCACGGTTTGTTTGAAGAAAAGAAATGTATGAGAAGAAAAGGACAACAACCAATAAAGCTAGGAAAGCCACGATATACGTGACGTATAACGGTATTTCACCGTGCGCATATTCGGATACTTGTGGGATAAACTTATAGCATGTGTGGAATCGTAGGATATGTAGGTCTGGACACTGCTCCGGACGGTAACAAGTTTGACCACAACGCATACGATGTGGTCCTCGAAGGTCTGCGCCGCCAGGAATACCGCGGCTATGACTCTGCTGGCGTGGCACTCGTGTGCCCCGACGGTATCGTATTCCGTAAGAAGGCAGGTAAGCTCCTGAACCTTGAAAACGAGGTCAAGGAACACCCCCTGCCGGACTCCCAGATTGGTATCGGTCACACCCGTTGGGCAACCCACGGTGGACCCACCGACAACAACGCTCACCCCCACGTTGTCGACAACGGCCGCCTCGCCGTCGTACACAACGGTATTATCGAAAACTTCGCAGAACTGCGTGCCGAACTGCTCGCCGAAGGCGTAGAGTTCGCATCTCAGACCGACACCGAGGTAGCTGCAGCAACCATCGCAAGCATCTACAACAAGCTCGGTACCGGTGACCTCACCGAGGCAGTACGCGTCGCATCCAACCGCCTCGAAGGTGCATTCACCATCCTGGCTATCCACGCCGACCACCCGGACCGCGTCGTGGCAACCCGCCGCAACTCCCCGCTGGTCATCGGCCTGGGCGAGAACGAGAACTTCCTCGGCTCTGACGTCTCCGCGTTCATTGACTACACCAAGGAAGCCGTCGAAATGGGTCAGGACCAGATCGTGACCATCACCGGCACCGACTACTCCATCATTGACTTCGAAGGTAACCCCGCAGAGGGCAAGCCCTTCCACATCGAATGGGACGCAGCAGCAGCTGAAAAGGGCGGCTTCAACTCCTTCATGGAGAAGGAAATCCACGAGCAGCCCGCAGCCGTCGAGCAGACCCTCATGGGCCGCCTCGACGAAAACGGCAACCTCACCCTCGACGAACTGAACATTGACGACTCGGTGCTGCGCAGCATCGACAAGATCATCGTCGTCGCATGTGGTACCGCAGCATACGCAGGCCAGGTGGCACGCTACGCCATCGAGCACTGGTGCCGCATCCCCACCGAGGTTGAGCTCGCACACGAGTTCCGCTACCGCGACCCCATCGTGAACGAGAAGACCCTCATCGTGGCACTCTCGCAGTCCGGCGAAACCATGGACACCCTGATGGCAGTGCGCCACGCACGCGAACAGGGCGCAAAGGTTATCTCCATCTGCAACACCCACGGCTCGACCCTGCCCCGCGAATCCGACGCTGCCCTGTACACTCACGCAGGCCCCGAAATCGCAGTGGCATCCACCAAGGCATTCCTGGCACAGATCACCGCAGCATACCTGCTCGGCCTGTACCTGGCACAGCTGCGCGGCAACAAGTACAAGGACGAAATTGCTTCGATCCTCGCCGAGCTGCAGAACATGCCCGCAAAGATCCAGAAGGTCATCGACAACGACACCCAGGTCAAGGAACTGGGCGTCGAAATGAAGGATGCCTCCTCCGTGATCTTCCTCGGCCGCCACGTGGGCTTCCCCGTCGCAATGGAAGGCGCACTCAAGCTCAAGGAAATCACCTACATCCACGCTGAAGGCTTCGCAGCAGGCGAGCTCAAGCACGGCCCCATCGCACTGATCGATGAAGGCCAGCCGGTCATCGTAGTGGTTCCCTCCGCAAACGGTCGCGACTCCCTGCACGGCAAGGTCGTCTCCAACATCCAGGAAGTGCGCGCTCGCGGTGCCTTCACCATCGTCATCGCCGAGGAAGGCGACGAGGCCGTCAAGCCCTACGCAGACCGCCTCATCACCGTCCCGGCATGCCCCTCGCTGCTGCAGCCCCTGCTGGCAACCGTGCCCCTGCAGATTTTCGCATGCGCACTGGCAGAAGCTAAGGGCCTGGACGTTGACCAGCCGCGTAACCTCGCAAAGTCCGTGACCGTGGAGTAATTCTCTAGGGTAATCCTCTGGCGTAATCCTCGGAAATCGCCTCAGCGATAACGAAAGGGCGGTGGTTGAGTTCTTAGAGAACTCAACCACCGCCCTTGTCGTTTAATCGGGCGGTTATTCATGGATGAACCAACAAAAACAGACGCTGTGAAACAGACATCAACCATGCGTCATATTTGACGCTATCCTACCTAAAAGAAACGAATCTCGCTAGACTTAAAACAAGAGAAACCGCAAACAGGACGCGGTCACCACCCATACCGTAAAAGGTGAAGCTCATGATCATGGGAATCGGCGTAGATACCGTCAACATTGAACGATTCGAACGAATCGTCACCGAAACACCCGCCTTCGTCCGCCGCGTCTTCACCCCCAACGAACGCACCCGGAACGTACGCTCCCAAGCCGTACGATTTGCCGCCAAAGAAGCCGTCGCAAAAGTACTCGGAGCACCCGCCGGACTCAACTGGCAAGACTGCGAAGTCGCCACCGCCGAAAGCGGCCAGCCCTACCTCATCATTCAGGGCACCATCGCCCGCCGAGCCAAAGAACTCGGCATCAACCGCATCCACCTCTCGCTGACCCACGACGAACCCATAGCTATCGCCATCGCAACCGCCGAATACCTCAGCGACGCAGAACTGGCGCACCTGCAAAAGTTCAACCCCGAAAGCTACCGGCTCAGCGTCATCGCCGGTGATGACACCGACGACTAACGCAGAGTCACACCAACACCACAATCAGGCGACCCCTAAGGCCCGCACGGTGCCACCCAAGGAGACAGCAATGAAGCTCATCTACACTGCTTCCCAGGTACGCGAAGCAGAAAAGCCCTACATCGAAGCCGCCGACTACGACGGATACCTCATGCAACGCGCCGCAGATGCCGTCGCAGCCGAAGCGCAGGATTTGCTCCACGGCACAGAAAACGCCAAAATCCTGCTCCTCATCGGCCCGGGCAACAACGGCGCAGACACCATCTACGCCGGCGCCCGCCTCAGCGCCAAGGGCCACCGCGTTGACGCAGTCATCTTCGACCCCAGCGAAAAGAACCTCGAACTCATTGCCCGCGAAGGCGGCGAAGGCACCCGCGTACTCGACCCCGAACACACCCTCGAACACCTTACCGGCTACGACCTGACCATTGACGGCATCCTCGGTACCGGCTCCAGCGGCGCCGTACGCGGTGGCGCCGGCGAATACCTGGGCGTACTCCGTGCAGTGCAGCTCGACGGTAAGCTCGGCGCAGTCCTCGCAGTGGACACCCCCTCCGGAGTCGACAACAACCGCGGAACCGTGCACGAACCCTCCCTGCGCGCCGACCGCACCGTCACCTTCATCGGCCACAAGCTACCAGCAGGCACCTGCCACAGCGTCCACTCCGGAGACATCAAACTCTACGACCTGGGCGTTCCCGAAGCCCTCAACTCCCACAAGCCCGCCCTGCGCGTCCTCGACCGCGAAGACTACCGCGAACTCATCGAGGTACCCGACGAGCACTCCCACAAGTACACCCGCGGCGTACTGGGCATGCTCACCGGAAGCCTCGAATACCCCGGCGCAGCCCTCATGAGTGTGCGCGCAGCCCTCAACACCGGCGTTGGCATGGTTCGCTTCGGCGCTAACTCCCATGAGCTCCGCCAGCTCATGATTGCCCACAACCCCGAAACCGTCTACTTCAGCGGCGCACCCGCTCTGCAGAGGGTCACCGTGTGGGCCGGCGGCTCCGGATCCAGCTACGACTCGCTGGACAAGAACCGCTACCTGCTCCACTCGCCCGAGCCCGCAATCCTCGACGCCGGTGCCTGCGACCTGGCGGCAGAATATATGGCAACCGGTAAGCACCTCGGATCACACAAAATCCTCACCCCGCACGCGGCAGAACTCGAACGATTCTTGCGCGTCGTACACGAGCTCGCCCCCGAAACCTGGAAGAAGCACCTGGGCGAAGCCATCGTACCCAGCCGCAAGGACATTGACGCAGAGCCCTTCCGCTGGGTGCGTGCCGCCTCCGAACTCTCTGGCGCCACTGTCATGCTCAAGGGCGGTTACACGCTCATTGCGGCACCCAACGGCGCCACCTACAGCGTTGCCGGAGGAAGCCCCTGGCTCGCCACCGCAGGCAGCGGAGACACCCTCACCGGCATCTACGGCGCCCTGCTCGCCCAGACCGTAGCCGCCTTCGAAGCCCGCAGAGAAACGCTGGAAGACTGCACCTACGCCTCTATCGGTGCGCTCGCAGTCTACCTGCACGGTGAAGCCGCACGTGCCAGTGCCACCGGAAGCGTCAAGGACGCGCTGCTGGGACCCGCCCCGACAACCCGCGTCGCGGAGATGCTCCCCGAAGTCATTGCGCGACTCATCGCCGAATAGGGCAGAGGCGCCCAGTACGCCGCCTCCAATCTAACGCTCTCAGGAGACCCCTGAGCGTCTCTCAAAGAACTAGGCAGAAGGCACACAGAAGGGGCGTGAATCCACCGGAAATGGATTCACACCCCTTCTGTGCGTTTTATATCAATGGATGATGCCAAGCTGCCTGTGCCGGAACAGCGTCTTCAAAAACGGCATACATACCAGCGGGAGACCCCCGACTCTTCTTAGTACGCGCCTTCCTTAGCGAAAACCGCACGGACAGTACGCAGAAGAATAATGAGGTCACCGGTAAGCGACCAGTTCTCAACATAGTAAAGATCCAGACGAACCGATTCTTCCCAAGAAAGGTCACTACGGCCCGAAACCTGCCACAGACCGGTAATACCGGGCTTCACCAGCAAGCGGCGGTACGCAATATCCTCGTACTGCTCAACTTCCTCAACCAGCGGAGGACGCGGACCCACCAGCGACATATCGCCAATGAACACGTTCCACAGCTGAGGCAACTCATCAATCGAGTACTTACGGATGAACTTGCCAATGGGGGTAATACGCGGGTCGTCCTTCATCTTGAAGAGCACGCCATTACCCTCGTTCTGCTCCATGAGGCGCTTCTTAACCTCTTCGGCATCAGTACGCATCGAACGGAACTTCACCATCTTGAACATTTCACCGTTCAGACCCACGCGGTTCTGCAGGAAGAAGACCGGACCGCCATCACGCTTGACCAGCAGCGCCACCACCAGGAACAGCGGAGACAGCAGAATCAAACCCAGACCCGAAGACACAACATCCACAGTGCGCTT
Organism: Rothia sp. HMSC069C03; assembly: GCF_001811075.1. NCBI lineage: Bacteria > Bacillati > Actinomycetota > Actinomycetes > Micrococcales > Micrococcaceae > Rothia > Rothia sp. HMSC069C03. Next base: position 242,226 of record NZ_KZ627137.1, read on the forward strand.
GAAGAACGCAGACAGACCGGTAATACGCGGCGTGGACACGTGCACCAGCGGCAGACCATTCAGCGGCTGCATGTGCATACGCGGACCAGCAATATCGGTTGTCGCAGGAGCCATAATCAGCGAAATATGCGCGTCAGCAAGCTTCCAACCCAGCAGGCGAACCTGATCCGGGCTCAAGTGGTGACCATCCGTAACAGCGACCATATGGATGTCGTTCTCGCGGATAGCTTCCATAATGTCAGCCGGAGAAGTGCTGTAACCAAGCACCGGAATCGGTGCGCCAGCAACAGTGGTACCCGGGGTGAAACCGGGCAGATAGAACGCAGCGGGGGACAGTCCGGAAGCAACCACACCCTCCAGGTTCTTGTACAGGTGCTGACCGGTCGTCACATCAGAAATAATCATGACGCGAGTCAACGCACGACCGCGAGAACGCGAACGCACCAGACCCTGACGAATCAGCCAACGCTCAACGAGCAGAAGGAACAGACCCAGCGGGTATGCAATCAGCAGGTACATGCGGGTGACGTCAATCTTGAGGAAGAACGCCACAATAATCAGCAGACAGAAAAAGTAAGTAGTGCCGCGAGTAATGAGACGGTACTCCTCGTTGCCGAACCCCATGATGCGCAGGCTGCGGGAGCCGTTCACCTGGAGGATAAACCACCAGCCGACGACCATACCAACGCCCAGGAAGATGTAATCAATAGCGGGAATACGGCCATCCAGGGCGTTAATAGGCCAAACGTTCACATAGGGCAGGCCAGCATTCTCCCACCCGAAACGAATTAGATGCGCAGCGATAACCGCAATAGCAATGGCGAGAAAATCGCCAAAGTAAAGGGCTCGCTGAACCTTGGGATGCCAGCTTCGCCTGACGACGAAGTCTGAACCCCACATTTTTTTAAGACGATCTTGTACTTTCAACGGTGTAATCTTCCCCGGAAATTTGTCCTGTGTCGTGGACTGAGAGCGGCGAATAGGCACATTTACCCCTAATTATCGGTGAATAGGGAATCGTATCCTAGTCAGTGTTCTGAATGAATGAGTGAACCAGTAATCTTGCTGAGTGAATAGTGGCAGAAACTACGGTAAAGGCGCTGGTAAGGCGCCTAATGGAACGCTATATGAAGCTAAAGAGCGCATAAACGTGTTCCGTAAACTATTCTACGGGGTCGGGGGTCTTGTGGCGCGAAGAATGAAGGCACAAAGCCTCTTGGGTGTGATGAAATCAATCACAGACAAAGAAGGAAAAAAGGGCCTTCGGGAAGAATACCTAGTGGAGCTAAGAAACCCCAAAACCAGCAGTATGTTTCACGCACTTGCAGGAAAACAATAACCGACAGATAAAAGACAAACCCCAAAGACCCCACACCCTAAACGCAGGGTGCACAAGAGACGTTAAGGACGCTCAAGCCCCGCACGATCCAAAATGAAATCAATCATCGGCTCATAACGACGCGGCGGAACGTTATCGTCCATCGGCACGCACACCGGCAGGTCTCCCTGCTCAGCCGCCACAAACAGACCCGGATCATTACAATCCGCAATACCAATTGTCAGCAACTTACAGGTCGAAGAAGCATAACCAGCCATACCGTGATCCGAAACCACCAGATCCGGAGTCACACCGCGCGCCTTCAACTGATCCAGCGCGATGCGCATCGGGCCAGGGAAATGCGTATGTTGCAGATTACCATACTGCTCAAACATCACGACATCCATAATCTGGCGGACATCGCCGTCCAGGAAGCGCTCGCCCTCCTCAATCTGAAGAACCTCAGCACCGGCAGCCTTCGCCGCCGCAGCCATTACCGCATACATGGGGAACAGACCCGCCGGGTGACCGGTCGCAAACAGAATACGAGAACCCGCACGCACCGCTTCGCCAAAGATGCGGGCGTACTCCTCCAGTGCGCTGATGCACTGCTCGGCACCAATGGTGTCCTGACCGTGAGTATGCGAACGGTCCGGGTTCAGACCCGCGCGGCGGACCATCACCTCAAACACCGAATCGTAATCCCACTCGCGGGTCCACTGCACGCCAAACTCAAGGTGCTCATTACCATCCAGGAAACCCTGAATATGGTCCAGGTTATTCTCTCGGGCGGTTGCCACCTCGCCGGTAATACGCACAGAATCCAGGTACGCGGCGAACTCATCGCGGCTCATCGAGAAAGACATTAAAACTCCTCACAACGTGAAAAATACATTACTGCGAGATACCCTCACGTACCTCGGCATAAGCTTCAAGGGTTCGGCGCGCTGTCTGATCCCAACCCATCGTGCGGGCACGCGCCGCGGCGTTCGAACCCAACGAATGACGCAGATACGGGGCACGCACCAGACGCTCAATAGCCGCAGCCCAACGTTCTGGGGTGCGCGGCGCCACCAGCAGGCCCGTACGGTGGTTCTCCACCGCAAAGCGCAGACCGTCAGCATCCGTAGCGAGCACCGCCGCGCCGCACGCCTGCGCCTCCAGAGCCACCAACCCGAAGGTCTCAGACGACGATGGGGACGCCACAATATCGGCGGCACGGAAAATATTCGCCAACTCAGAGGCGGGAACCGGGTCCTTCAAATGGACTCGATCTGCCACGCCCAGCTCAGCTGCACGCTGCAACAGGCGGCGCTCATAATCCGAATCGGAACGACCAATAATGTCCACATCCACCTGCAAATCATCGGGGAGCAGCGCGAGCGCCTCCACCAGCAGATGCGGGCCCTTCAAAGGCTGAGGCCTACCGGCAAACACAATGCGGCAACGAGTCTCCGAGGTGTCATTGAGCGGATGCACGCCAGGAATCGTATGGAAAATCGAGGTGTCAACACCCGGCGGGATAATGGCAAGCTTCTGCGCGTCCGTACCGTAGTACTCGCCCATCTGCTGCGCCTCCAGGGGAGTATTCACAATCACCCGGCTCGCGGAGCTACTCATCAGACGCTCGGCGCGGTAGCGTTCCTCAGGCTCGGGTGCTTCACCTTCGCCGCGGCGCGCATCCTTGGCGGCAGCCGTCGTATGCGGAGTGAAAAGAACGGGAACCGGGAAGACAGCGCCCTGAGTCGACCACAGTTGGGATGCGCGAGCCGCAGCCTGACCAGACAGCCAATAGTGGGCGTGAATAATATCCGGGGTGTACAGTGCCTGCTCTACGCACGCCCGCGCAAAATCATCGGTGACCGTAGCCAACTCATTCTTCGAAAGACCACGAGCAGACGGAAGATCAAGGCTGTGGCGCACAATGCGCTCGCCGGACTGAGGAAGCTGACGGAACGGCGAATCAGCCGGAAGTGCTTCACCGCGGTCCAGCGTGAAAACCTCAACCCGCAGCTCGGGATCGAGCTCCAGCATGGCGTGCACCGACCGGGCAATATAGACGTTCATGCCGCCTGCATCTCCGCTACCGGGCTGCGCAAAAGGGTCGGTGTGCATGGAATACACGTGAACCGTCCGAACCGGCGGCAGAGTGCTCATCGATGCTTTCCTCTCTCGAAGGTGTACCTGACCTAGTGTAGCGCGACAGGACTTTCGCACACCGGGAGGTCTAGAATTTAGTAGAAGAGAGGCTGCCCAAGCACAGCCTGTAGTACCCGCCCGTCAGAAGGACCGTGAAGGACCATGACTCACCCTCAGCAGCCTGCCGAACCGCTCTACTGCCCGCCCTGCACCCCAGCAGAGGCAGAGCGAAGCGCCACCATTGACCTTGATGCGCTAGAACATAATGTGCGCCGCCTCAAGGAACTTATTGGCGACCGTGCGCTCATTGCAGTGATTAAGGCGGACGCGTACGGTCACGGCGCGTACCCGGTGGCACGTTCGGCTATTGCCGCCGGTGCTGACCTGCTGGGTGTGGTGCACGTGAACGAGGCGCTGGAACTGCGTGCTGACGGTATTGAGGCGCCGCTCATGGCGTGGCTGCACACTCCCTCCACCGATTTTGAGGCGGCGCTGCAGGAGAAGATCCGTCTGGGTGTTTCCGGTTGGGACCTGGAGGCGGTAGCCGCCGCCGCTGAACGCACCGGTGAGCGCGCTATCGTGCATCTGAAGGCTGATACCGGTCTGGGCCGTAACGGTGCCACCGCTGCGGATTGGCCTGCGCTGGTGGCTCGCGCTGCCTCCCTGGAGGAGTCTGGACTGATTACGGTTGAGGGTATTTTTAGCCACCTGGCGGTTGCGGATGAGCCGACCCGCGCCGAGACTGCACAGCAGCTCGACACCCTGGATACTTTTGTGGCTCAGGCTCGTGAGGCCGGCCTGGATCCGAAGATGGTGCATCTGGCGAACTCTCCGGCGACCCTGACCGCCTCGCTGGAGGGCTGGGATACGGAGGCGCGTCTGCTCGGTGACGGCGTGCGTTGCGGCCTTGCGCTGTACGGTCTTTCCCCGTTGCCGGAGGTCACCGCTGAGGACCTGGGCCTGAAGCCCGTCATGACGGTGGGTAGCTACATTGCCGCCGTGAAGGAAGTTCCTGCAGGTCAGGGTGTTTCCTACGGTTTGCGCTACCACACCAAAAAACCGACCACCCTGGCGCTGGTACCGCTCGGCTACGCTGACGGCGTGCCGCGCATTGCGGAGAATGCGCCGGTACGCATCTACCCGGGCGAGCAGAACGTGGAGAACGGCTTCGTGCCTAATAGTGCGGAGGGTAAGACCTACCGCGTGGTCGGTCGCGTTGCCATGGACCAGATGGTCGTTGACCTGGGTGAACCCGGCCTGAGCAACCCCGCCCTGGGTTACCTGGGGGCGCCCGCCATCCTTTTTGGTGCCGGTGAGAACCCGCCCGTGGAAGAGTGGGCGGATGCCGCGCAGACCATTAACTACGAAATCGTGACCCGCATTTCGTCCCGCGTGGAGCGCCTCTACGTTGGCGGCTCCTGGGTTGAAGCTGAACTGAACGAGCTGTGGGGCACCGGGCAGGAGCAGGAGGGCTAATGAGCGTCGAGTACATTTCTGCCGCCCTCGACCTGGATGTGACCGGCCCCGACCATACCCGCCGCCTGGCGCTCACCCTGGCGCAGCGCTTGAACGCCGGGGACGTACTGTTGCTCTCGGGCGAGCTCGGCGCGGGCAAGACCACGTTCACCCGCTCCCTGGGTGAAGGCCTGGGGGTGCGCGAAGGCGTTATCTCGCCGACCTTCGTGCTCTCGCGCGTGCACCCGAACCTGCCGGACGGCCCCCGCCCCGGCGGCCCCGACCTGGTGCACGTGGACGCCTACCGCCTCTCCAGCGCCGAAGAGCTCGACGACCTGGATCTGGAGTTCTCTCTGCCGCGCTCTGTGACCGTCATTGAGTGGGGCCGCGATAAGGCTGAGCACCTGAGCGATTCCCGCCTGGAGCTGGACTTCACCCGACTGACTGGCGCGGATGCGCGCTTCGCCTACTCGGGTGCCGAAGAGTTCAGCTGGGACGACGAAGACGAGGACGAAAGCGACGAGGAAGCGGACACCCCCGAACCTCGCCTGCTGCGGGTGCGTGCCTTCGGCCCCCGCTGGGAGCACGCTTTTGACGCACTGAAAGAGGCCCTGCAGAGCGCCTAGAGCCCGCGCGTTAGAATGATAGGGTGCTAGTACTTGCCCTTGATTCATCCGCCACCGCATCTGTGGCGCTCGCCCGTGTGCACGGCTCCGAAGCCGGTGCGTCCTTCGAAATCCTCGCCCGCTACGAGAGTGAAGATACCCGCTCCCACGCCGAGGTGATGGGCCCCTACGCGCAGGCGGCCCTGCAGGACGCTGGCGTGCGCGGCGAAGATTTGGATGCGATTCTGACCGGTACCGGCCCGGGACCTTTTACGGGTCTGCGTGCCGGTATCGTTACTGCGCGCGCTCTGGGTTTTGCCTGGTCGGTGCCGGTGTACGGCATGATGAGCCTGACCGCGCTGGCTGAGCGTGCTGTGTCTGGCGCGGCTACCGGTGAAGCTGGCGCAGCCGCCGGGGAAGAGAGCGCAGAACGAGCGTTCGCCTCTGCTGAAGGTGCTGAGCTTGTAGAAGGTGCTGAGCTGCTTGCACTCTCCGACGCGCGCCGCCGCGAAGTCTACTCCGCCCGCTACCGCGTGAACGCCGAAGGCTACAGCCTGGTGGACGGCCCGAACGTATGCCCCGCCTCCGAAATTCTGCCCGGTGGGGCTCCCTCCTACGCCTACGGCTACGGTGCTGGCCTGTACTCCGAAACTCTCGAAGAGCACGGCTGGACCATCGTCGATTCTGCCCGTCAGGTTCACCCCCACGCCGAGTACCTGGTTGCCGCCGCGGCACGCCTGGGCGTAGAGAACCTGAGCGAGGACACCTCCGCCCAGTACCTGCGCGACTCAGACGCAAAGGTCCCCGCCGCAATGCTCGCCCGCCAGCAGAAGCAGGTCGCGCAGGCTGCTGCACAGGCTGCCGTGCAGAAGGAGAGATAAATGAGCGCTACCGACAATATCGTGCGAGACGACCTGGCATTGAATAACCTGGCACTGAGTAACCTGGCACTGGGCGCCCGCCTGCGCGTTGCCGAACTTGCCGACGTGCAGGCCATGCACCGCATGGAAACCGCCCTGTTTCCCGCCGACGCCTGGCACATCGACATGTTCCTCGAAGAGCTGACCCACCCGACCCGCACCTACTACATGCTCGAATTGCCCGCAGAAGGCTCCGAAGATAATGAGAGCGGCTGGCGCGCTATCGGCTACTGCGGAACCATGGTCGTAGCCGACACTGCCGACGTTCAAACCATCGGCGTGATCCCCGAGTACGAGGGGCACGGCTTCGGTCGCGCCATGCTTGAGCAGATGCACGAGCGTGCCCGCGAGCAGGGTGCCGAGCGCATCCTGCTGGAGGTGCGTGCCGACAACCCGCGCGCCCAGCGCCTCTACGAACGTAACGGCTACCGTGCGATTCACGTACGCCGCGGCTACTACGATGATGGAACCGATGCCATCATTATGGAATGCACGTTCTAAATAGTCCGTTGGGCTAAACGGCAATCCATGCGATAGGGGTGAGTATCCGCTGCCCTCTACGCCGCCGCCCCTCTAAGCCACAGCATCCCTACGCCACAGCATCCTTCCATTACTGCAACTAGAAGCACTACGCGCAGACAGCGCAACAGAAAGACGAACTATGAGCACTCGCGAACCCCTCGTTCTGGGCATCGAATCCTCCTGCGATGAGACTGGTATCGGCATTGTGCGCGGTGCACAGCTGCTCAGCAACACCATCTCCTCCTCCATGGAAGAGCACGTGCGCTTCGGCGGCGTGATCCCCGAAATCGCTTCCCGCGCTCACCTGGACGCCATGATCCCCGCCCTCAAGGCGGCACTTGCCGAAGCGGACATCACCCTCGATCAGGTGGATGCTATTGCCGTCACCGCCGGCCCCGGCCTGGCGGGCGCACTCATGGTCGGTGTCTCCGCGGCGAAGGCGCTCGCTATTGCCACCGGCAAGCCCCTCTACGGCATTAACCACCTGGTCGCCCACGTTGGCGTTGGCCTGCTGGAGGATAACGGCACCGAAGATGGCTCCGACCTGCTGGCGAATGCCGGTTCCGGTGGTCTGGGCGCGCTACTGGTCTCTGGCGGTCATACCGAAATCCTGCAGGTGCGCGACATTACCTCCGATGTGCGCCTGCTCGGCGCAACCCTGGATGACGCCGCCGGCGAGGCCTACGACAAGGTCGCCCGACTGCTCGGCCTGGACTACCCGGGCGGCCCCGCGATTGACCGCGCCGCCGCCGAGGGTAACCGCAACGCCTTCGTGTTCCCGCGCGGCCTGTCGAACCGCAAGTTCATGGGCACCGCCGAGGAGCCCGGTGCGCACCGCTACGATTTCTCCTTCTCCGGTCTGAAGACCGCCGTGGCGCGCGTGATCGAAAGCTTTGAAGCAGCCGGTGAAGAGGTCCCGGTTGCCGATATTGCCGCGTCCTTCCAGGAGGCGGTCGTGGACGTCATCACCAAGAAGGCGATGCTTGCCTGCCGCGAGCAGGGCATGAAGACCCTGCTGCTCGGCGGTGGCGTGGCGGCTAACTCGCGTCTGCGTGAGCTGCTTGCAGCCCGATGCGCCTCCGAGGGTGTGCGCCTGATTATCCCGAAGTTCACCCTGTGCACCGATAACGGCGCGATGGTTGCGGCGCTGGGCGCCCGCCTGGTCGCTGCCGGTCGTGAGCCCTCGGGCGTGGACTTCACGACGGATTCCTCGCTGCCGGTGACCACGGTCTGTTTCTAAACAGGCTACCTCTGAAATAGTTACTTCCGCAGGGATTATTAGCGCGAGCCCGTTGATGCGGCTCGCCTCGAAAATACTCATAGAAATGCCCCGGCGCAGTCTCACAAAGGACTGCGCCGAGGCATTTTCTGTATTCAAGCTTTAGTTACGGGGGCGGGGGAGCAGCTCTAACGCAGCGCTCGCGCACGAGACTGCGCGGCAACATCCAGCGCTACCTCACGCAGAGAACCGGTCTTCTCAAAGACCGCACGCTGACGATCCGCACCCGTACCCTCGGTGAGGATGCGGTGTACCTGCGCCAGCTCTACCTCGCAGTCAAGGTCGCGTGCCACCGGCTCCAGCTTGGGCAAAAGCAGCTCAAAATCTTCACGTAGGGTACGCTGTACCGGCTCGTTAGAGACCACGATCTTAGCTTCCAGGCCGTAGCGGGCGACGCGCCACTTATTCTCCTGAGCGTGCCAGGGGGCGAGCACCTCAACGCTTTCACCCGCCTCAATCTGGCGGGAGAAGTACTCCACCAGGCACTGCGTGAACGCCACGAGCGCCGCAACATCCGGCAGGGAAGCGAGGCCATCGCAATAGCGCATCTCGATGGTGCCGTAACGCGGAACCGGGCGAACATCCCAACGGTCCTCGCTCGGGTCGTTAATCACGTCGGTTGCCACGAGCGACTCTAGGTAGTCGCTGTACTGCTCCCAGGTATCAAAGTGGAAGGGCAGACCGTTCGTGGGCAGCTGCTGGTAAAGCTGGGTGCGGTGTGAAGCGTAACCGGTGTCGACTCCATCCCAGTACGGGGAAGAGCACGAAAGCGCCAGCAGGTGCGGCCCGTAGTTGGTCAGCGCGTCAATGAGCGGCAGGACCTTATCGCGGGAGCCAATGCCCACGTGCACGTGCACACCGTAAATGACCATGTGGCGGCCCCAATACTGGGCGCGCTCGACCACACGCTGGTAGCGTTCCTTCGCCACGACCGGCTGGTCAGCCCAGTGGGAGAAGGGGTGGGTACCGGCGGGGTAGAACTCAATGCCGAGCTCATCGGTGATGTCACGCAGGGTATCCGCCAAATCCTGCAGCTGACGGCACGCCTCAGCGACGGTGCGGCAGATGCCGGTCACCACCTCGACGGTGTTCTCCAGGAATTCGCCGGTCACGTGCGCCCGGTCGGAGGCGGGTTCGAGCAATTCGGGGCGACGCTCGCGCAGGATGGATAGCACCTCGCTGGCGCGCTGGGTCAGTGCGCCGCTTTCACGGTCGATGAGCGCAATCTCCCATTCCACGCCGAGAGTGGACTGCGGGGAGGTAGCAAAGTCGATCATATTGCCTTTCCTGCGTCTGGAAATAGGGTCGTGCATGGTGCCGACTATGAAAGTTATTATCGGTGGGCTCTGCCCGGCTGTGCGCTAGCCGGTGAGAGCCGGCTCCTTGGGGGAGTGCCTCTACTAGGCCGCGTATCTTTGATCAGGCATAGTATCTTTATCCGGCACAGCGTCTTTATCGGGCACCGTATCTAGTGTACGGTCTTGCGGTGCCCGGTGCCCTGTCGAGTGCAGAATCCGGAACGGAAACGTCATGAATCGTCACGAACGGTAACCCGACCTCGGGTCTGGGCAGTCGGGTCTGGGTCGTCAGTGCTGGGTAGCCAGGGATGGGTGGCCGGGGCTGGTGAGGTTAGAGCGGGCGCACATGCCAGCCGACGCGGCGTGAATCCCTACCCGAACCGATGCGGGTAAAGACCAGCGTTGCCGGACGGTACGAGGACTCCTGAGCGCCCGAAGAAGAATTAGCGTTCTTTTTCTTCTTGGAAGGCTTAGAACCCGCCGAACCCAGCAGGCGCGCACGCAACTGCTCCGGAACAATATCCACGCCACGCTTCTTAATCGTCAGTGCCGTAAAGCCCTGCTCACGCACCCAACGCTTCAGCTGCTTCTCCTGCAGGGGAATCTCCTCCAGCACCTCGTAGCAGGCAACCAACGGATGCTCCACCGGCTCGGCAGAACACAGGTACGCCAGGTGCTCATCCAGCAGATGCGCGCCAATACTCTGCGCAAACTCAGCGACCAGATGCGAACGCACAATCGCCGGGGCAGGCTCCAACAGGTAATCACCGGGCTGCGGTAGGGACACCGGAACGTCAACGCTTTGCTGCGCTTCTTCCGCCGTCAGGGGGCTGCGGAAGCTCACCGCCTCGTACGGCGGCAGCAGGGCGCTGGTTTCGGCGGTGCCTTCGTTAGGGGTAGCCTCTTCTGCAGGTAGCTCACGCACCGAGGTCGCCGTGCGAGCCATCCCCTCCTGAGCCAGCGCGTTAAACCAGAGCACCAACTCGGCAAGCGAACCCTCCGACTGGATCCACTCCGCCTCAATGCGCGGGTTGGGGTTTGCCTCCGACGCAATATCTTCGGGTGAGGGGATGCCCTCATGAGGAAAACCGGGACCCAACTTCACGCCCATAGGCACGCCCGTACGTGCCAGATTCAGCACGAACGAGAACGGGGGAGAGAACGCCTCCGGATCAAAAAGGCGCTCCGTCTGAGCCTTCTTAGCGCCGCGCAACTCGCGGCGTGCCGGGTCCATCCAAACAATACCCACCGGCTCGCCGGTAGCGTCCAGAAGTTCACCGTGCACATAATCGGTCACATCCCCCGAATACACGCGCGCCTGTGGGCAAAACTCTAGGTTCTTCGCCGCAAAAGAAGCCGTCAACGGGTCCAGCTCCACCGCAACCACGGTACCGCGCTCCGCCGCATATACGGCAGAGTCCGAGGCAATACCGCAACCCAAATCAGCCACCGTGCCGGCAACCGGGCGCAGGCGCTGAGCACGATAGTGCGCAATCACCGGGCGGGTGGCCTGCTCCGCCGCCTCCTGAGTCAGCATGAGCGTGCGGGCGCGTTCGCCGAATTTGGCGCGCGCACGGGTACGAGCCTGCGCCAGCGAAATAATCTGTGCAGACTCCTCGGGGCTGAAACCTCGCGAACGCAAAGAAGTGACGGCGCTGAGCGTATCCGAGCCCAGCGGGTAGAGCTCGTCGGCTGCCGCGAGCGCTTCGGGGCTGAACGGAAGCTCGGCGGCGGGAGTAAAAGGGGATGCGGGAATAGGCATGCTCCTCATTTTACGGGGTGCCGGTTTTGAGAGGTGAGGAGCCCGATTTGCCCAGCTTTTTGCTCAGCGTTCGCCTTGCGGTGAAACACCCCGGCAGAGGGGCGCTTTTCTTGACCGAAAGCACAGGTGAAACTAGAGTTGAGGTAGCACTCGAGACAGTCATCGGGCGCGCCACTGCGCCGCTGTCTCGCATCAAACGTAAATCCACAACCCGGAGGAACCGATTATGGCTATCAAGCCCCTGGAAGACCGCGTCGTTATCAAGATTGAGCAGGCTGAGCAGACCACCGCATCCGGTCTGGTCATCCCCGAAACTGCGAAGGAAAAGCCGCAGGAAGCACGCGTTGTCGCCGTTGGCCCGGGCCGCGTGGATGAGAAGGGCAACCGCATTCCCGTAGACATCAAGGAAGGCGACGTTGTCGTGTTCTCCCGCTACGGTGGCACCGAGGTCAAGTACCAGGGCGAAGAGTACCTGATTCTCTCCGCACGCGACGTTCTGGCAATCGTCGACTAATACTTTCAGATGCTCATGCGCCGTACCGCTCATCCGGTACGGCGCATGAGCTATCATCTGCCCCTCAAATTTTCCTTTCTGTGACGCACTAGGAGTAGCGAACACATGGCTAAGCAGCTTGAATTCAACGATGCCGCCCGCAAGTCCCTGCAGGCTGGCGTCGATAAGCTGGCAAACGCGGTCAAGGTAACCCTCGGCCCGCGCGGGCGCAACGTTGTGCTCGACAAGCAGTGGGGTGCACCCGTCATCACCAATGACGGCGTGTCCATTGCCCGCGAAATTGAACTGGACGACCCGTACGAGAACTTGGGCGCCCAGCTGGCGAAGGAAGTCGCCACCAAGACCAACGACGTAGCCGGTGACGGCACCACCACCGCAACTGTGCTCGCACAGGCACTGGTCAACGAGGGCCTGCGCAATGTCACCAGCGGCGCGGCACCCGCCGACGTCAAGCGCGGCATTGAGGCTGCTGTGGAGGCTGTCTCCGCACGCCTGCTCGAGAACGCACGCCCCGTGCAGGGCCCCGAGGTGGCGCACGTTGCCGCTATCTCCGCGCAGTCCGAGCAGATCGGTGAGCTGCTGGCTCGCGCCTTCGAGAAGGTCGGCCAGGACGGCGTCATCACCATCGAAGACGGCTCCTCCACCGAAATCGAGCTGGACATCACCGAAGGTATGCAGTTCGACAAGGGCTACCTCTCGCCCTCCTTCGTCACCGACTCTGAGCGCGGCGAAGCAGTGTTGGAGAACAGCCTCGTGCTGCTCTACCAGGGCAAGATTTCCACCATTGCAGAAATCATGCCCGTGCTCGAGAAGATTGTTCAGGCGAAGAAGCCGCTGACCATCATCGCAGAAGACGTTGACGGCGAGGCGCTCTCCGCACTGGTCGTGAACAAGCTGCGCGGCACCATCAACGTGGTGGCTCTGAAGGCTCCCGGTTTCGGTGACCGCCGCAAGGCAATCATGCAGGACCTGGCAATTCTGACCGGCGGCACCGTCGTGACCGGCGAGCTCGGCATCGACCTGCCGCAGGTCACCCTGGAGCACCTGGGCTCGGCACGCCGCGTGACCGTCACCAAGTCCCACACCACCATCGTGGACGGCGGCGGCGACCCCGAGGCGATCGAGGATCGCGTGCAGCAGCTGCGCCGCGAAATTGAGCGCGTGGATTCCGAATGGGACCGCGAGAAGCTCAAGGAGCGCCTGGCTAAGCTCGCCGGCGGCGTGGGCGTCATCAAGGTCGGTGCCGCAACCGAGGTTGAGGCGAAGGAACGCAAGCACCGCATCGAGGACGCTGTGTCCTCCACCCGTGCCGCTCTGGAAGAGGGTATCGTCTCCGGCGGCGGTTCCGCACTGGTCCACACGCTGAAGGCATTGGACGGCATGGACCTGGGCAACCACGACGCAAACGTGGGTGTACAGATCGTTCGCCGCGCCCTGGTTCAGCCGCTGCGCTGGATCGCGGAGAACGCTGGCGAAGACGGCTATGTCATCGTCTCCAAGGTCTCCGAACTGCCCGTGGGTCACGGCTTCAACGCCAAGACCGGCGAGTACGTGGACCTCATCGAAGCCGGTGTGATTGACCCGGTGAAGGTGACCCGTTCGGCTCTGCAGAACGCATCCTCCATTGCGGCTCTGGTGCTGACCACCGAGACCCTGGTGGTTGAGAAGCCCGAAGAAACTGAAGAAGACTAAATAGTGTGTGTGCCCGGTGCCGCCCCCTCCATCAAGGAGGCGGTACCGGGCACTCGCTGTCGGTAGGCTCGGATGCGCTCGCGTTCGTGGGGGCGCTAGAACCTGCCGACAGCCTCCCGCTGAGGGGTGCTTACTATGAGGGCTTCTCAGCAAAGAAACCTTTAGCGGTTTACTATAGAAGGTAAGCTGTTCCCGTTTGCGCTCAAACCACCTTGTGGGGTGCGAGCAGACGGGTCGTACCGCATCTTGACATACGCAACGTATAGGCTGAGCTTCTCACCGATGAAGCCAGCATCCGAAAGGTAGACAATGACCATTCCCACCGCTCTGTCCGAGGATCCCTTCGGCTTCACCGGCCTGACCTACGATGACGTGCTGCTGCTGCCCGGCAACACCGACGTCATCCCCTCCGAAGCGGACACCTCCACCCGCCTGTCCAAGCGCATCACCCTGAACACCCCCATTATTTCTGCCGCAATGGACACCGTGACCGACTCCGCTATGGCAATCGCTATGGCACGTCTGGGTGGTATGGGCGTTATCCACCGCAACCTCTCCATCGAGGACCAGGCTGCACACGTGGACCGCGTTAAGCGCTCCGAGTCCGGCATGATCATTAACCCCGTCACCATCGGTGCTGACGCAACCATCGCCGAATACGATGAGGTCTGCGGCTACTACAGGGTCTCCGGTCTGCCCGTCGTCAGCGAAGAGGGCGTGCTGGAAGGTATTATCACCAACCGCGATATCCGCTACATCTCCCGCTCCGACTACGAGGGCATTCGCGTCCGCGACATCATGACCCCTATGCCGCTGGTCACCGCGCACCCCAGCGTCACCAAGGACGAAGCATTCGCACTGCTGTCCAATAACAAGATTGAGCGTCTGCCCCTGATCGACGACGCAGGCAAGCTCGCCGGTCTGATTACCCTCAAGGACTTCGTCAAGACTGAGCAGTACCCCAACGCCACCAAGGACGAGGACGGCCGCCTGCGTGCCGGCGCCGCTATCGGCTTCTTCGGCGACGGCTACGAGCGCGCAATGACCCTGGTCGAGGCAGGCGTCGACGCACTGTTCGTGGACACCGCAAACGGCCACTCCCAGGGCGTGCTCGACATGATCGCCCGCCTGAAGAAGGACCCCGCCGCAGCACACGTGGACGTCATCGGCGGCCAGGCTGCAACCCGCCTGGGCGCACAGGCAATCATCGACGCTGGCGCTGACGGCGTGAAGGTCGGCGTTGGCCCCGGATCCATCTGCACCACCCGCATTATCGCCGGTGTTGGCGTTCCCCAGGTGACCGCTATCAACGAGTCCGCTAAGGCGGCAATCCCGGCAGGCGTGCCGCTGATTGCTGATGGCGGTATGCAGCACTCCGGCGAGATCGGCAAGGCACTGGTTGCAGGCGCTGACTCCGTGATGCTCGGCTCCCTGCTGGCTGGTACCACCGAGTCCCCCGGTGAGCTGATCTTCATGAACGGTAAGCAGTACAAGGCATACCGTGGCATGGGTTCGCTGGGTGCAATGCAGACCCGCGGCCGCCACAAGTCCTTCTCCAAGGACCGCTACTTCCAGGCTGATGTCTCCAGCGAAGAGAAGCTGATCCCCGAGGGTATTGAGGGTCAGGTTCCCTTCCGCGGCCCGCTCTCCGCAGTGATTCACCAGCTCGAAGGCGGCCTGCGCCAGACCATGTTCTACGTCGGTTCCCGCACCATCGAGGAGCTCAAGTACAAGGGTCAGTTCGTGCGCATCACCCCCGCAGGTCTGAAGGAATCGCACCCGCACGACATCATGATGACCGTTGAGGCACCGAACTACCGCCGCTAAAACGCCTCACCAACGATGATTCGCCGCATGGTGTGCATACCATGCGCCGTTGAGCCCGCCCCATACCCGTTCAGGTATCGGGCGGGCATCGGCGCGAATAACGCCCAGCGGCACCCCTCAAACCGAATTCGAAAGGATTCACCCCATGTCTGAAATTCAGATTGGCCTCTCTAAGAACGCCCGCCCCACCTACTCCCTGGACGATGTGGCGCTGGTGCCTACCCGCCGTACCCGCGACCGCCGCGACGTCGACACTTCCTGGCAGATTGACGCCTTCAAGTTCGACACCCCCATCATTGGTGCGCCCATGGACTCGGTCATGTCCCCGGCGACCGCCATTACACTGGGTAAGCTGGGTGGCCTGGGCGTGCTGAACCTCGAGGGCCTGTGGACCCGCTACGAGGACCCGCAGCCGCTGCTCGACGAGATTGTCGAGCTGCCCGAGGCGGACCCCGCCTCCGCAACCACCCGCATGCAGCAGATTTACTCCGAGCCGATTAAGCCGGAACTAATCACTGCACGCCTGGAAGAGATTCGTGACTCCGGCGTGGTCGTTGCAGGCTCCCTGAGCCCGCAGAACACCCAGGAGCACTACGAGACCGTGGTGAAGGCGGGTGTTGAGCTGTTCGTCATCCGCGGCGCGTCCGTCTCTGCTGAGCACATTTCCACCTCGCACGAGCCGCTGAACCTGAAGAAATTCATCTACGAACTGGACGTTCCGGTCATCGTTGGTGGTGTGGCTGGCTACTCGCAGGCTAAGCACCTGATGCGTACCGGCGCAGCCGGCGTGCTGGTGGGCTTCGGCGGCGGTTCCGCACAGACTACCCGCCAGGGCCTGGGCATCTCCGCACCGATGGCAACCGCTATCGCCGACGTGGCTGCGGCACGTTCGGACTACCTGGATGAGTCCGGCGGCCGCTACGTACACGTGATCGCTGACGGTTCCCTGGGCCGCTCCGGCGACATGGTGAAGGCGCTCGCACTGGGTGCTGACGCCGTCATGCTGGGCGCTCCGCTGGCTCGTGCATCCGAGGCTCCCGGCCAGGGCTGGTACTGGGGCAACGAGGCGCACTCGCTGGACTTCCCGCGCGGCGTGCGCACCCCGCTGGGTGTTGTCGGCTCCCTGGAGGAGGTCCTGTACGGTCCTTCGCACCACGTGAACGGCACCAGCAACATTGTCGGTGCGCTCAAGCGTGCAATGGCTAACTGCGGTTACCTGGACCTGAAGAAGTTCCAGAAGGCTGACCTGACCGTGGTTCCCGCGTACCGCGGCTAATGTAGCTTCATGAATCACCGCCCGGTGGTTGGTGGGTTTATCCCTCCGACTACCGGGCGGTATTGTTTGACGTGCTCTTTTAGGTAGGGGTTGAGTCACTGTCTTTGGGAGAATGGAATTTATGCCATATTGTTAAACTTTCTCATTTTATAGTGACTGGGATTATATTTTCACTGTAGTGTATCTAATAAGGATATGGCTAAGGTCTATATTCTTTGAAAGAACTTCTGCAAAACTGCAAGTTCAATACCATATGGATATACCTATCGAAGGAGATTAGAAATGGGTATCTTCGCTCCCCCTGTTAAGAAGGTTCTTGCTGCTGCCGCGTTGAGCGTGACGGCACTGACTGCCGTTCCTGCCGCAACTGTCCCGGCTGCGGCGACTGTTGTTGAGGTTCATGGTGGTACTTGGGACTATGGTTCGTCTATCTGGGGTGTGTGGTCTCGTTATTACCACAAAGAAGCACGGCATAGTGCAACCGTTTGGGGAAGTAACTGGGTTTACTCCGGATGTAAGAAGCCCTTTACCACTGCTAGGGCTTCGTCTGGTCATTCTTGGGACCACACTAACGAGGCTTACTACAACAACCATTGTTAGAGATGAGCGCGTTGGATGTTCTATAGCGTATTAGCAATATGGCCCTGCAAATGATGCAGGAAGCTAATATACAAAATATTTGGCGGGCCGTCTGAGTGAATCTATCAGGCGGTCCGCCCATATGACAGAAATGAATCCCCATGCTTAAGTGCCGATTCCGATTTGGCCGGTATGTATCGGCCCTCACCTCAGTTTATCTATGGGCGGCCCTCGCCTCCATCGTGTTCCCTTTCTTCATGCTTCTGAGTATCAACTCGGAGATGTCTCTTGGGCATACCCGTAACCTCCAGATTCCTTCAATCAGCGAAGGCGTAGATACTCGCAAATTTCTAGAGGATATGTGTCAGGAAGCGGAGAAGAACAGTATCGCTATAGCTCGTCGCACCCTTGATGTGTCAGATACTCGGCACGGTATCGTACTCGAATTCTGCGGTGCCGAAAATACTGTACGTGGGTGGGAACAAACAGGATACCCTTCCTATACCCCTGAAGACCGCGTTGAGGTCAAAAGGCTTAATCCGGGCAAGGTTGCAGAAGCGCGAGGTCTCTACAACCTATATGGCGGTAGTGAGCAACAACGCGCCCAGCTGCTCGCTACCCTGCGTGAAAATGGTGCGCATACAACGGAATACGATGTTCTCAATCTCCGAAGTATTGCAGGGTACTACATGGGAACCCCAGGAGGGTATGCCTTTATTGCAACATGCCTAGCCCTTAGTACGGCTCTGATTGGTGCCATATTCCGGCAGACGAAAAAAAGCGCGCGCCTGCGTCTGCATGGGGCATCCTTAAACCGTGTCTACGGTGCACAGCTGCTAGAGTCGGGGCCTGCTATTCTTTGTGGAATTCTGGGCCTCTATGCCCTTTTCTATACATTCCTCGCCCTGTACAATTCGTGGGCTTTTGCAGCTTTGACGCTGAAAGTTCAGCTTATCCTGTTGTGCTGGATGTTGGGCCTTATGCTTCTGCTGCATTATGTGGCTTGTGCACTTACTGTAGCTATACCTATTGGACAAGCCCTTAAAGGAAAGGTACCTACGCGTATTACCTATGCGGCTAGCTGGGCGTGCCGCTCTTTGGCGCTCATTCTTGTTGTTGCTACTCTAATCACTTTGGCTTACACGACTCAGCAAGTCCATGCACTCAATCAAGCCCGCCCCGCGGTGCTTCAGGGTAACGGATATAGTGTGTCCTTTAATGGTTTCCGGTATAAGACTAGTGACATCCAGAACCTTCAGGGCTGGAGTAAAGAACAAGTAGAATCTGATAACGTCATCCTCGCTAGTGCGGAGAACCCTGTCTATACATCCCCTGAATCGATTGAAGCTTATAGAGCCGGAAAGGATGAATCAGCCTCTCTGAAATCTGATCAGAGCTTGGGTCGTACCTTTCTGTACGTGAATCGTGAATACCTGGATAGTAATCCTGAATCCCTGCCAGCAGGTTTACCTCCTCTTGAAGACCTGGAAGGTCGTAGCGGTCTTAGCGTCTACTATCCCCAGGAATTGGAAAAGCACGCTGATGATATAAGGCGCCTTGCTTCTAGTACTTTTGACTCGGCTGATAGCTCTTCTTCCTCGAATAAATTAGAAGCTTCACGTGCTGAGCTTTCGGAGTTGAGGGCATATGAGTCTGTAACGAGGTCCTATACATATGGTGACGGTACTAAAGCGAACTACTTTGTGCAGAACCCCATCATTGTGTATGTCCCGAAAACTGTGCTGACTGACAGAATGGAGATGCTCGTTGCCGCCTTCAGTCAGAACGGGGCATTTATTAAGGACCGGCAGAAAGCTCTTGAATCTCTGAAGGGTAGTGCAGCTCGAAGCTACGTAGGTGAAATTCTGCCGGTGAGCGAAAAATATTTTAGTCTCACAAGCAGGATGCAGAGCGAACAACGCATTAGCTTGTATGCGCTCATCATCCTTTCCGTTTTGTGTCTTGTGACCCTTCTGGAGTACGCACGTGTGTACTGCGCAGAACATCAGCAGCGTATCGCTCGTTCCTTTACCTACGGTATGCATCCGACCCGGACTTTCCGTGGGGTTCTCATAGGGGAGGCGGTTTTGACGATTCTTGTCATTAGCTATGGGGTCCTCCAACTAACGAGTTTGGCCCACGAGCAGTATCTCAATGCTGGGGCTGAGACTGCATCTGTTATTGCAGTACTGGCAACGGTACTCTTCACATCCACTGTTATTGTGTCGATTGGTATGAGTTTATGGGCCTTTGGCAGAGGCTACCGAGTTACTGTTGCCAATCATGCGCGAAAGGAAATGTACTGATGACGTCCATCTTAAAAACAGAAAATCTGCTGGCCGTAAGCGGGGGGTCTGTGCGTATTGCAGGACATCCTATTTTTGCTGATGTCCATATTGCCGTAGCTCCAGGACAGATGCTAGCCCTAACTGGTGCCTCAGGAAGTGGCAAGACCACTCTCCTTAACTGTCTAGGGACCCTGACCGACTTTACTGAAGGGGAATATACCTTCCAAGGAACAATGTTGAGCGGTTCATCATCGCGAACCCGCCGTCATTTCCGCCGTGATAGTCTAGGATATCTCTTCCAGAACTATGCCCTGGTAGAAGGGGAGAGCGTTGAAAAGAACGTCCTCGGACCGCTCGCGGTTATGCCGCGTTCGCAGCGTCCGAGCCGCAAAGAGCTAGAGTCCGTCCTCGCCCGGGTCGGTTTGTCTGGGCGAGAGAAGTCTCTTATCTACCAACTCTCGGGTGGTGAGCAGCAGCGCGTGGCGCTTGCTGGGCTTATGTTGAAGCAGCCATCACTGATTCTGGCAGATGAGCCGACCGGTGCGCTGGACGCCGAGAACGAGGCGCAGGTGCTTGATATTCTGCGGGAGCTGGTGAACGCCGGGGCCTGTGCCATTATTGCTACGCACAGCGATGCGGTGGCGGACTTCTGCGACCGGCGTATTGATATGTCTCAGTTCAAGGGATAAACGAAGAGGATTGTTTTTGCAATGTGCCGCCTGGCTATGGAGTCGTTAACTCCGTCGCCGGGCGGTGCTTTCTTATACGGGGTTTATTTTTACTCGCTGAAAAGAACGGTCATTCGCTGAAGGGTTCCCGCGCTGCGGGCGTTCAAGCTCACACCGCGATAGCGTAAAATAGATATATCCCCGCGCAAGTGCGCGGATTAGTACCAACACGTTGAGGTAATTTTCGTGACCAACTCTGTGAACCTGGACCAGCTCGAAGAGCGTCCCGTCCTGGTGGTAGATTACGGTGCACAGTACGCGCAGCTCATTGCTCGTCGCGTGCGTGAAGCCGGCATCTACTCCGAAATCGTCCCCCACTCCATGAGCACCGAGAAGATGCTCGCCAAGAACCCGGCAGCCATCGTGCTCTCCGGTGGCCCCTCCTCGGTCTACGCCGATGGCGCACCCAAGGGCGACAAGGCCCTCTTCGAAGCTGGCGTGCCGATCTTCGGTATCTGCTACGGCTTCCAGGTGATGGCCCAGACCCTCGGCGGCACCGTCGCCCAGACCGGTCTGCGCGAATACGGTGCAACCGACGCTGTGGTCTGCGCTGAGAACTCCTCCTTCCTCACCGGCACCCCCACCACCCAGAACGTGTGGATGTCTCACGGTGACTCCGTGACCGAAGCCCCCGAAGGCTTTGAGGTGCTGGCAAAGACCCCCGGCGCATCCGTGGCAGCATTCGTGGACGAGTCCCGCAAGCTCGGCGGCGTGCAGTGGCACCCCGAGGTGAAGCACTCCGACTACGGCCAGGTCGCCCTGGAGAACTTCCTCTACAATGTGGCAGGACTGAAGCCCACCTGGTCCACCAACAACATCATCGAAGAGCAGGTCGCAAAGATCCGCGAGCAGGTCGGTAGCGACCGCGTCATCTGCGCGCTCTCCGGTGGCGTTGACTCCTCCGTGGCAGCAGCGCTTGTGCACAAGGCTGTTGGCGACCAGCTCACCTGCTTCTTTATCGACCACGGTCTGCTCCGTGAGGGCGAGCGCGAACAGGTCGAGCAGGACTACGCAGCATCCATGGGTATCAAGGTCATTACCATCGACGAGTCGGAGCGTTTCCTCTCCGCCCTCGATGGCATCACCGAACCCGAGGCGAAGCGTAAGGCTATCGGCCGCGAGTTCATCCGCTCCTTCGAAGAGGCACAGCGCAAGCTGATTGCTGAAGCTGGCGAAGAGGGCGCAGACATCAAGTTCCTGGTCCAGGGCACCCTGTACCCGGACGTTGTCGAGTCCGGCGGCGGCGACGGCACCGCAAACATTAAGAGCCACCACAACGTGGGTGGCCTTCCCGACGACCTGACCTTCGAACTGGTTGAGCCGCTGCGCACCCTGTTCAAGGACGAGGTCCGCGCTATCGGTCGTGAGCTCGGCGTTCCCGAGAAGATCGTGGCACGTCAGCCGTTCCCCGGCCCCGGCCTGGGCATCCGCATTGTCGGCGAGGTTAACCGCGAGAACCTGGAAACCCTGCGTGCCGCTGACGCTATCGTGCGTGAAGAGCTGACCGCAGCAGGTCAGGACGAGCACATCTGGCAGTGCCCCGTGGTTCTGCTGGCTGGCGTTCGTTCCGTGGGCGTTCAGGGTGACGGCCGTACTTACGGCCACCCGATTGTTCTGCGCCCGGTCTCTTCGGAAGACGCAATGACCGCTGACTGGTCGCGCCTGCCGTACGACCTGCTGGCTAAGATCTCGAACCGTATTACGAACGAGGTCAAGGACGTTAACCGAGTGGTGCTGGACGTTACCTCCAAGCCCCCGGGAACCATTGAGTGGGAGTAATCCCGCTTTGGGCTACCTAGCTTTGTAGCTGGGAGCCTGTGAAGGAGCCGCCCGGTGCATCCTGTTTGTGGATGTGCTGGGTGGCTCCTTTTGTGAGTATGTACGTTGCAGATGCCAGGGATGAACGAAATATAATGTGCTTATGCATGCTTCGTCTGACATGTGCAGAGCACTAACCTAATGTCATAAGGAGGGGCTAGAGATGTCAAAATCTGATAACGAGCACGATCAAAAGCAAGAGCATAAATCCTCCGTCTATGAGTTTTTCGTCAGTTTTCCTTCCCTTGGAGATGACACAAACTGTTCTGAAGAAATCCCCGTAGCGGAACGTTCTGCCTCGCAGCGCCCTGCCCCAGACTTTTAGCTTAGAAGTAAGCCGCCCGGTGTATCCTGTTTGTGGATGCGCCGGGCGGCTTTTTATGCGGAGGTATAGAGAAAAACGGGTGGTACTTAAGCGTGAATTTCAAAGGAAAACGCCAAAATATTTAAAACGAGAGTTCAAATAAAAGAACTAAAAACTCTCCACAAAACTACACGATAAATAAAAACTTTAATGCGGGTGATGCGGGTGACGAATCGAATCACGCCAATGAGCGCTCGACCCCAACCCAAAATGCAACGCAAAAAACGTACCAAAACAGCAGAACCCAAACGCGCACGCCATGTACACGCCATAGGTCAGCATCACAAACTCAGAATCATGACTCAGGCCTGATGCCACAATCATCGTCAACGAAACAGCCAGAATGACAAGCCATGCAGCGCTCGCAGCCGCAATCACCCACGAGATAGCGCTCAACACCGGGTGAGGCACCCTAAAGGTTCGCTCCGGGCTCTCAGGGGCGGGTACAGTCGCTACAGAAGCTGCAGCAGGGGCAGTAAGCAGAGCAGAAGAAGAGCGCCACGGAATATGCGCATCAGCATGCTGGCTGGAAGCCTGCGCCGGATGCTGCGGGACACCACCAGATTCGGGAGGGGAAGAAAGATACGGCTGCTGCATTGCGGGCTCCTGAATATTTAGCCTCACGGGAGAAGAAAAAGCATAGTTCCTAATCTCGTAAGAAATGAGTGTCGGTGATAGAACGAAAGAATGTGGTGGAAAATATATTCTCTCTATAATTCAAGATTAGAAGCGAACCGTATAAAAAACGAGAGCATCAGCGAATATGATGCAATATGACGCGAAAATTTCGAAAAATACAACGAAAAAGCAGTAAGCCTCAACCTGAAGGTTCAGGGTAGGGTTATTAGACAGGGACCTTAGCCGTAAAACAACAGCACAGACACG
Organism: Rothia sp. HMSC069C03; assembly: GCF_001811075.1. Taxonomy (NCBI): domain Bacteria; kingdom Bacillati; phylum Actinomycetota; class Actinomycetes; order Micrococcales; family Micrococcaceae; genus Rothia; species Rothia sp. HMSC069C03. Next base: position 265,495 of record NZ_KZ627137.1, read on the forward strand.
GCAACAGTGAAAGGAACGAGCATGGGAATGATCCTCCCACTCCTCTACTTAGGGGCAGGATTCGGGCTCGCAATGTTGCTGCCCGAGCACTGGGGGCAATCGCCTGAAAGAAAGCGCCTCCGCCCTGCTGACCCGCTGGATTATCCCCACCGTCATCGTTTACATCGTCGCCACCAGCCGCCCCGAACTCTTCTTCATGGCAGCCTCCACCATGGTGCTCATGGCGCTTCTAGTACGCTGCGCCGCCTTCTTCACGAACGACCCGGTGCAGCGGCTCGCCCTCGTTTACCTCAACGCTGGAATCTTCGGAATCCCCGTAGTTGCCAGCTTCTGGGGCGAGGAAGCCGTACGCCTATACGTCGGCGCGTATATCGGCAACTCCGTCATGGGTAATATCCTCGGCACCTCACTCATGCGCAGAGAAGCCAACGCAGACGGACTCACGAATAGCCAATCCAAGCCCGCCCGAAAAGCTGCCGTCGGTGCAGTATTGCGGTCCCTGCTCACTAACCGCCCCATTATCGCCGTAGCGATCGGGCTGATATGCCTGCCCGCCGGACCGTTCCTCAACACCCACGCCGCCGGTATCTACCGGCTCATCACCTGGGTCTTCAGCTTCGTAGGGCTCATGGTGCTAGGCATGTGGCTGAGCACCGCCCGCCTGCACCGAACCGACCTCAAACAAGCCGTCCGGTGGGCGCTACTGCGTGTCGTGCTCGTGAGCGTCTACAGCGTCGGCGTACTCACCGCCGCACGCTGGATGCACACGCGCACTGGAATGCACCTCGAGCAGCTAATGGCGCACCCACAGGTACTTTTTGTCCTCGGAGTGCTACCGCCAGCAGCTAATATCGTCATTCTGGAAACCCACTACCGGCACGAAGGCACCGCAGCCCCCGTCATTGCCGCAGGGGCGGTCGTCAGCGTAGGAATGATAGCGCTCGCCGTGCCGATCCTGCAGCTCGTCTTCTCCAGTTGAGCAGAGCCTCCAGCTAAGCAGAGCCAAGAAAGCATGCCTGGAGAACACCGGAGAGAACGCAGAAGAGAACACAGAAGACAACACAAAAGGAGGGCGGGGCATAAGCCTCACCCTCCTTCTGCTGTCTATCACCTTATCGGCACGCGGCAGCACTCAACGAGCTACAGCGCTTAGCGAACGATGTGGTACACCTTCGCCTCGTAGGGGCGCAGGGTCGAACCCGCGTCGTCCTTGTAGTTCGAGCTCACCAGCTCAACACGAGCACCAGCCTCACGAGCCTCAGAAAGCACCGCGAAGTCCCGCTCCTGCTCCTCGGCAGTGAAGTTCGAAACAACCAGCAAAGACTCGTTCGCGGGGCTGCCATCCGCGCCACCGGTACGGGCGTATGCGTACACAGCCTCATCCTCGTTGTGCGGAACCTGAACCGAATCCACCGGAGCGAAGGCTGCGTAAACCATCAGGTCCTTCAGCTTGCCGCGGCGCAGAGCCACCAGCTGCTGGTAGTGGTAGAAAATCGAATCCTCATCAGCCAGAACAGCCTCAGCGTTAATCGCCGGGTAGTTCGGGTTCACAGCAATCCACGGGGTCACACCCTCGGGGCTGAAACCACCGTTAGCGGAGGCATCCCACTGAACCGGGGTACGAGCGTTATCGCGGCCCTTAATATAAATCGCCTGCATCGCCTCTTCGTGGCTCAGACGCTTGTGATCAACGTGCATGTCCTCGTAGAAGCGAATCGAGTCACCATCGCGGTAATCCTCAATCGAATCAAACTTCACGTTGGTCATGCCCAGCTCTTCACCCTGGTAAATGTACGGGGTGCCCTGCATGAAGTGCAGAGTGGTCGCCAGCTGCTTAGCGGACAGGGTTCGGAACTCATCCGAATCGTTACCGAAGCGAGAGACAACGCGCGGCTGGTCGTGGTTGTTCCAGTACAGCGAACCCCAGGCGTTACCCTCCAGGGTGGTCTGCCAGTCGTTCAGGATGCGCTTGAGCTCGGTCAGCTTGTACGGAGCGTAGGACCACTTACCGCCCAGATTGCCGTTCGGGTCGTTATCCACGCCCATGTGATCGAAGTGGAAGATCATGTTCAGCTCACCGGTGTGGTAGCCAGCCCACAGCTTAGCGTCCTCGGGGCTGGTTGCGCTGGTCTCGCCCACGGTCATCACGTCGTAGCGGCTGAAGGTCTCGCGGGTGAGCTCCTTCATCCACGGGTGCACCATGGTGCCGTTCGTAATGACGAACGGAATCGAGGAGGTGTGCTTCTCGTAGTCGGTGGAGGGGTCATCCGGGTAGCCCTCGGGCTTGGAGATGATGTTGATAGCGTCCAGGCGGAAGCCGTCAACGCCCTTGTCCAGCCACCAGCGGACCATGGAGTACAGGTCCTCGCGAACCTTCTCGTTTTCCCAGTTCAGGTCGGGCTGTTCCTTGAAGAAGATGTGCAGGTAGAACTGGCCGGTCGCCTCGTCCCACTCCCACGCCGGGCCGCCGAACTCGGACGCCCAGTTGTTCGGAGGAATCGGGTTGCCGTCCTCGTCGAAGCCCTTCGGGTCCTTCCAAATGTAGTAGTCGCGGTAGGGGTTGTCCTTGGAGGAGCGGGATTCCTTGAACCAGGGGTGCTCATCGGAGGTGTGGTTTGCGACCAGGTCCATCAGGATCTTGATGCCGTGCTTGTGGGCGGTTTCAAGCATCTCGTCGAAGTCTTCCATGGTGCCGAAGTCACTCATGATCGCGAAGTAGTCAGAGATGTCGTAGCCGTTGTCCACGTTCGGCGAGTCGAACACGGGGGAGAGCCAGATGACGTTGATGCCCAGCTTAGCCAGGTAGGGCAGCTTCTCGGTGATGCCCTTCAGATCACCGATACCGTCGCCGTTAGCGTCGTTGAAGGAGCGGGGGTACACCTGGTACACCACGGCTTCCTTCCACCACTGGCGGCCTTCGTAGGAGGGAACCTCGTATGCCTCGGAGTTGCTCATAATTGCCTTTCTATACCGGCCATCCAGCCGAAAAGAGAACAAGTTGTCTGTGATTGAAGTATAGGGCGAAGGGGGACCGGAATGTCTGTATCTGGTCCCCCTTCGCACAGTATGAGTGGGGTACGACTACTTGGCGTTACCGAAGAGGTACACCTTCGCCTCGTAGGGGCGCAACAGGGTGCCCTCGTCGGTGAACTCGCGGTTCTCATCGCGGTAGTTCGAGCTAATCAGCTTCGGGGTGTTCTCGATTGCCTTCAGCTCAGTCGGGGAGAGTGCCTGCGAGTTGGTCAGCACCACCGAATCCAGGTTGCCACCCGCGTAGTTCAGCTGAACGGTGTCATCGGTGAAGTTGGCGACGACCAGCAGGGCGCGCTCGCCGGTTGCGGCGGCGTCCTCGTCGGAGTTCACGCGCAGGTAGGCGTAAACCTGGTCATCCTCTTCATCCAGCAGGCGGTACTCGCCGGTCAGGACAATCGGGTGCTCGCGGCGCAGGCTAATCAGATCGCGGTAGTGGTAGAACACCGAATCCTGGTCAGCGAGCTCTGCCTCCGCGTTGATTTCGGTGTAGCGCGGGTTCAGCTTCAGCCACGGGGTGCCGGAGGTGAAGCCTGCGTTCTCGCCAGCGGTCCACTGCATGGGGGTGCGGGCGTTATCGCGGCCGGAGGCGCTGATGTAGCGCAGCATGTCCTCAGCGGAGACGCGGCCCGACTCTTCAACGTACTTGCGCCAGGAGTCGTGAATCTCCAGGTCGTTGTAGTCCTTCACATCGTCGAAGAAGACGTTGGTCATGCCCAGCTCTTCACCCTGGTAGATGTAGGGGGTGCCCTGCATCAGGTGCAGCACGGTGCCCAGCATCTTGGCGCTGACGGTGCGGTACTCGGGGGAATCGTTACCGAAGCGGGAGACGGTACGTGGCTGGTCGTGGTTGTTCCAGTACAGGGAGTTCCAGCCGCGGCCGTGCAGGCCCTCCTGCCAGTGGGTGAGGACCTTCTTGAGGTCAACCAGGTTGAAGCGGCGGTCAGACCACTTGCCGGTCAAGCCACCTTCGGAGGCGTCTACGTCCATGTGCTCGAACTGGAACACCATCTGCAGTTCGTTGCGGTCGAAACCGGTGTAGAGTGCGGCGTCGTCCACGGTCACGCAGGGGGTTTCACCCACGGTCATGACCGGGTACTTGCTCAAGACCTCGCGGTTCATCTCCTGCAGGAATTCGTGCACGCGCGGACCGTTGGCTGCGACAGCCAGGGAGTTGTCGAGGCCGCCAGCGAGGACTGCCGGGTCCTCGGGGAAGGAGAGGTCTTTAGAAATCAGGTTGATGACGTCCATGCGGAAGCCGTCCACGCCCTTGTCCAGCCAGAAGCGCATGATGTCGTAGACCTCTTCGCGGACCTTCGGGTTCTCCCAGTTCAGGTCGGGCTGTTTGACGGAGAAGTAATGCAGGTAGAACTGGCCGGTCGCCTCGTCCCATTCCCACACGGAGGGGCTGAAGCAGGAAATCCAGTTGTTCGGCGGAATCGGCTTGCCGTCCTCGTCGAAGCCCTTGGGGTCGCGCCAGATGTAGTAGTCGCGGTAGGGGTTGTCCTTGGAGGAGCGTGCCTGCTTGAACCATTCGTGTTCGTCGGAGCTGTGGTTGACGACCAGATCCATCATGAGCTTGATGCCGTGCTCGTGCGCGGTTTCGAGCAGCTCATCGAAGTCTTCCATGGTGCCGAACTCGGCCATGATGGCGCGGTAGTCGGAGATGTCGTAGCCGTTGTCATCGTTCGGGGAATCGTAGATGGGGGAGAGCCACAGCACCTGAATACCGAGCTTGGCGAGGTAGGGAATCTTCTCGGTAATGCCGGGCAGATCGCCGACGCCGTCGCCGTTGGAGTCGTTGAAGGAGCGGGGGTAAATCTGATAGACCACCGGTTCCTGCCACCACTGGGTCTGGGTCGTCATTGTTCTTCCTTCCATTGGTACGGATGAGTGTTGTGCGGGGCCGCCCTATAGGCGGCTAAAGTCTGATTCCCTTTTAGGACTGGTTGGTGAGGGGCGTCAGGAGGCTCTGCGGTGCCCAGCTGGAGGGGTCAATTTCCAGGAGTAGACCGCTGTGGTCAGAGATGGCTTCGGGGGAGTTGTCGCGGAAGACTACCGCGTGTGAGTTCACCGTGAGCAGTCGGTCAGCGAACACGAAGTCAATGCGCTTGGCGTCCGTGCTACCTTCCCAGCCGGCGATTTCGCGGTGGACGGTGTTTTCGCCGTCGGTGTGTTCCGCCAGCGAGCGGGTATCAATCATGCCGCTGGAGGTGACCAGCGCGTAGCCTTCATCGCTCAGATGCGCGGCGGAGTTAAAGTCGCCGCCGAGCAGTACGGGTGCGGTGAGGGCACATTCTGCCAGGGACTGTGAGAGGCGGGTGTATTCCTGCGCGAAGAGGGGCTCGCCGTCGAAGTCCCACCAGGACATGTGGGTGGTTGCGCACCAGAAGGTGCCCGTCGCAGTTTCGATGAGCGCCGCCTGTGCTGCACGGCGCTGTACCTGGTGGTAGCCGTACTCAGGGGACATGTCGATGGGCTTGATGCCGCGAATCGGCAGGCGCGAGAGAATTGCTACGCATTCGTCGTAGAGGTCCCAACCGATGTGGGCTTCGGTGAGGGTCCACTCGTAGGTTGCGCCCATTTCGTTGAGTGCCTGTACGAGTAGCAGGGCGTAGTTGTCTTCGTGAACCGGCACGCCTGCGCCGCCGCGGTAGTTGAGAGGCTCCTTCACCATGGGAGTGGAGGTGAGCTGGTTGACTTCCTGCAACGCTATGACATCCACCTGCTGTTCAATGATGAACTTTGCGAGGGCGCGGATTTTGGCAATCTGGTGGATTTCGCACCAGCTGTGCGTGTTGAGGGTGAGGAAGCGCATGTATTAAGTCCGGGGTATGTGTGAGGTTGAAGAATGATATGCGCACCGCGTATTGAGGCGGCGAGTGTTTTACGCACTCTAATCTATGGGTGCACTGTTTATGCTATCGATTCTGTGCGCTAGGTAATAGGGGAAAAGTCTCATCTGCAGCAAGTATTTTTAACCAGTGCCGGGAGATGTTTCAGGTTCTGAAAAACTCTTTCAAAACTTCTATTTTTGGTATCTGCGGGTAGGTATGACCTGGCATTATTGTTTTTGTCTAAAACACATTCGGCATTTAGCGCACGCAGGATATGTGGCACCCGTCTCATATACTTTCGTTTGGGAGTATAAAGATACGACGTGACCATCGCAGGATGGCAATGATCGCCAACCCCTGCGTCCGCTCACTCGACAACCCGAAAGGGCGTATAGCCTCATGATGGAAAAAGTACAGAGGTTCGGCTCTGCCATGCTGGCACCCGTTCTTCTCTTCGCATTCGCTGGCCTCGCGGTCGGTATTGCGATCATTGCACAGAACGGCGAACTGATTCCCCTCGCTGCTGATAAGGAAAGCGCGTGGAACCACTTCTGGTCTGTTTGGGAGTCAGGCGCATGGACCGTCTTCAACCAGATGGAACTGCTCTTCGTGATCGGTCTGCCCATTGCACTGGCAAAGACCGCTAACGCACGTGCAGTGATGGAAGCTGCAATGGTCTACCTGACCTTCAACTACTTCGTCGGCACCATGCTCAAGGTATGGGGCAAGGGCGGCACCGGTTTCTTCGACCTGGACTACACCACCGACATCTCTGAGAGCGCGGCAGGTACCGGTCTGAAGATGATCGCCGGTATCAAGACCATGGACACCGGTATCTTCGGTGCCATCATCATCTCCGCAATCGTGGTGTGGGCACACAACCGCTGGTTCGACAAGAAGCTGCCCGACTTCCTCGGTATCTTCCAGGGTTCCCAGTACGTCTACGGCGTCTGCTTCTTCCTGATGATGCCCGTGGCATTCCTGTTCTCCTGGCTGTGGCCCTACGCTCAGCACGGCATCTCCTCCCTGCAGGGCTTCTTCATCGCATCCGGCGCACTCGGCGTGTGGGTTTACACCTTCCTCGAGCGCTTCCTGATCCCGACCGGTCTGCACCACTTCATCTACTCCCCGTTCGTCTTCGGTAACGTTGTTACCCCGAACGGTATCGCTAAGGACTGGCCGAGCCACCTGACCGAGTTCGCAAAGAGCGACAAGCCCCTGAAGGAACTGTTCCCCGGCGGCGGCTTCGCACTGCACGGTAACTCCAAGGTCTTCGCACCCATCGGTATCGCAGCGGCGTTCTACACCACTGCTCGTCCCGAGAAGCGCAAGGAAGTTCTCGCTCTGCTGATCCCCGTCAGCCTCACCGCAATCCTGATCGGTATCACCGAGCCCCTCGAGTTCACCTTCCTGTTCCTGGCACCCCCGCTGTTTCTGGTTCACGCAATCCTGGCAGCAACCATGGCTGCAATCATGTACCAGCTGGGTCTGGTTGGTTACATGGGTGGCGGTCTGCTCGACTTCCTGTTCCAGAACTGGATCCCGCTGTGGGCAAACCACTCCGGCACCTACCTCATGCAGATCGGTGTGGGCCTGTGCTTCACCGTTATCTACTTCCTGGTCTTCCGCTTCATGATTCTGAAGTTCGACTTCAAGACCCCCGGTCGTGAAGAAGACGGCGGCGAGACCAAGCTCTACAGCAAGGCAGAGTACAAGGCTGCCAAGGCTGCTGAGAAGGACGGCGGCGCAGCAGCTCCCGCAGCTGACGGCGACCTCTACGCACCCCGCGCAGCAGGCTTCCTCGAACTGCTTGGTGGCGCAGAGAACATCACCACCGTGAACAACTGCGCAACCCGCCTGCGTGTCTCCGTCGCTGATGAGTCCCTCGTCAGCACCTCGGATGCAGACTTCAAGAATGCAGGCGCTCTGGGTCTGGTCCGCAAGGGCAAGGCATTCCAGGTCATCGTCGGCATGGACGTTCCCCAGGTTCGCGAGCGTTTCGAGACCATGGTGAACGAAGCTAAGACCCTCTCCTAAGAGACTTCAGCTTTCAACCGCCTGACGGCATAACGCCTCATAAGGTATAGACTTCGCCGGCGGTATCGGATAACACCGATGCCGCCGGCGAAGCTGTACCCGGACACGTACCAGGCGCATACCCAGCTCAAATCTGCTGGCATACACACTCAAAGTGAGAGATGACCGTCCTCACCCACCCTGGCCGATGACTCTAGAGCGTGTACTATTTATATATTGCTCACCATCGGATTCAGGAGCTTTGAGTGGATTTACAAGACGTCGTGAATGCGAACCAGCACCGATTCAGTGAAACTGAACGGGAAATTTTGGCATTCATGCTAGAAAACGAAGAGTTCGTTGCAGAGTCAACGATCAACTCTCTGGCACATAAAACCTATACTTCGACCAGCTCAATTATCCGCCTGACGAAGAAGCTGAACTTCTCCGGATTTGCCGAGTTGAAGTACTTCATTAAGTCCTCTCTGAACCGCAGCGAACCTTTCAACCCGCGGTTCATTGAGAGCGGTCGCGAAGATATTCAGCGCACCTACGACTACCTCGAGCACATGGAACTGAGCGGACTGCTCAAGCGCATCCATGAGGCTCGCACCGTGTACTGCTTCGGTACCGGCTACGCGCAGCGCAACGCCGTGCAGGAATTTACCAAGTCCATGCAGGTGTGCGGTAAGTTCTGCCAGGTCATCCCGGCGCGTAATGAGTTCGAAAGCGCCATGAACAATATGACCCAGGACGATGTGGTCATCATTGTGTCTTTCTCCGGTCAGACCGAGAACATGCGCGAACACATTAAGATGCTGGCGCTGCGCCGCATCCCCATGATTGCGGTGACCGCCATTGGTGTGAACTACATGTCTTCACACGCCGAGTACTCCCTGCACTACCAGACGACCCCCACCCAGATCAGCACCCAGCGCAAGCCCTACTACTCCTTCGTTGCGCTGTCGGTACTGCTGGACTACATCGTGCGCCGCTACATTGAATTCGTTGAGAATGAGCGCCGCGAGTCCCTGCAGGACCAGGTGGATGACGTCCTCAACAGCGGGGGCGAAATCGACGCCTGACAAGGCATTACTGTGCCCACCTGCCCCTTCACTCACTCCTCCTGAATCCGACCGAATCCACCTGAGATCACCTGAAAGAGACACCCAGTGACCGCAATTTTCGCGCTCATCGAAAACACCGAGAAGATGCGTAAGTACCTGTTCTGGTACCTCATGATCATCCCCGCGCTACTACTGCTGTGGATTGCTCTGGGCGCAGCGAACTCCCAGATGGACTTCCAAGCAGCCCTGAAGATTCCCTTCTTCACCGTGGCATTCCTGAACGCATGCCTCAGCCTGCTACTGGGCGGCACCCTCAAATTCGCGGGCGCAGAGAACGAACGCACCGAACGAGCCTACGCCCTGTACCTGACCGTACTGCTGGTCATTATCGGTAACCTGCCCGGCGCTATTCTAAGCTTCTTCCTTTTCCGCTCCCTGCGCTTCGGCAACCTGGAAGGCGAACTGGCACCCAAATACCGTTGGGCGCTTCTGCCTGCCCTGGTCTTCTACGTATTGGTGACCGTAGTGCTACTCGCCGCGAACATCGCAATGTGGTCGAAGTAAGCACAGAGGAACAGGCAGCAAGCACGCGGGCACACTAAGCACGCATGCGCACGCTGACACCCGCCCCGTTTGAGGCACCCGGGCAGAGGACCCCGGAAGAACCACCATCTTCGGTGTGTACGCGCAAACGTACACCGCACTGACCCACAAGGACACTCACGACGTGAACCAGATTCCCGAGCCTACCGACGCGCAACACGCACCCGGCACTCCGGCTGATACTGCTCAGCCCGCCGCAGCCGCCGCGACCTCAGCAGAGGAAACCCACGAAGTAGCCGACGAAATCAACATCGCCGAGCTGCCCGCACACCTGAACCCCGCCCACGAGGACTTCGACCCCTCGGTGGGGCTTGAGCGCTGGGCAGAACAGATGGACGTCTACACCGGCCCGGACGCGATGCTCGACTTCAACCAGGTCGACTACGTGCACATCGACCTGTCCGAAGCAAACCCCTCCGGTCTGGCTCAGCTACTCGCCGGACGCAAGACCCGCCTCTCCACGATCCTGCGTGACAAGTCGCAGCTCGAGGCGGGTATGCGCTCTGCCCGCACCCTGCGCACCAAGATCTACGAACTCGCCACCGACCACGGCCTTGACTCCGGCTACTTCGTGGCGGGTACCGCCTCCTGGCTTTCGCACGACACCCGCGAGGACGCCGCCGCCTACGAGAAGCGTTTCATCGCGCCGATTCTTATGGCGCCGCTGAGCATCACCCCGCACCCGAAGGACGACGACTTCGAGCTACGCCTCGCCGGTTCCGCACGCCTGAACCCGGCGATGGTCCGCCAGATCAAGCAGGAGTACGGCATCGACCTAGGCACCATGGACGTGGCGCAGCTGGCGAACTCCATGTCCCGCCTGGACCCCGAGCCTGTTATCGAGCGTATGCGTGCATCCGCCGGTCGTATTCCGGGCATGACCATTGAGTCGAAATACTTCATCTCCACCTTTGCTGACCTGAAGGAAAGCCTGGGCGAGCTGCCGCACACCGCCATCACCCCGCTGGTTCGTGACCTGGCGGCACTGAAGGTTCCCGGCGTGAAGCCGCGCGAGCTCAACGCCCACAACCTGCAGCAGCCCCTGGATCAGCGCGACCCGGCGGAGGAAATGCTCCTGCTGGACGCTGACGCGAATGCCCAGGAGATTATCGACACCGCGGTCAGCGGTTTCTCCTTCACGATTACCGCGGCGCCCGGCACCGAGCCGCTGCGTACCGCTGTGAACATTGCTTCCGCCCTGATGGGTCGCGGTAAGTCCGTGCTCGTGGTGGGCGAGAAGCGCTCTACCCTGGCTGAATTCTCGGCGCTGCTCAAGCGCACCGGCATTGAGAGCCTGCGCTACGACCTGCTTGCCGAGCATGACGCTGAGGCTCAGCGCGCCGAGTTCATTCGCGCGATTGTGCGCAATGAGGGCGCGGAAGAGCCGAACTCTGAGGACCTGAACGAAGAGCTCGTGGTGACCCGTGCCGCGTTGCTCGACCACACTCGTGCCCTGCTGAACAAGGAAGCGAACTGGCAGATTTCTGTCTACTCGGCGCTGCAGCGTTTGGCTGAGCTGACCGCATCCGAGGACGGCCCGGCAACCCGCGTGCGTTTTGACCGCCCCATGCTCGATTCGCTCATGGAGCGTGAGCAGGTGCGCGCCGAGCTGGTGCGCCTGGGTGAGATTGACGGTTTTGCGGCGGCTTCGCGTACCTCCCCGTGGTACCGTGCCCGCCTGGTCAATGACGAGGAAGCCGCCGAGGCGTACGCCCTGGTCATTACCCTCAAGTCCTCCCTGCTGAACCTGCGCGAGGCGATGAACCGCATCAGCGCAATGCTGGGTCTGCGCCCGGGTCGTACCATCGCCGAGTGGGAGTCGCAGCTGGCGATTCTGATGCGCATCCGCGAGACGCTCAAGCGTTTCCGCGCGGACGTCTACGACCGCCCGGTGACCGACCTGATCGCGGCGACTGCCTCCGGTTCGTGGCGCCGTGAGAACGGCATCGAGATGAGCAGTATGCAGCGTTCCCGCCTGCGCCGCGCGGCGAAGGAATACATCCTGCCCGGCGTGAATATTGGTGACCTGCACGAGCAGCTGAAGGTGGTTCAGGCGGAGCGTGCCGAGTGGATTCGCCACATTGAGGCGCCCCGCACCCCGCAGATCCCGGAGAACCTGGATCAGCTGGCTGACGCCCTGAACTCCCTGGTTTCTGAGTTGGCGGGCCTGGGCATTGTCCTGGCTGACACCGTTGAGGGCACCGACTTTGTGCGCACCGACCTGGACGCACTGGATGCGCGTCTGGACGCCCTCATGGCGGACCGTGTGCTGTTGATGACCCTGCCTGAGCGTGACGCTCTGACCCAGAAGCTGCGTGAGCGCGGCCTGTCGGAGCTGCTCGATGACCTGTACGCACGTCAGGTTCCGACCGAGGTTGTTTCCGCTGAGCTGGAGCTCGCCTGGTGGCAGTCTGCCCTGGAATTCTTGCTGCAGCATCACGAGGGTAAGCTGCTGGACGGTGACCGTCTGCGCGATACGGAGTCCCGTTTCCGTCGCGCCGACTACGCCCACATGACCAGCGCCCCGGCGCGTCTGCTGGCGAAGATTGCGCGCGTGTGGACTGAACGTATTGAGTCTGAGCACGACCAGGCGGCGTACCTGAAGAGTCAGCTGCGCGGCTACGAGTTCGTGCTCGAGGAGCTACTGACTCACGCCCCGGTCATGGCGCGTACCCTGCTTCCGCTGTGGACTGCGAGCCCCTTCGCCCTGGCGCGTAAGGTTCCCGCCTCCATGCGTTTTGATACGGTGCTGCTGCTGGACTCCGAGTCGACCCCGCTGGCGGCGAACCTGCCAGCGATTACCCGTGCCGACCAGGTGATTGCCCTGGGTGACCCGCATTCGGGTTATCCCTCGCCGTTCATCGTGTCCGCGCCGACTTTCGGTGCACCCGAGCCGACCGACGAGCAGCTGGACAGCACCTTCGACGTGCTCGCTACCGTGCTGCCCAACCGCACCTTGGCGATGCTGCACCGCAGCATGGACCCGGTGATTCTGGACTACCTGAACCGTGAGTTCTACGGTTCGCAGCTGCATGCGGCTCCGGTGAGCCGCGCCTCCTCTCAGCCTGCCGGTTCGCTGACCGTTGAGTACATTGATACTCGCGGTAAGGTCAGCGATAACGCGAACCTGGACTCGCCCGGTGTTGAGGTGGAGCGCGTCACGAACCTGGTGCTTGAGCACGCGTACCGTACCCCGGATCGTTCGCTGGCGGTGGTGACGGCAAGCCCGAAGCACGCTCAGCGTGTGGCTGAGTCGGTGCGTCACGCCCTGAGCCTGTACCCGCAGCTGGCGCCGTTCTTCGCCGCCGGTGAGGAGTCTTTCCGCGTGGTCGATCTGACCCGCGCTGAGACCCTAGAGCGCGACACCGTGATTTTCTCTCTGGGTGTGGGCCGTGCCCGACTGGGCCAGGCGTCGTACGATTTGGGTCAGCTGTCTGCCGAGCATGGTCGCCAGGGCTTTGTGGTGGCGCTGACTCGTGCTCGCCGTGCCCTGCGCATCGTTTCGTGCATTGACCCGTCGGAGCTGGACTCGCAGAAGCTGCATCATGGTGCGGTGGACTTTTACCACCTGCTGCGTGAGCACGCGGAACGTCAGGCGCGTGAAGAGGCGGAGGCGAAGGCACAGCGCGTGCCGGAGACCCTGCCGCGTAACGCATTCTTGGCTGCCGACGATGCGGACACCCCGGATTTGGGCGACTGGCTGCTGAACGATTTGGTGGCGCGCCTGCAGGCTTGCGGTGTGCGTGTGAGCCGCGGTGAGGGCGATATCGCTCTGATTGCGCACGCCCCGGAGAAGCTGGCTGCTGAACCGGTGCCCGCGCTGGGTGTGGCTCCCGTGGTGTCTTCGCAGCCGAGTGCTCCGGCGGCTATGCCGCTGGTGGCGTGCTCTGATGGCGAGCAGAATTACGCGCGTGCTTCGGTGCGTGAGCGTACCCGTCTGCTGCCGGAGCGTCTGAGCCGCACGGGCTGGAACTACATTACGCTGGGCACCCTGGAGGTGTTCGCCGATCCGGACGCTGTGGTGGCGCGCGTGTTGCACTACCTGGATATGGATGAGGGCGCTGAGGTTCGTGGCTAGTTATTCGTCGACGCCGAAGCCTCGCCGCGGTCACCGCCGTGTGAGCGGCGGCGGTTCGGTGAGTGGGGCTGAGCCTCTGCTGGTGGGTGTGACGACGCCTCCGGCTGCGGCTTCGGGTGCCTCGTCTGCTGCGGGGGCTTCCGCGAAGAAAGCTGATACTCAGAGCCAGAACTCCCAGAAGAACCAGAACTCCCAGAAGGCGGGTTCTCAGAGAGCGGCTACTTCCACGCAGCCGCTGGTCCCGGAGGAGCGTGAGCGTCTGGAATGGATGCGTCAGCAACGTCCCCCGCACTGGGGTAACAATATCGTGTAGCGCCTCCGAGCTGGGAGTGCTTCTTAAACGCCGAGGGGCGGGGCAACCTGTGTTGCCCCGCCCCTCTTCGACTGGTGTGGAACTTCCGTTTAGGAGTTGCCCTTGTCGGTGCTGTAGAAGCCGGAACCCTTGAAGGTCACGCCGACGGTGTTGTAGCGCTTGCGCAGGGTTTCTTCGCCGCACTGCGGGCAGACGCGCAGTGCCTCGTCGCTAAAGGACTGGCGCTGTTCAAAGACGTGGTTGCAATTCTTGCACTGGTAAACGTAGACCGGCATTTTGTCCTTCTGTATCCGTTTTCGCTGTGATGGTTTATTAACGTGGTTTGAGTGTACCGCTTTTGAAAGGTTGGGAGCTATTTGCGTTTTCTTCTCAAATAGCTATTTCTGTTTCTTTTCGCCTTTTTCGTGAGTGATTTTGTTGGTGTGTTCCTGCATATCTTTGCGTTTTGCATAAAGATCCGGGGTGTCAATCAAGAGCGAATCGGGCGTGGGTGAGCCGGGCGCTTTTAGCTCTGTTGGTGAGCGTGGAAAATGCCCCGTTCGGTGAGAATCACCGGCAGAATAGCGTCCCACTGGTCGTAGGGGATAGCTTCGTAAATTTCGTCAGCAAAGACCACGCCGATGCTCTGCTCCTTCAGCTGCTGTGCGCTGAGCAGGGGGATAATCCGGTCGTAGTAGCCGCCTCCTTGACCGAGGCGGTGCCCGCCAGTATCAAAGGCGAGAGCGGGGATGAGGCGCAGATCGGCGTTCACGAATGCCTGTGAGTCCCGTTCTTCGCCTTCGGGTTCGGGGATTCCCATGGGGTTGAGCGGATGTTCAACGGCTGGGTCCCAGTGCACCCAGGCGAGTTTGCGGCCGGGACGCACGACGGGCACGAGGATGCGGTGTCCCTGCTCATGGAGAGCGTTTAGCGCTTGAATAATGGGCGGCTCAGATTTGGTGGGCAGATATGCCGCAATGGTGCCGGGGGAGTGGGTCCGCTGCGCGACCGCCTCGAGAATGTGGTGGGCAAAAAGATCAGCCAGCTGCTGCTGACCGTGTTCGTCACGATGGCTGCGTGCGGTGAGGCGGCGCGGGCGGATTTGGGAGCGGAGAATGTCTTTGTCTAGGGAGATATCGTCTGCGCTGGCACCGGTGTCGGAGTTGCTGGTGGCGGGGGTGGTGTTGAGGTGCATGGTGTGTCCCATCGTCTTTGCGGGTGAGGTCTTATGTGGGGCGGGGGAGAGCGGTTCTATGGGCTAGATTGGCTGGTTTGGGTCATGATGCCTCCGCGCTGAGGGGCGTTTCGAGGCAGGGGGAAAACGTTCTTGTAGATGACAAAAAGCAACCTACTCTGTTGGGCTGTAGATTCTACTTTTTAGTATAGAGATTACAGAAAATAGCATTGGGTTCTGAAGAAGGTATTTTCTCTACAGCCCGAAGAATGTACCTTCACCGATATGTAGTTAGTCACGTTGAAGATTTTTTCATGTCATAGTGTCGATAAATCGCATTGAGTACTTTACAACTTAGGGTATTCTTGTGGCATGGCTACTGAAATTAAGTCTGTTACTAAGGCAGTTATTCCTGCTGCTGGTCTGGGCACCCGATTCCTGCCCGCAACGAAGGCAACCCCCAAGGAAATGCTCCCCGTCGTCGATCGCCCCGCGATTCAGTACGTGGTGGAGGAAGCAATTCGTGCCGGTCTGAACGACGTTCTGATGATTACCGGCCGTAACAAGCGCGCTCTCGAGGATCACTTCGACCGCGTTCCCGTTCTGGAGCAGCAGCTCGCTGAGCAGGGTAAGGACGCCCTGCTCGCATCCGTGGTAGCTACCAATGAGATGGGCGGCGACCTGCACTACGTACGTCAGGGCGACCCTAAGGGTCTGGGCCACGCTGTTCTGCGCGCAAAGCGCCACGTTGGTGATGAAGCGTTCGCTGTTCTGCTCGGCGATGACCTGATTGATGAGAAGGAAGACCTGCTCGCTCGCATGGTGGAGGTCCAGGAGCGCACCGGCGGTTCCGTCGTTGCTCTGATGGAGGTTCCCCGCGAGGCTATTTCCGCTTACGGTGCAGCTGCTATTGAGGCTGTTGAGGGCGAGGACGGTTTCGTTAAGATCACCGGTCTGGTTGAGAAGCCTGCTGCTGATGAGGCTCCCTCGAACTACGCTGTGATTGGCCGTTACGTTCTGAGCCCGAAGGTCTTCGAGGTTCTGGAGGACACCGCTCCGGGCCGCGGCGGCGAGATTCAGCTGACCGACGCTCTGCAGACCCTGGCTCAAGGTGAGGGCGAAGGCGAAAGTGTCTACGGCGTGGTCTTCTCCGGCCGCCGTTTCGACACCGGTGACAAGCTGTCCTACCTGAAGGCAAACGTTATTCTTGCTGCTGAGCGCCCCGAGTTCGGTGACGACCTGCGCGCATGGCTGAAGGACTTTGTTGCAGAGAACTGCTAATTACTCTGCACCCGCTCTCTGATGAGGGCAACCGATAAATACCAACCACGCTGAGGAAGGCGTTCTTTCCGGTGGGGCGTTAGCCCCGGGGAAAGGCGCCTTCCTCGTTTCGCACATATCATTTCGTGTACTGGGTACTGCTGTGAGGGCTCAGTGGTACTTCTGGAGTGAGGCTACTGGGCATCCTCGTGTGCATATTCCTTCCGGGGTATATGCACATATCCAGCCCGATTCTTGCCGCTTATGGAAAGCATCGGGAATATAAGGGTATGATTAAAGTCTAGGGATAAAGGGACGATAGAGGGCGACCTGATATGACGCTGTTGAACACCTCGGGTGTGTTGGTAATTCTGACCGTGATTTTGCTGCTGTGGTTTGTGCCCAGGAGCCTGCGTCGCGCGCCTGCTGGTTCCGCCATGGAGCCTGAGCGTCCCCTGATTAGCGCCGAGCGTACTGCAGAGGATATTCTCGCCTCCGCGGGTGTGCTACTGAATGAGTCGGAGGCGTACCAGTCCTCCGATCATGCGGTGGCGCCGGGCACCTCCCTGCCCTCTTCCGCTCTTCCGCAGGCTTCTTCCCGTTCCTCCCACACGGTGGAGGAATCCGCCCACCCTGCGCCCGATACGGCTTCTATTTCGCAGATTCGCGAATCTTCCCCGACTGCCCCGTACACGGACGAGATTCCGGTCGTGGAGGACGCAAAGCCCTCGCCTCTGTCCTACTTTGATACTTCGAGCCCGAGCGGTATTGCCCTGCTGGTTGCAGCTGGTCTGGGTGTTCTTGCCCTGGTTACCGGTCTTCTGGCGCTCTTTGATGTGCTGGCGTGGGGTTGGGCTGTTCTCTTCCTGATTCTTTCCGGTGGCACGTGGGCTGTCAGTCGTTTCGGTCTGCTGGAGTCTGCAAATGCTCAGATCAAGGCTCGTCGTGCTGCTCGTCTTGCTGCTGCCTCTGAGGAGGAGCCCGGCGAAGAGGGCTCCGAAGATTCTGATGGGGATGGAGAGCCTGCCGATAGTGCCGATGAGTCTGCGGAGGCGCCGGTTGAGGACCCGATTGAAGAGGAAACCCCTGCTCGCCCCGCCACCCGCAAGTCTGCCGGCAACGTTAACCGTGAGGTGGTACGCCCGAGCCGCGCACATGCTGCGGTAGAGGCATCTGAGGATGCCCCCGAGGTTGTTGCTCGTGAGGAGGCGCCCGCGCCTTCTCAGGCTACTCGTCCTGCTCGCCCGGCACCCGCGCGTTCTACCGCTACTGGTTCTACCGAGCGGACTGCGGTGCACCGTCAGGAGCGTCGCCAGCAGCGCCCGAGCCGTTTCCAGCCGATTCGCCGCGGTAGCGTGCTCTTCGATCAGGAGAGCGGCTCCGCTGCTTCCTCCGCGGCTGCGCCTCGTACCGCAGGGCAGCCCCGGGTTGCACAGCCTCAGGTTGCACAGGCTCCGGTTTCGCAGCCTCAGGCTGTTCAGCATCAGCCTGCACAGCCCCTTCAGCATGCTCAGGCGCAGCAGGCTCCCGCTCAGGCACCTGTGCAGCCGGTAGCAACTGCCGCACAGCAGCCGGCAATTCACCCGGATCAGCCGGTGGCTCGCCAGGCTCTGCGTGACGGTTCCCCCGTCCGTCAGGCACCTGCGGCACCTGCTACTCAGGCTCCCGCTCAGCCGATTCCTGAAGAGATTCCTCTGCCGGATGTCCTGGATGATTCCGAGTTCGATGCACTGGATATCGCCTCGCTGAACGACCCGGCTCTTTCGACCGGTGTTACTGCGACCGGCGGTGTTCGTTCGACGAACCGCCACCCCGGTGCTGGCTCCTCCTTTGAGGCGGTGAGCAACACCTGGAACCCGGTTCAGTTGCCCAAGCCGCTGAGTGCTCTGCACCGTCAGGATAAGAAGTAAGCTTTAGCTTTCACTATGTGCAAAACCCCCGACAGTTTACGCTGTCTGGGGTTTTGCTTTTCCTTGTGGTGCTGGGTGGTCTGGGGGTGCTGGCTGGTTAAAAGAAAAGGAACCCCATCCATGGGGCTCCTTTTCTAGCATCACACACAGGAAGAAAGTCTTCTAGACCGATTAGGAAGGCCTTCCCACAAGGCCTGCCCTATTCGGTAATAAAAATATATCCTAATTCCCGTACGGGTGACAAGCTGAAAATAGCGACAGCCTGTCAATAAACTAAGGTTGACCTAAGTAAAATCCGCGCCATTGCAGGCGACAAGGGGCAATAACCCCCGGCTGAAAAAATTTAAAAAAATTTTCTGACCCCTCCAAAAGTCGAATAAGAAGCCTCAAAAAACCTTCAATCAGGTCAATATCGCCCACCCATGAGAGAATAGCCGGGTGAAAGAATGGTTTGACGCACTCCCGATTGAGGTTGCCCTAGCTTTCATGTGGGTGGTCGGAATCGTCCGCACCAGCATCGTGTACGCTCTTGGTGCGCTCGCTGCTGAAGGCGGCGCCCGCCTCGACCGCATCCGCAAAGCCATGGACAGCCCGCTCTACCGTAAAGCGCGCCGCTTGATTAACCGGTGGGGCGTTATTGCTGTGCCCCTCTGCTTTCTCACCGTGGGTCTGCAAACCGCGGTCATCATCACGACCGGCTTCACGAAAATGCCTCTGCGCCGCTGGGTTCCCGCGATGCTGGTTGGAACCTTCATGTGGGCGTGTATTTACACCACCATCGGCTTCGCAATTCTTGCGGCCCTCGGCCTGGAGCCGTGGATGTTCCCCCTCGCCCTTGCCATTGTTATTACGGTGATGGTCATTGTGGCTCAGCTGCGCGAACGCCGCATTAATCGCGAAACCGTTGAGAACACTGCGGATAACATCGCCGAGAACTAGTCCTACCTTCAGCGGGGGATAGGTGCACTATCTCGCAGGGTTGAGGCGGCTCACCTGACCCCACTCATTTGACCCCAATGCCCCCGCCCAAGATGTGCTAGCGTGGAGGGATGAGTTCATCCGCATCCTCCACCGCAGGCACCCCCGAAGAGCAGCCCGTCAACGCCCCTGCCCTCACCGCAATCGACCCCGAGTTCAGCGCGCCCGAAAATGCTACCGACCAGGTAGAAACCGAAGCGCCCACCGAGGCCCCCACCCGCGTGTACCTGCATCCCGAGCAGCTGGCAATGATCCAGACCCCGGAGGCTCTGCCCGTGCCCGTGCTGCAGCGCTCCGTGCTGCGTGTTAGCTACGTGCCGGCAATCATGCCCGGTAAGTGGTTCAACCGCTGGCATGAGCGTTTCGGTGACCGCGTGCAGCTGGCGGAGGTGCCCGTGCGTGAGGCGCGTGGCCTGGACTCTCTGCATCAGGACCTGTGCCTGATTGATCCCGCCGCTAACCCCGCTGCTGGATCCGCAGAAGAGGGAACCGCAGCCTCCGAGGCGCCCGCCGAGGTTAGCGCTGAGGCTACCGAGCACGCCCCCATTGAGCGTAAGGACGTACCCGAGAACCCCTTCGCGCACATGAGCATTGTGCGCCCCGACCGCGAACCGGCAAGCACCGACGGCGAGAAGTACCACAGCATCCGCCTCTACGAGGAGCTGCCCGTGGTCATTTTGCCGGTGGACCATGTGCTCACCGTACTTGATGAGGTGCCCGTGGAGGAGCTTGCCGAAGAGTTCCTGCTGCAGCCCGCCTCCGATATTCCGGCCTATGAAGAAGTCTCCCGCGCATGGCGTGAGAGTGCCGGTCGCATCGTGCCCGAAGGTCTGACCGATAAGGAAACCATCGAGCTGGTTGCCGCCGGTGTGGGTCTGTACATTGTGCCGATGTCCATTGCGCGTTTCTATCACCGCAAGGACCTCACCTACCGCCCCGTTGCGGGCCTGGACGTCTACCCGGTGCACCTGGTTTGGCCGCGTGCCCCCAAGGGCGAGCCGCGCAGCGAAGAGCTCGAAGCGCTCCTGCAGGACTTCATCGGTATTGTGCGTGGCCGCACCGCAACCAGCGAGCGCGGTAGCGAAACCCGACAGGCACGCGCCGAACGTATCGCCGCCGAAAAGGCAAAGGAAAAAGCGAAGGCACGAGCCGCCAACGCCCGCCGCGAAGCACGCGATAAAAAGCGCGCCAATGCCAAGAAAAACGGCAACGCGCGCCAGCACGCTCGACAGTCCGCCAAAGCCGCCAGCGCACGCCGCGGCAAGAAACGCTAACGAACGATAGACGGTAAAATCAAACCATGGCATTAGCAATGGAAACCCGACCCGCAGCCTACGCAGTGATCATTGAGCAGGGCAAGCTGCTTATGACCCGCTGGGTGCCCGAAGACCGCGCGCTCAGCCCCCTCTGGTCCCTGCCCGGCGGCGGCATGGAACCCGGCGAACAGGCCGACGAAACCGCGCTGAGAGAAACCCTCGAAGAGACCGGTTACAGCGTCGCCATTGAAGACATTCTGGGCGTGCACGCCGGACACTTCCCTGTGCGTTCCACCCAGAAAGACCCGCAAGCGCTACCCTTCTGCGCCCTGCGGGTGGTTTTCCGTGCCCATATTGTCACCGGCGAACTGCGCCACGAAATCAACGGCTCCTCCGACACGGCACGCTGGGTACCCATCGCTGAGCTAGACACCATCCGCTACGGCACTCTCATCGACGAGGTCGCCTCCATGATGGGCTACTCCAACGCTGCCAGCTGGGCACGTGAATACCGCGAATTTCTTGCCGACGAAAACGCACGGAAGCTTCCCTAATGAACCGACTAACCCTCACCCGCCGTGCGGCGCTCACCTCCCTGGCGCTCATGCCGCTACTCGCCGCTTGCGGGAATAATGACGCAACCCCGCAGGTGGACCCTTCCGCATCCAGCTACGGTACTCTGCGCATCGGCTACGGTGCTCTGCGTGAGATGCGCGCCGTGGCGCATGTGTACGCGCGCGCCCTGCGACAGGTTGGCTACTCCGTTGAACTTGTTGACACCGACAACAGCCGCGCCGCCGCCCTGCGAGGGCTCATGGTTCCTTCGGCTAATTCCGCCACCCCTACCGCAACTCTGCCCGACGATGAGGAAACCCGCAGCACCACTGCCGCCGCCCCTGAATCCTTGGATCTGGTTATCGACTACAGCGGCGACCTGCTACTCTACCTGACTGACGACGGCAAAATCAGCCCCGCCGCCGCCCATAACGAACGCATCGCCGCCTCCGTGAGCGCCTCCGCTCAAGCGGCAGGCGTGACCCTGCCCCCGGCGGCTACCCCCACCGCGGAGGAGAGCACCGCCTCCGCGCATGCTACGGACGGTACCGCAAGCCCCTCGGCAAGCTCCACCCGCTCCGCTGACCCCATCAACCTGCGCGCTATGAGCACCACCGACATGACCAACGCCATCTCGCGCATCCTGCCCGAAGAGCTCATGCTCCTCAACGGCGCCCACGCCACCAACAAGGATGTACTGGTTACCACCCGCGCCGTGAGTGCCCGCCACAAGCTCAACTCCCTCGCGCATCTGCGTGAGGTGCAGTCTTCTCTGACGTTCTCCATTCCGACCGGGTATTCCAGCGGCACCTACGGCGTGGATTCTTTGCGTAGCCTCTACCGCTACCGTGTGCACGACCCGAAGATCCAGGACAACCCCGCCGAACGCGTCAACGCCCTCACCGCAGACACCGTGCAGGTGACCCTGCTACACAGCTGCGACTCCGCGATTGACGATAACCGTCTGGTTACCCTGGAAGACCCGTCAACGGCACTTTTGCAACAGCAACTGGTGCCCATTATTCGTCGTACCCTGCCAGATAGCGCCCGGACGGCAATTAACCGCGTATCATCTACATTAGACACGGGTAACCTCTCGTTCCTGTTGCGTCTGACTAGCGGTTCCAACCCCATCGCAGATGATGACGCAGCACAATTCATTTTGGATCACCCTAGAAAGTAAAGCATCATGACGAAGTACCGTCAGTCCTCAAAGTTGAGCAACGTCCTGTACGACATCCGCGGCCCCATTCTGGACGAGGCCAATCGCATGGAGGCGATGGGTCACCGCATCCTCAAGCTGAACATTGGTAACCCCGCGCCCTTCGGCTTTGAGGCGCCGGATGCCATCATGATGGATATCATTCGTCACCTGCCCGAAACTCAGGGCTACTCTGACTCCCGCGGCCTCTACTCGGCACGTACCGCCATTGTGCACCACTACCAGAACCGCGGCATCATGAACCTCGACACCGAATCTATCTACTTGGGTAACGGTGTGTCTGAGCTGATCCCGATGACCCTGCAGGCACTGTGCGAGACCGGCGACGAAATCCTGGTCCCCATGCCCGACTACCCGCTGTGGACCGCAGCCACCGCGCTGGTCGGCGGCAAGCCCGTGCACTACCTCTGCGATGAGGAAAACAACTGGTACCCGGACATCGAAGACATTAAGTCGAAGATTACCGAGCGTACCAAGGGCATCGTGGTTATTAACCCGAACAACCCCACCGGCGCCGTCTACCCGCGTTCCGTGCTTAAGCAGATTGTGGATGTGGCGCGCGAACACGGTCTGGTCGTGTTCTCCGATGAGATTTACGAAAAGATTACCTACGATGGTGCAGAGGCCATCAACATGGCAACCCTCACCGGCGACGACGTGCTCTGCCTGACCTTCTCCGGCCTGTCCAAGGCGTACCGCGTCTGCGGTTACCGTGCAGGCTGGGTCGCTATCACCGGCCCGAAGAAGGACGCTGCAAGCTACCTTGAGGGTATTCACCTGCTTGCCTCCATGCGCCTGTGCTCCAATGTCCCGGCACAGCACGCAATCCAGACCGCGCTCGGTGGCTACCAGTCCATTAATGAGCTGATCGTTCCCGGCGGCCGTCTGTACGAGCAGCGCACCCTGGCGCACAAGATGCTCAACGAGATTGACGGCATCAGCTGCACCAGCGCGGACGGCGCGCTCTACCTGTTCCCGAAGATTGATGTTGAGCGCTTCGACATCACCGATGACGAGCAGTTCGCCCTGGATCTGCTGAAGAGCCAGAAGATCCTCTTCAGCCACGGCCGCGCGTTCAACTGGAAGGACCCGGACCACTTCCGCCTGGTGTTCCTGCCCGATACACAGACCCTCACCAGCGCCCTGGAGCGCCTGGGTAACTTCATGGCTGACTACAAGCAGAAGCACTAGCCCTGTTGCCTCTGCCTTGTGACAGATAGAAATAGCCTGCCCCGCAGTTCTGATGAGCTGCGGGGCAGGCTATTTCTGGTTGACGGCTGGAGGATGTGCCAGAGCGGGTGCTGGAAGCGGCTTTAGTTTGCCAGGTTCTCCTGACCAGCCTGTGCGCCGCGTGCTGCGTTCAGGCGCTCCTGCGCGCCCTGCAGCCACGCCTCGCAGCGGGCGGCAAGCGCCTCGCCACGCTCCCACAGGGCGATAGAGGTCTCCAGGTCGCTGGCGCCGGACTCCAGCTGACGCACGACCTGCTCCAGCTCGGCACGCGCCTGCTCGTAGCCGAGGGTTTCGACGGGTGCGCCCAGCTCGGCGCTGGTGAAGCTAATGTTCTCGCTCATTGAGGAACCTTTCAGAGGTAAAAACTAGGGATAAAAACTAGAGGTAAAACGTAGGTATCGAGGTTTAGGAGATGTTCGAGGGGTCCGTAGAAGTCACGGTTGCCTGCGCCGAACCGGTCGCCGCACGCACCGTAATCTGCTCGCCCTCACTCAGCGCCGAAGCGTCACGCACAATAGCGCCCGCGGCATCCTGAACTATGGAGTAGCCGCGGTTGAGCGTCTGCACAGGCGAGAGCGAACGCACCCGCGCCAACGTATGCGACAGAGTCGCCGACTCACGCTCCAGACGGTGCTGCACCGAACGGTGAGCGCGCTCGCGCAGCTGGCTCAGCTCCTCCACACGCATGAGCAGGGAGGACTCCGGGTGAGTGAGCACCGGGCGGCTCCGCAGCTGCGCAATGTAGTTCATCTGCATGCCCACGTAACCGAGTACCGCGCGGTCCAGGCGGGCGCGGGCCTCGGTGATGCGGGCGGTTTCCTCCGAAATATCGGGCACAATGCGCTTACCCGCATCGGTGGGGGTGGAGGCGCGCAGGTCGGCGACCGCATCGAGGATGGGGGAGTCCGCCTCGTGACCGATTGCCGAGACCACCGGGGTGGTGGCCGCCGCGACGGCGCGGATGAGCGCCTCCTCAGAGAAAGGCAACAGGTCTTCGAAGGAGCCGCCGCCTCGGGCGATGACGATGACGTCCACTTCCGGGTGGGCGTCCAGTTCGGCGAGAGCCGCAATGACCTCAGCCGCCGCGCCCTCACCCTGAACGCGGGTATTGCGCACCTCGAAGACCACGCCGGGCCAGCGCAGGGAGGCGTTGCGGATAACGTCCTTCTCCGCGTCAGAATCGCGACCGGTAATCAGGCCCACACGATTCGGTAGCATGGGCAGCGGCTTCTTGCGGGCGTCAGAGAACAGCCCCTCGGCGGCGAGAGCTTCACGCAGACGCTGCAGCTGCTCGTGCAGGTTACCGGTGCCGACCGCGTACACTTCCTTGCCGATGAGGGAGAGCTTGCCGTTCTTCCACAGGCTCGGCTTGGCGCGGGTGACGATGCGAGCGCCTACGGTCACATCAGCCGCCAGGCCGCTACCGGTACGCCCGAAGAGCGCGAGGGTGAAGGAGAAGTCTTCGTTGAGGTCTTTGAGCTCCATGAAGACGTTGCCGCCGCGGCCGTTGAGGGAGGCGACCTGCGCCTCCACCCAGAGCTCGGGAACCTTGTCTACGTAGTTTTTGAGGTTCTGCGCGAGCAGGGCGAGGGGCCAGGGGTTGGTGGCGGTGGTTTCCTGAGACTTCCCGGGAAGCTGCCGCTCATGCACGGGCGGCACCACCAATGCGGGTGCCGGCTGCGCTGCGGAGGGGTTGTAGAAGTTCATACCTTCTATTGTCCCTGATTGGTCGGTTATGCGCCTGCGCACAGGTCAGCCTGGCGACTCGGGTAGCTTGCACGGAGTGCAGGCAGAACTTAGCTTCTGGCGCATTCTGCGGGTCCGAATCGGCTTTGAACACCGTGAGCGGGTACCCTAGGCTCATGCGCTCACCCGATCAGTCAGCACACCAGAACAACGCCCTCAACACCGCCGCGGCTTCGTCAGCGGCGGGTACTGGCGCGCACAACTACCCGGCGGATACGACCCGAGTCGTCGACACCCGGATTACCCGCACGGACGGCTACTACACGGCGGACGAAGACACCACCCTGCTACAGCCCACGCGCACGCTCGGCCACGCCGCAGCCCCCACCAAGGCTGAACTGCAGGCAGCCCCCGAGCCTCCCTTCGCGGCAGGTTTGCGGAGGTTCCTGACCGTTGTGCTGTGCGCGCTGGCCCTGGTGACCGGTCTGGGTGTAACCGCGGGTGCCTGGGTGAACTCTAAGCTCATGTCAGAGCGTGGTTTCTCACAGATTTCCTCCACCCTGGCGGAAGATTCGCAGCTTGCCTCACGCATCGCGGACGGCGCGGTCGAAGACCTCATGAACTCCGAAGCTATGACAACCTTCCTCGACGGCACCAAACAAAGCGGCTTATACTCCATTCTTGTAAAGCCGACACAAGACGGCATACGTTCCCTGCTCAACCGTTCCGCGGCTGAGCTGTCAAAAACTGAAGAATATCGAAGCCTCTGGAAGGAAATAGCCGAGGAAACTCGCCGCTACAACCTCGAACACCAGGACGGCCCCGCCGTCATTGTGCTCACCCCCTTCTACCGTGCGCTGGATGCGAAGGTCGGCTCTATCGGCTCCTTCGACCCGGACCTGACGAAGCTCGGCCCTGAAACCCTCAACATTGACCGGGTAAAGGACGGCAACAACCAGCAGGAGCAGCAGGAGTGGTACCTGCACGCCGGCATTAACCGTGCCGCCGCGCTGGGCAAATCCACCGTGCCGCTGACCATCATCTCGGTGCTGAGCCTGCTGCTGGCTACGTTGCTGGCACCCAGGCACCGCATCCTGGTGCCGGTGGTTACGGCTCTGCTCTACGCCCTGCTGGGATGGGGGGCTGCAGCCTGGTTTGGCAGCCAAAGCCCTGAGTCCCTGGGAATTACCAGCCACAGCACCGCCGGAACGGCACTGATTACCGGGGCATGGAACCAGCTTGCACCGTCACTGGCCGGGCACTTGCAGGCGGCGGCAAGCTACGGGCTGGTCATGGCGATCCTCGCCCTGCTGCTCGGTATTCTGATTCGCCTCATCGCCCTGGGACGTAGCCCTGCGAGCGGTGCCACAGTCATCACACACTAAAAGTCCGAACAACGTAGGATAGTAACCATGTCCACTGAAACTATTGCCCTGGGCCTGCCGCCCGTACCCCGCGAGCGCCGCAGCCGCGCCGACGTTGAAGCCGCCGCACCCGTCACCGGTGAGAAGAAAGTCCTGCTCGCCACCCCGCGCGGTTACTGCGCAGGCGTTGACCGTGCCGTGATTGCTGTTGAGAAGGCACTGGAGCACTACGGCGCGCCCGTCTACGTGCGCAAGCAGATTGTTCACAACCGCCACGTGGTGGAGACCCTGGAGAAGCAGGGCGCTATCTTCGTTGATGAAGTGGACGAAGTTCCCGAAGGTTCCGTGACCGTGTTCTCGGCGCACGGAGTGTCCCCGGCGGTGGTTTCCGCAGCCGGCGACCGCTCCCTGAACACCATTGACGCGACCTGCCCGCTGGTGAACAAAGTGCACCGCGAGGCTGTGCGCTTCGCCAAGCAGGACTACGACATCCTGCTCATCGGTCACACCGGCCACGAAGAGGTCGAAGGTACCGCCGGTGAGGCGCCCGAGCACATCCAGATCGTGAACTCGCCCGACGAGGTGGATCAGGTGACCGTCCGCAACCCGGAGAAGGTCGTCTGGATTTCTCAGACCACCCTGTCCGTGGATGAGACTCTGGAAACCGTGGCGCGTCTGCGTGAGCGTTTCCCGTCCCTGCAGGATCCGCCCTCGGACGACATCTGCTACGCAACCTCCAACCGCCAGGGCGCTATCAAGGAGATCGCTCCGCGCGCAGACCTGGTGATTGTGGTGGGTTCGGCGAACTCCTCGAACTCCGTGCGCCTGAAGGAAGTAGCACTCGAATACGGCGCTAAGCGTGCCGAGCGTGTGGACTTCGCACACCAGGTGGACGAATCCTGGTTCGAAGGTGTAGCAACCGTGGGCCTGACCTCCGGCGCGTCCGTGCCCGAGGTTCTGGTTCAGGAGGTGCTGGCACTGCTCGCCGAGTACGGCTACAACACCATCGAAGAGGTGGAGACCGCGAAGGAAGACATTCTCTTCTCCCTGCCGAAGGAGCTGCGTTCCGCCCTGAAGAATGACGAGAACGTGGGCCGCCAGCTCGGTGGCCGCGGCGCTAAGCCCACTCGCTAAGACTTTTAGCTTATGACCCCGTGTCCTCTTCCCCGTGTGGGGAGAAGACACGGGGTTTTTCGTCTGATGTGCGGGATGCGCGGTAGGGACGCTTGCGCAGCTTCGCGCTCACGCTACGCGGGGGAGTGCCCCCTCTTCAGCGCCTGGGGGCGCTTCGAGGATGGAGCCCCCGCTTCGCGTAACGGGCCGCGACGCTCGCATATCCTCAACTCATGACATTTGTCATGGGCAGCTCATGACACTCTGTACCGCACCGGTGCGAAAACCGGCGGTGTAATAGAAACATGAACACCGCAGCACTTCAGAATAGCAAGCAAAACACCGCAGAAACCGTTATTTCCGCCCGCTCCCTCCGCCAGGTTTTCTCCACCCGCGCGGCAGGCACCGTGGTCGCCGTCAACTCGATTGACCTGACCGTCAAGCGCGGCGAAATCATCGCACTGCTCGGCCCCAACGGCGCCGGCAAGACCACCCTCATCGACATGATTCTTGGTCTGACCCAGCCCAGCGGCGGCGAGTTGAGCGTCTTCGGTCGCAACGCCTCCGAGGCGGCACGCGCCGGTCTACTCGGCGCGGTGCAGCAGACCGGTGGCCTGCTCAAGGACCTGACGATCCGCGCCACGGTCGAGATGATTGCCGCCCTGTACCCCAAGCCCATTGACGTGGATGAGGTACTCGCCGGCGCCGACCTGACCGATATCGCTAAGTGTAAGGTCGGCAAGTGCTCGGGAGGTCAGCAGCAGCGTCTGCGTTACGCCCTGGCGACCATGCACTCGCCGGAGTTGCTGATCCTGGACGAGCCGACCGCCGGCATGGACGTGAACGCGCGCCGCACCTTCTGGGAGCGCATGGAAGCCATCGCCGAACGAGGAACGACCATTCTTTTTGCGACGCACTATCTGGAAGAAGCACAGAACTTCGCCCAGCGCATCGTGCTCATGGAATCCGGCTCCATCATCGCTGACGGCTCCTCCGACGAGATTCGTGCCCTGACCGGCCACCGCCACCTCAGCTTCCTCGCACCCGCACCCATCACCGACCTGGACGTGCCGGTTGAGGTCACCGAAGAGTCCGGCGGGTACCGCCACCGCATCTCCGTGGTGGAGATTGAACAGGTACTGCGCACTCTGCTGAACAACTACAGTATCACTGACCTGGAGGTCACCAAGCCCTCCCTGGACGAGTCCTTCACCCTGCTGACCGAGCAGGCCGCCGCCTCCAAGGCATCCGAAGCCTAAATACCGTACCGCCCCAACACCGCACCGCCGCTACACACCTCAAGGAAAACATCATGCTCCGCTACGCACTCTACGACATCCGCGCTTCTATCCTCTCGACCGACCGTTTCTTCTTCGGCGTGGCACTGCCCATCGTCTTCTTCCTGCTCTTCGGCGCGATGCAGGACTACTCCTCCCAGCCGATGGGTGACGGTAACGTAGCTGCGTACGTCATGATTGGCATGGCGCTGTACGGTGCTGTGCAGAACACCGTGGCGATTAGCGGCAGCACCGTCACCGAGCTCTCCAGCGGCTGGAACCGCCAGCTGGCGCTGACCCCGCTGACCACCGGCAAGTACCTGGGCGCGAAGGCGCTGACCGCCCTGGTGATTTCTGCGCTGCCGGTGATTGCGGTGAACATTGTGGGCATGTTCACCGGTGTTGAGATCCCCGTGAACCAGCAGCTTGCCGCTGGCGCGCTGACGGTGCTGTGCGGTCTGGTGTTCGCCTTCTACGGCATCATGATGGGTCTGCTGATTCGTAACGAGAACGCCGTGTCCATTGCAAACGGTCTGCTGGTGATTATGAGTTTCTTCGGTACCGTGTTCTCCCCGCTGAGCACCGACCTGCTGAACTACGCACGCTTCACCCCGCTGTACGGTGCCGCTGAGATTGCCCGCTACCCCTTCAGCGCAGGTCAGACCATTATTTCGGGCGGTGAGGACTGGTTCGTCACCGAGCCGCTCTGGTACGCCGTGGTGAGCCTGGTCGTCTGGGCGGCTATCTTCCTGAGTGTTTCTGCCCTGCTGAGGCGCCGCGCAACCCGCCGCTAAATGATTCTTCCCGCCGCAGTCTCAAGGGTTCCGTAGTATCAGGAGCTCCCGAGGCTGCGGCGGAAGCCGTATCCACTCACGCTGCTCCTACTAACACTGCCGCTACTGACACCGCCGCACCGGTGGTATCTGCACCCGCGGCACCCGCGCGTTAGGCTAGAACCATGACCGAAACCCACACCCACCCGAACGAACACCCCCACGCAGAGAACGAGGTGGCACCCTCCGCCGCGAAGCGCACCCTGGGCAAGCACCGCTTCCGCTTCCTCTACCGTGAACGCCGTGGCAACGTGAACTGGCTGGCGCTGGGTTTCAGCGCCCCGTGGCTGGTGTTTCTGCTCATGCCGCTGGACAGCTTCCTCACCACCCCGGAGCTGGCGCCGGTGCGCTGGACCGGTGTAGTGCTGGTGGCACTTTTCGCGGTGGTGAACTGCTCGGCGTACGCAGTGCCGTGGCTGGTGCCGGTCGCCTCCACGGTGCGTAGAAGCGTTATCTGGACGGTGCTGATGGCACTGCCTGTAGCTGGCCTGACGGCACTGCGGCTTGAGTCGGCGTATGTGGTGTTCTTGTCGTTCAGCATGTACTTTGTGGCGTTCTGGATTTTTGGCACAATCGCCCCGTACCGCCTGCGGTTTGGTGTGGCCGCGACGATTGCCCTGGTCTGCTGGCTAATCTTTATGGCGGGCATCGGTTTTGACGTCACCGCGCACGGCGGAATTGCCCTCTTTATCGGTGCGCCGATGGTGGGCATGCTGGGCTTCTCCTACCTCATTGAGCTCGGTGAACGTGCGGATGTAGCGCGTGCCTCCCTGGCGCTCTCCGAGGAACGTGAAGAGATCGCCCGCGACGTGCACGACGTGCTCGGCCACTCCCTGACCGTCATCACCCTCAAAGCGGAGCTGGCGCAGCGCCTGCTGGAGATTGACCCCGCCCGCGCCGGCGCCGAGATGGAGGCGATTGCGCAGCTGTCCCGTGCATCCCTGGCGGAGGTTCGCTCAACCGTGACGCGCCTGCGTGTGCCCGACTTCTCGGGTGAGATTGAGGGTGCGGGTCGTGCCCTGCAGACCGCCGGTATTCGCGTCGAACTGCCGGAGGCTCAGAACGCGCTCGCGGTTGCTGGTGTGAACGCGAAGCTGTTCTCCTGGGTTCTGCGTGAGGCGGTTACGAACATGGTGCGCCATTCGGGCGCGAATGCGGCGCGGGTTCGTCTGAGCGCAACCGGTCTGGACATCCTCGATAACGGCGTGGGTGTGGGCGATGCCCGCGGTAACGGGCTGACGGGTATGGCTCAGCGTGTGGCGGCGTCCGGCGGTAGTGTGGTGATTGAGGCGGCGCCCGAGCAGTGGCTGGCGGAGAACCCTGGCAGTGGGATGGGTACGCGCATCCGTGTGAGCATGGACGGCGACACCTCACTGCTGTAGGTAGGTGCTGTAGATTGTGGAACTTGGCGCCGTGCCCTGGACGGGAGAGCCACCCGCCCCTGTATGGTGGTGGTAGACAACCTCACGCGGTTGTTCCGCCCGCCGTTATCACCCCGTCTTCACCCCTGGGAGGCTCCCATGATTCGTGTTCTGCTCGCTGACGATCAGCAGCTCATCCGTGAGGCTCTTGCCGCCCTGCTGGGCCTGGAGGTTGACCTGCAGATTGTGGGTCAGGTCGGTAGTGGTGATGAGGTGTTGGGCGCTGTCGCCCTGTTGAAGCCGGACGTGGTGCTGCTGGATGTGCAGATGCCCGGTACTTTGCTGGCTGATGGTATTGAGGCGGCTGCGGCGCTGCGTGATGCGGGTGCGTTGAGTGAGTCGGGTGAGCCGGTGCGTACGCTGATTGTGACGACTTTTGGTCGCCCGGGCTATGTGCGCCGTGCCCTGGAGGCTGGTGCGAGTGGGTTCGTGGTGAAGGATACGGGTGCTCGCCAGTTGGCGGAGGCGATTCGTCGTGTGCATGCGGGGTTGCGTGTGGTTGATCCGTCGTTGGCGGCGGATTCTTTGGTGACGGGTGCTTCTCCGTTGACGGAGCGTGAGGCGCAGGTGCTGCGTGAGGCGGCGTCGGGTAGTACGGCTCAGCAGATTGCCGCAGCGTTGTTTTTGTCGGCGGGTACGGTGCGTAATTATTTGTCGGCGGCGATGGCGAAGACGGGTGCATCGACGCGTCAGGACGCGGTGCGTATCGCTACGGAGAACGGCTGGCTCTAGCTCGATTTTCTGGTCCGTTCCGAGAATTTCAGAGATGCTTTGAAATAAAGAAGTGCTCGTGCACTGTGTAGAGTGCACGAACACTTCTTGTTGAAACGAGCCTCAAAACGAGGGAGCATCTAGGTACCGCTTTTAGATATTGGCGGTGTTCTTAATCCAAGCTGCTTCTTCGGCGTCGAGGGACGCGAAATTAAGCTGACCACTTGCGTTATCGATGGATGAAATTACCCCGGAAAGAACGCCATCACATACGACCGGTCCGCCGGAATCACCGGAAGACAGGGAGCCGTTGAGACCACGACCGTGCAGGTTGCCCAGAGCGGTGCTATCAATCGTGGCGCCGTCGGTCTCTGCGGAGGTCATACGCACCGAGACAGACTTGAGACGCTCCCCAACCTTACGGGGCTTCTGACGTACAGGGGTCTGGTCGCCGTAACCGTAGGCGGTGCAGGTCTTGGTGACGAGCTGCTGGGCGGTGCCCTTGGTACGAATCGGCATTGCGGGAACATGCGCGGTTTCGAGCTCGGGGGAGTGGATGAGCATCATGTCAACGCGGTAGTCGTCCGGGTATTCTGCACGGTCGGCAGTGCCTTCTACACCGTAGATTCGTGCATCGGCGCTGGTTTGTCCGCGTTCGGGGTTGTATGCACCGGTTCGGGAATCGCCCCATCCGACGCGGAGGGTCTTGTGGTGCATGTGCAGGCCACAGTGCGCGGCGGTAAGTACCCAACCGTTACCGATGTGGGTGCCAGTGCAGACCTTGGTGCCGTCGTGTTTGCCCTGGAGCCAGATTTTTACGACGGCGGGGTTATCGGCGTTCTTGCCACGTACGACTGCCTGGGATGCGGGAGCGTTCAGCCCGACGGCTGCGATAGCGAGCGCGCTGGAGGCGGTGAGGAGCTTCTTGAAACTAGTCATTGTTTCTCCATGATGAAAATATTGTATGATTGGTGCCCATTTGTTTTCAGCAGGCAGTAAATACTCTACATTAATCTTTATGTATTAAGTGAAGCTTGAAGAAATTCCTGGGTTCTAAATTTCTAGTGCTCTGCATTTCAAATGATTTAGTCCAGCCCAGTAACCCTATTTCTAGCACCCAGGGCGGCTCCTGTCCGAACACGGTAGAATGGTAGTGTCTATGCCCGCAGGCGCCCCGCACCCGTTTCTTCCCGAGACTTGCGGTGCCGCGCTTGGAAGCGGGCACCATTTTCGCCCTGTGCCCGCCCGCACCCGCCACATCACTTACGCGGCGCATCCGTGCGTATGGCGGGGTACATGATTCGAAGGAAAACTTGTGGCTCTAACTATCGGCATTGTTGGCCTGCCTAACGTGGGCAAGTCCACCCTGTTCAACGCTCTGACCGGCAACACTGTGCTGGCGGCTAACTACCCGTTCGCGACCATTGACCCGAACGTGGGCGTGGTGAACCTGCCGGATGCGCGTCTGAACCGTCTGGCTGAGATTTTTGGTTCGGAGCGTATTCTGCCTGCGACTGTTTCGTTCGTTGATATTGCGGGTATTGTGAAGGGCGCTTCTGAGGGTGAGGGCCTGGGCAACAAGTTCCTCGCGAATATTCGTGAGGCGCACGCTATCGCCCAGGTGGTGCGTGCGTTTGATGACCCGGACGTCATTCACGTAGACGGCAAGGTTGACCCCGCCTCCGATATGGAGACCATCAACACTGAGCTGATTCTGGCTGACCTGCAGACTCTGGAGAACGCTATTCCGCGTCTGGAGAAGGCTGTGAAGATCAAGAAGGGCGACGCCGCTCAGCTGGAGACTTACAAGGCTGCGCAGAAGATTCTGGAGGATGGTGACACCATCATCTCTCGTGCGAAGGACGCGAAGCTGGAGCTGGCTCATTTGAAGGAGCTGAACCTGCTGACTGCTAAGCCGTTCATTTACGTGTTCAACGCGGATGAGGGCATTCTGGCCTCTGAGGAGAGGCAGCAGGAGCTACGTGACATGGTGGCGCCGGCTGAGGCTGTGTTCTTGGATGCGAAGCTGGAGGCTGATCTGGTGGAGCTGTCTGAGGAGGAGGCTCGCGAGATGCTGGAGATGAACGGTCAGGATGAGTCCGGCCTGGACCAGCTGGCTCGCGTGGGCTTCTCGACCCTGGGTTTGCAGACTTACCTGACTGCTGGCCCGAAGGAGGCTCGCGCTTGGACTATTTACAAGGGTGATACTGCGCCGCAGGCTGCTGGCGTGATTCACTCTGACTTTGAGCGTGGCTTCATTAAGGCTGAGGTTGTGTCGTTCAAGGACCTGGATGAGGCTGGCTCCATGGCGGAGGCGAAGGCTCGCGGTAAGGTCCGTATGGAGGGCAAGGACTACATCATGCAGGACGGCGACGTGGTGGAGTTCCGCTTCAACGTCTAAGCGATAAAACATACAAGCGGAGCCCCGCACTGTGTGTACAGTGCGGGGCTCCGCCCTATTAACCCTCGCGCGCCACACAAGGCAGCCGCCCGGGTATGAGCCTTATCGACCGGGATTAGTGGTCAGCACCAACCATAACGTTGGAAGCCTTAATCACTGCGTAAGCAGTCTCGCCAACCTTCAGGCCCAGTTCCTTAATGGACTCGTTGGTAATCGAAGCGGAGATAACAACCTCCGGAGCGATCTCAATCTTAACGATGCCGTTGGTTGCACCCTCAGTAATCTCAACAACCTTGCCAGCGAACTGGTTACGTGCAGAAAGCTTCATGAAGCCGTGCCTTTCACTCAATAAACGTACAAATGCTCTAGATACTTTACACGCCTTATCTTCTGCATAATGAGCAAAAACCCGAATTTTCGTAAATATTACGCACGAACCAGGCAAATTTTATTTTCGGCTCCATCCACGCCCCTAGAAGACCTAAAAATATAGACTCAAAAATACGTAAATCACCCTGACGAACCCGGAATAAAACCCCACCTCGGGCACGTTAGACATATATAAGGAGACAACAAACCACCCAGATCTATGGAGGGGTCCATGACCATCCGCCTGGAAGAAGATCGCGGAACGTTGGGATAACAAGGAGCCCGTTCCGGCGCGTTCGGAGCTGACCAGCTGGGATAAGTTCTAGGGTGAATGCTCCAACCCGGTATAGAAACCTCAGATACAGTGGAGCACCGCACTGTGAAGGTACAGTGCGAGGCTCCACTTTATACTTGTTGGCTTCTTCTGCAGATCTGACGGGGATACCTTCTTGCCTGAATCTATAGGAGGACAAGACGGAAAGCCGTCTTCCGAAGTGGTCGTCTGTGGTGTTGCGGTGACTCTTATCTGGCGGGATATACGGCAATGGTGCGCTACCTATCTATATGTTTGTGATGGATTGTTACGCGCACAAGAAGACCTTTTTTGAACTAAGTGATGCACTGCATAAAATAAAGTTATGACGAAACCGCAGTTGGTGGCGTCTAACTATTAGCACGGCGAAGATGACAGTTTGCACAACCAGTCAGATCAGTTAATGAAGAAAGCTGATCGTGGATGCCACCGAGGGCACCTTGGCTACATTGCTTACTGCATCGTGCATAACCGTTATTAACCATCTCGGATTTTTACGAAAGAGGCTCCAAATGAGCAACAACGCTATCCCCCAGACCGCAAAGCAGCGCGAGCACAACGAGAACAAGGCTGAAGAGACCAAGGAACCCAGCGGCCCCCTCCAGACCGAGCACGGTGTTACCACCATTGATGAGAGCGTCGTCGCAAAGATTGCTGGCATGGCAGCTCGTGAAATCCCCGGCGTCTACGACATGGGCAACGCTGTCCGCCGTGCGTTCAACGCAGTGACCGACCGTATCCCCAACGCTCAGACCAACGTTGCTGGCGGCATTAGCATCCAGAAGGGTGAGACCCAGGCAGCTGTCGAGGTTACCGTAGTCGTCGAGTACGGTGTCTCCATCGTCGAGGTTGCCGACGCAATTCGTCGCAACGTTATCGAGCAGATTGAGGGCACTACCGGTCTTGAGGTTGTTGAGGTCAACATCAACGTTACCGACGTTCACCTGCCCGAGGACGACTCTGACAAGTCCGAGGACACCGACCTCAAGTAACCCGCATCCAACGCCTTAATCTAAGGAGTTCTTATGAAGACAACGCACCTGGCCCTCCTGGTGGGCCTGTTCCTTGGAGCCGTTCTTGCCTTCGGTTCTTTCGGAACGTTCGCTCTGGTAGCCCTGTGTGGCTTTGCCGGATGGGCCGTAGGCCTCTGCCTGGAGGGCCGGGTCGATGTCCGAAGCCTCCTGGCCGGGCGAAAGAAGTGACGATGGTGACCGCGAACCAGCGTGCAAACACGCAGCTAAGTGCTTCCCAGGAAGAACGTTCTTCCTGGGAGCACCGCGGCACCACAACCATCCCCGCGCGACTCGTTGCAAAGATTGCAGCTGAGGCTGCAAACGAAAGTGCCAACGTTGGCTCAAATGCTGGAGGTGTACTGGGAATTGGTACCCGCCACAACTTCGACTCGCGCCCTGAAGCCCAGTGTGAACTCTACGGCCAGGTAGCAGTCCTGCACCTGGACATCGGACTGGTCTTCCCAGCACCTTTGTCCCCCATCATCGAAAATCTGCGCGCACACGTGCGTAACCGCGTTGAGTACCTCACGGGGCTTAGCGTGGGCAAGATTAACATCGAGATATCCTGGCTCAATCCGAGCAGCCACGTTAGGAAGAGCCTTAAATGAGTACACCTGTTCCGAAACTAATTCGTCGTCCCTCGCGAAGTATCCCTAGCATCCTGTTGGCTCTGGTTTTGCTCGCACTGGGGGGACTGGTGGTTTGGCTTGCGGTTCACCGAATGGTGAACGGTGCCTGGCCCGAGTCTATGGTGGGTACCCTCACCGCTATTGGTTCTACCACTCTTGGCTCCGTCACGGCTACCATCTTCGCCATCATCCTGGCGGTGTGCGGTCTGACTATGATCATTGGCGCTGTGTGGCCGGGAGCTCCGGATCGTGTGGAAATTTTCCCCGACGATATTCCCGGTCAGACTGTCGCAAAGTGCCGAGACTTGGCTAACCTCATTCAGACCCAGGTTGAGCAGATTGACGGCGTCCACTCCGCTATCGTTACCGCTAACGGCTCCCGCGTAGACGTTGTTGTCCATAGCGTCTTGGACGACCTCGACCCCGTGCGTGAAGCTGCACGGAAGAAGACCGACGAAGTTCTAAAGATGCTCGCACCCGTGGGTATTGCACGTAGTCGCGTGCGGATTAAGCATATTAGCTAAAGGAGATACGAATATGCGTTCAGTTTCTGGTGTTTTGAACAGAACTGTTCTGGCTACCTTTGGGTTTCTCCTTGTAGTAGCGTCCGTTTGGCTTTTAGCCTCAGGTTTTAATGCTGGTCAGGTTTGGCCGGAAATTGCACCTTTCCTGGCCTCTGCACAGGACCCGGTAGCTAGCTTTATCGGACCCATGGTGCACACACCGTGGTTCCTGCCTGTAGTAGCACTGGTATCAGTACTTATTATCCTTGCCGGCTTGTTCATGCTGGTTGCACAGGTTCCCCGTAAAGCTGTTGCATCCCCTTTGAAGTTTAGTGGTTCTGAGGGTGTGCTAATGGCTACTTTGGCACCTGAGGTTCTGGCGCAGGCTCTGTCTGAGCGTGCTCAGGAAGTCCCCGGTGTGGAAAAGTGCGCTGTCTGGGCTACTGGCTCCCCGAAGAGCCTGTGGGTTCAGGCAGAGGCTACTGTCTCTCAGGGGTGTGAGGTTGAGTGGGCTATTGCTGAACTCAAGAACCGACTTAATAATGATGTGGCAGTATCTTTCGGCGCGAGCCCCAAGCAGATTGACGTTCTAGTACGGCTGGAGCGTTCATCGAAGTCGCGTAATGTCTCCGAATCTGTAACTGGCCATCATGCACCCGAAATCACGGGAGAGAGCATTGGCGCATAACCCTCAGAGCGAGATGGCGCCGGAACCTCAAACCCATCAGTACCCCACCGCGCAGCTGAGCGCTCTGTCTGAAGCAACGCAGGACGAGGACCGATACCTTGTCCTGCGTGCTCAGGACGGAGACATTGACGCCTTTGAGAAGCTTGTTGAGCGTTATCAAGGGCGTCTTTTTCGCTCTGCATATATGATTGTTCGGAACCGTCAGGACAGTGAGGATATCGTTCAGGATACCCTCGTCCAGGCTTGGCGTAGCCTTCACCTAGTTCGGGAACCGGCAGCTTTTCGTGGCTGGATTATGCAGATTTGCACTAATAAAGCTACTAGTATGGTGCGTAAGCGTCAGCGTCGTGCCACGGATCCTTATGATGCAGAAGGGCTCGAAGGTGTGAGCGCTGCGGCTGAGATGATGTCGAGCAGTACCGCTGACCCGGCTGATTCCAGTGAAGTTAATGCGCAGATTCAGGCCCTTGCCAATCTTTTGGCGTCCGTGG
Source organism: Rothia sp. HMSC069C03 (assembly GCF_001811075.1). NCBI lineage: Bacteria > Bacillati > Actinomycetota > Actinomycetes > Micrococcales > Micrococcaceae > Rothia > Rothia sp. HMSC069C03. The sequence goes on from NZ_KZ627137.1 coordinate 303,815, forward strand.
AACCTGAACTGCGTATAGTATGGATTCTTCGAGAAATCGATGAGATGTCATACGAAGAGATTGCCAAGACACTGAACCTGACAGTTTCGACCGTCCGTGGGAGGCTGGCACGAGCCCGTTCTCTCGTCATACGCCTGATGAAGGAGTGGGCTTGAGTAACGCCAAAAACCTCTCAAATAAGGTCCGGCACTCAGCAGCGTCGGCAAAATCACTCTTGCGCTCGCACGAGCAGGACGACGCGGACACCCAGGAATATCTGAGTCTTATCGCCTCCATCCACAAGGAATGGGACCGGCTAGAGGCTATGGGAAGTACCTCGGTTATGCCGCGGCCCCGTTCCATAATGGACGCTATTATCGCTGAGACTCGTCACGGTGCTCAGGTGGAAATGCCCGATACGGATTTGGGTCCCTACAGCATGTCTGAGTTTTCGCTGAGGGCGCTTATTCGCCGCGCTGTAGACTCAGTACCCGGTGCACGTTCCTTGCGTTCTTCTTTTGAGCACGCACCGTCAAGCGAAGAGCATCGCGGTCTGGGGGTTCCGGAGGTTGTATCCTGCCGAATCTCGGCTCACGGTGCCGTTGAAAGCCTACCGCAACTGGCCCAGCAAGTCCGCGAAGCCGTCCGCGAAGCCTGCGATAAGAACCTGGGAGTCTCCCCGACAGTCAATGTACATATCGAGGATATTCATCATGACGACTAACTTCTCTGCCGCCGAGCTACTTCGGCTGGTCACAGCCATTCCCGGAGTACGAGGAATCGAACCTGGACTGGGTAGCACCCTGAAAGTAATTGGTAGCCGCATGCCGCAGGCCCGATTTGGTGTAATCGTTGAATCAGGCTCGCGCCAAGCTACTATTGAGGTCGGCATTGACGAATCCAGGCCGGTCAAAGATATCGTACGAGATATCCAAGAGACTGTCATTCGTTCGCTGTCTCAAGCGCAGCAACACGACGAAGAGCAATCAAACTCTCAAGCCTTAGACTCAACCAGTAGCGATGACGACAATACCCCGCAGGTTAGGGTGAGGGTCCAGTCCCTCCTGTAGGGGGTCTACCTCAGAAAGCAACGGAGCCCCGCACTGTGTGTACAGTGCGGGGCTCCGCCCTATTAACCCTCGCGCGCCACACAAGGCAGCCGCCCGGGTATAAGCCTTATCGACCGGCACGCCCCCGCACTCACCCTAAAAGACCGGCAAAAAACAGCCCCACACATGCGGTTCACACCCGCCAAATGGTATAGTCAGCACGAACGCGAGAATCCTCGCACCCTCCACCGTCGCACCCCGCCCTCGCTGACGCGCACCCACACGCTGCAGCACCACCGCAGTAACACCGCGGAAACAGAGGAGCGGCGCATCCGCACAGATCGAAGAAGGAACCATGAGCGAAAACCTCAACGAAATCGAAGCACCCGCCTGCCCCGAATGCAGCGAAAACTACACCTACGAAATGGGCGAACTCTGGGCATGCCCCATGTGTGGCCACGAATGGGAACGCACCGCAGCAGGCGAAACCGAAGAAGAAGCAGGCACCAAGGTTCTCGACTCCGTCGGTAACGAGCTCGTCGACGGCGACTCCGTCACCATCGTCAAGGGCCTGAAGGTCAAGGGTGGCGCAGACATCAAGGCAGGCACCAAGGTGCGCGGCATCCGCCTGCTCGAATCCCCCGTCAACGGCCACGACATTGAGGCGAAGGTCCCCGGCGCAGGCCAGATGTACCTGAAGTCCTCCGTCGTCAAGAAGGCATAACCCAAGGCGATATAAGCCAAGAAGACATAAAACGCCTCCTGCGAGGCGCAGAAAAGGCGGCACCTCCCGCACTAGCTCACGCTAGGGGAGGTGCCGCCTTATGCTTTATAAAATTGCTTAGGTTTTAAAAGAAATTGGCAAATATCTCTTTACTTTTTACCGGTCAAGCCCATGTACAGGGAAATGGTCAGCATTGCAGCAATAATTGAGATAATCCAGCGGATCCAGTCAATGCCGCTAGTGTCTGCAACACCCAGCTGGGTCGCTGCCCAGGTACCGATAGCTGCGCCGACAGCACCGCAGATAATGGTCCAAAGAATCGAAATGTTCTGGCGGCCTCGCATAAAGAAGCGTGCAAGTGCACCAATAATTGCGCCGGTAATAATGGTGCCAATAAAAGTACCCATTGTAATCTCCTTGGGTTTATATATCTGCCACTGTGGCAGATAGTATGTTGTTTTCAATTATACGTAAATATGATGTAAGAAGAGCTTATAAGAGCTTTTATTAAGCTAAAAGCACCTTAGTGTTTTATCTCTAAAACACTAAGGTGCTTTTCTCATCAATGAGATGAGTGTCGAATGTATCGAATGGTGAATGTATTGACTACTTCGACTTACGCCAAATCTTCAGAGCGCTACAAATCAGCGGCAGTTGCAGGGGCAGGCGACCGTACGCAATAGCCTTACGCTGAGTGGACTGGTTACGCGCATCCAGAGCCATCTGAATGTTCGCGGGGAATACCGCAACAAACAGCAGAGCCGCCAGCAGACCACCGGCACGGCGGGTCTTATCATTAGCCAGCAGGGCAGCGGTGCCCAGCTCAGCTACACCCGAACCGTGAGTGTACGCGTGGGCAGGACCCGGCAGGTACTTCGGCACAATCGAGTCGAAGGAATCCGTGATGATGAAGTGCAACGCACCCATCACAGCGAGGGCACGAGCCATACGAGTAGCCGAGCGCTCAGCGCTGTACTCTTTCTTCTTAAAAATACTCATGCTCCCATTATGCGCCCGTCAGGGGCTTATTCCCCGCCTCAACGATGCGCTGAACCGCTGCGTGTTTGACTGTCTAAAATGCGGACTAGGCACGTCAAACAGAAAAACGTTGTTCAAAAGCAGGTAAGATAGGGAGCAACGGCACCACGTGCGGATGACGCTCCGCCTGCCCTCATCTTTAGGTGAGTCGCAGACGGAGTAAAACACCGGGTGCCTACCGGAACAATCAAAGGAGTTATACCGTGAAGAAGATCCTGTGCATCGCTATCCTGGCAGGCGCCGCATACTTCGGTTACAAGAAGTTCGTTGCCTAAATAGCTAGCCCTCGGGCACTCTACATATCCTTAAGCAACGAAAACCCGCCGTCTCACATATGCACCATATGCGAGACGGCGGGTTTCTCGTACGCCCAGTTTGTGCGCCCCAAGCACGTAGCCTAAGAGTTATAGCTCGGAGGCGGGGTACCTTCCATATCGACTTGGTTCTTTGCCGGGTTCCAAGTGAACTCAGCAGTCGTGCTACCACTCGCGCTAGCGGGAGCTTCGTCTTCCTTCATGTAACGGTAGGTCACACGAATCGAGCTGTCCGAGGTGCGGGTAATCACCGGAGAGAACGAGTACGGCTCATAGGTTGCGGTACCAATGAACTTGCCGCGGTGGAACAGCAGAATGTGATGCACCATCGAGGAGATGCAACATTCCTTATGAGAGCTTCCCGGAATAGCGTCAATCCAGGACAGCTCAGCACAGGAATCATAACCCTCGTAGTCTTCTGAAACGTTCGTCCACTGATCCCACTTGCTCTTATTCTTCAACTCGCGCAGAGCCTTAGACACCACGGTCGATGCAGAATCAGACGCGCAGGTGGAGTCCTTCTTCGACTCAGACTTAGCCTCAGACCTGGAATCCGACTTCGACTCGGATGCGGTCGGCTCAGCATGAACCGTAATCGTCACCACCGACGGCACCGGAGCAGGCGACGAAGCACTCGGGGTAGCGCCCGCGGATGCGCTCGGGCTCGCCGACGGGGTCGGGAACAGTGCTTGAGTGGAGGTCGCGCTCGCGGAGGCAGAAGCGCTGCCAGAAGAAGACACTACGGTACCCGAAACAGCAGAATCAGTGCTTGCCGAGCAGGAAGTGACAACAAGAGCTAGAGCGGCGCCCAACGCGGGTAGAGCCAAAGCGGTACGGCCGGTGAAACGGCGGCGATTAGAAGACATGGATACTCCTGAAGATGCGCGGCAGCGCGCATCAGTGCTGGTCAAGAAGTGAATAGTGAACTCGTCCAGTATAGGGAAAAGATGCGGGCACGTGGTGCGCACGGTCAGTGCCGTTCGTTACCGTGGCATGGGCGAGTATCTGCCCGGCCCAAACCCCCGGCCCAAACACCCAGCACCAAAAACCGGCTAGCAGACCTTATCGTCCGTCAGATAATGCACCAGCCAGGCGCGCCTCGCGGTCGCAATACGCGCCGTAATCCGCGGAAAAACCCACAGACTAATCGCGCCCTGAGCCCACAAAATCAGCGAAAACAGCAGCGGCCGGAACGCAACATCGCGCGGATCCACGCCGGGGTTGAGAAGGCGCGCGAGCGCATCCGACAGGAAAATCGACGGGAACATCAGCGACATCAGCACCGTACCCAGCACCCAGCCCGGCCCGAAACAGAGCAGAACCCAGCGGGCACTCATCCGCAGGTTCTTGCGGTGCGCCCAGCGGAACTGCCAGCCGCGCAGACGGTACGGATACATCACGCCCAGAATCGAGCCCAGGGACACCACAATAGCCGGCACCACAAAGAACGACAGGGACATCATGAGCGTGGGGGGCAGGTTCTTGTCCTGACTGTGCAGAATCAGCGTCAGCAGAGTGCCAGAAACACCCGTGATCAGACCGATTGCAATAGCCTTCGTGCGCACGAACAGGTGCAGGGCGTGCGGGTCACTACTGCGCAACGCACGCAAGGCATGCTCCTCATCGTGGCCCATCAGGTTAGTTGAGGTGACGTCCGCAACCATCCAGCCGACCATCACCAGCGCAAAACCAGCCGGGCCCTTAAACTCGCTAAACAGCCACGAACGCCAGACGTCCGGGAGCAGGTACCAGCAGATTGCCGCCAGCAGGGCGTTACACATGAGCGTCTGCGTTTCCACCGGGAGGGGGCGCGTGAACATGCGGCGCAGCTCAGCGCGCACACTCGGACGGTACGTATTCTGCGGATCAACGAGGGCGCGACCCACCACCCGCTGACGGCGCAGGTCCTGACGGAGTGCCCTGAAATTCGTCACGGGATGCGCCAGCGGCGCAAGGCGGGAAGATACGTGCCTCAAAATGCTCACCTGTCCATTGTAGAGATGCCGCTGAGGCGAAGCGGCACCGCAGAAAATCAGCTATGCGGAAACTCTGCCCGCTAGTGCCTGTGTCCCCTTGCACACCCGCCCTATCCGGGGGACAATGAAGGCATGGCTGAAGTAACTCTACAGAACGAACTCGTAATCCACACCAACGGCGACCTGCCCGCAGTCGGCGCAAAGCTGCCCGAATTCTCGGTTCTCGCGGCTGATCTCTCCGAGATTTCCTCCGCAGACTTCGCAGGTAAGAACCTGGTGCTGAACATCTTCCCCTCCGTCGACACCAGTGTTTGCGCAACCAGCGTCCGCACTTTCAACAAGCAGGCTGCAGGCCTGGAGAACACCGTCGTGCTGTGCGTCTCCAACGACCTGCCCTTCGCAATCGGCCGCTTCTGCGCAGCCGAGGGCATTGAAAACGTCGTCACCTCCTCCGCTTTCCGCTCCTCCTTCGGTGAGGACTTCGGCGTGAAGCTGATTGACGGCCCCCTGGCTGGTCTGCTGGCACGCTCCGTGCTTGTCGTGAACCCCGACGGTGAGGTTGTCTACACCGAGCTGGTTCCCGAAACCACCAACGAGCCCAACTACGAAGCAGCCCTGGCAGCTATCAAGTAAGCTAAGCTTAGTACGGGAGCCGGACGCAAGCCCGGCACCCGCGTAGTACTTCCGTCAGGGACACCTGGCGGTACACAGCACAGCAGATACTGAACGTCTACAGCGCATGATCTGGGGTTCACCCACACATGCGGCTGGCGACAGCATAACGCCCCGCCCACCCGGTATTTCGGGTGGGCGGGGCGCTTTACTATATCCAGACTTAGTGCGCGATTTAGACTTAGCGCGGGATTCAGACTTAGTGTGCAGAGTCGCCGGGATGAGCGGGAGTGTCGGCGGCTTCGGCAGTTTCGGCGGGGTCCTCATCCGCGACCAGCATATGCTCCGGCAGGGTGCCGCGGCGCTTAGCCACCACAAAACGCGACACCAGCAGCAGAATGTACACCACCATCGAAATCAGCAGCATTGACTGCGGCGCCACCAACAAACCAACCGCCGCAGACACACCTGCGATAGCCGCAGTGGTATGGTCTTTTGAACTCTGATAGGCATCGATAGCGAGCACCGCAAAAAGCGCAGTCATCACAAAATCCACGCCCTTGAGCTCACTCAAGAAACTTGCACCCAGCACGTAGCCGAGCGTAGCGCTCGCTAGGACGCTCAGGTGCAGACCCGCGTGAATCAACAGGATGCGGGAGGCACGAAGCTTATGGCGGTCCGGTCCGGTGTTCAGCGCGTATGCCTCATCGATGAGGGTGTACACGGTGTAGAACTTCGCCAAGCCGCCACGCACACGCTCAATCGGGTAGGACAGACCGTACATGAGGTGGCGTGAGTTAATGAGCAGAGTCATCACCGCAATAGAGAGCAGCGAGGCATGATTCGAGATCATGTCGATCAGCACGAACTCTACGGAACCGGCAAACACCAGGAGCGGCAGCAGGGGAGCCACCCAGAACGGCAGACCGTAACTGTGCACCAGCACGCCCAGACCAATGCCGACAAAGAACAGGCCCAGTATGATCACGCCGGCAACGCGAATCGCCTCGGCGAAGCCACTCTCGCGCGGCTGCTGAGGCTCCTGTGCATCGGGGGAGGTTGGCGCCTCCACCACGGGAATCATGCCGGTTAGCGGAAGGGCGGAGGCAATAACATGCTCAACCTGCTGCTGGCTCGCCTGATGAGGCTCGGGCTGAGAAGAAACGGCGGGGGAAGAAACAGACTTCTTAGAGATGCTCATTGTATCCCCCTAGAAAACCCAGTTAGCCAGCACAACGCAGGTGACGGTACCCGCCACCATACTCAGCACCATATTCTTACGCCACAGGTGAACCGCCACGGTCACCACCAGACCCGCCAGGTACGGTGCCGCCGTAGCGAACGAAGAATAATCAATCTTCGCCACCGCATAGATGGCAAGCAGCGCGACTGCGCCGAGCGGAATCCAGTGGCTGAGCGCATCCAAAAGTTCGGAGCCAGCCAGTGCCTTCTTCAAACCGAAGGGAAGCAAACGAAGCAGGAACGTAATACCTGCAGCCACAAGAATCGCGGCAAGAATATAGCCGGTGGTCACTTCACTGTTCATGAAGATTTTCTCTTTCTGCACATACTCAGCGAAAGACCCCGAAAGAGTGCCCCGAAAGGGGGGAAGAACCCCGGAAAGAGGCGCGCGGGTGAAGCCGTGAAAGCATCCGCGAAAAGGGTAGGGAGAGCCCAACCGAAGAAGGGGCTGGGGGGGGGCTAAGTAGTGCGGTAGGTACGTAAGTTGATGAAAGCCGCGAAACATGGAGGCAGAGGGTCGTTCCTCCTGCACGAGTTTTCTGTGTGGACAGTTCTGTGTGGACAGTTCAGCGCGGGTAGTTGCGCGCGTCAGTAGTTCTCGTGCGTGACCTCGGGTGATGCCGCTCCCGGTGCGGTGTTACTCCGGGGCGGCACAGCGTTCTGCGTCGCTAGTTTCCTTAGCGGTGTCTTTCATCTGAGTCATGGTGTACCTTCACCTCTGGGAGCCTCCGTGCAGGTTCGCGCGGGAGGCATTGTACGAATCCTAGAAATAGAAAGAGGGGAGAGCGAAGCTCCACTCATCTATCCTAACCGGTTTCGAACACGTATGTAACGTTCTTATCGCTGTGTGGAAGCGGGGGCATCAGCGGTAGCGGCGCTTTCAGCCTCAGCCGCTACCTCATGCGCAGCACGATGCGGCAGCGTACCGCGGCGCCTCGCCATCGGGAAACGCGCCAGCAGCAGCACCACATACGAACCCAACGCCACCACCAAGAACGAGGACGGCGCAAAAATCAGCGCAGCCGCAGCCGAAACCGCCACAAAGAGCGCCGTCACACGATCCGGGTTGGCGCGGTAGCCGTCCATCGCAAGAACCGTGAAGATAGCCACCATCACGAAGTCCACGCCCTTCAGACTGCTGAGGAAGCTCGCGCCCAGCACATACCCGAGGACTACGCTCAGAACCCACGACACGTAAATCAGCACGTTCACCCACAGAATGCGCGCCCCCGAACGCTCATTACGGTCGGGACCGGAGTTAACCGCGAACGCCTCATCGCAAAGAGTGTGAATCGCCAGAGCCTTAGCCCAGAAACCCTTCACATTGTGCAACGGGTAGGAAAGACCGTACACCAGATGGCGCGCATTCACCAGGAACACCGTCAACGCAATCGACGCTAGGGGCGCGCCACCACTGACCATGCCCACCATAAAAAACTCCACCGAACCGGCAAAAACTAGGGCAGATAGCAGCGGCGCAGTCCAGACCGGCAGGCCGTGCGCGTTGAGGATAATACCCAAACCCAAACCCAGCACAGCGATACCGAGCATCACCACGGAAGAATCCGCAACAGCCAAGCGGAAATCATTCTGCGTGCTCGTACGCTCAGCGCTGGGGGTCTGTGCCATAAAAGAGTTCCTTGTGCCTGTTGTGCTCTTCAAAAAATCTACTGTGTGCGTGAGGGACTTCGAAGCTCCGCCGCGGTTTTCCAGTGTATAGGAGCGCTTAGATGGCCGTCGAGAAAAAGAGTCCGGGAATAAAATAATGAGAAACACGCTTATAGTGAATGACGCTAAACAACGCGGCGCTGAATAACCTAGCGACCGTGCAGATAACCCGAAAGGAACCTCAATGGCCGAGCAGAACAACGCTGAACAGAACAACAGCGTGCAGAACAACGCCGAGCAGACTGTAGAAGAGCAGAAGAAGGTGTACTCGCGCCAGCAGGAACGCCGCGAACTCGACAACTACCGCCAGACCAAGATCGAGCGCATCGACCGCCTGCGCTACCGTGCCTACGGTGCTAACGGCGCAACCCTCGACTTCGGCGTGGGCGAGGGCCTGCTGACCCCCGTCGAGCTGCTGCTCGCCGCGATTGCCGGCTGCTCCTCCGTGGACGTGGACGCGGGCACCTCCCGCCGCTCCACTCCCGAGGTGTTCGAGGTGCTAGCCTCGGCGCTGAAGCAGACCGAAGACGGCGCGGTGAGCCTCGACGACGTTGAGGTGGACTTTGATGTGCGATTCCCCGCCGATGAGCAGGGCGCCAAAGCGCAGAAGATGGTGGACCGTCTGATTCAGCTCAGCGAGCAGAAGGACTGCACCGTTTCTCGTACCGTGGAGCACCCCACGAACGTTTCGTTCCACAACCTGGCAGACTAAAGCCGGGTGAGCTGAATAGATCGGGTGAATTAGCCCGATAGGGAACCCTCCTGTACCGCTTGTATTGAGATGGTACGGGAGGGTTTTTCTGTGTTTTTGTGGTTTTGGGGTGGAAAAGAGTCTAAAAAGCGAGTAGGATTGACCCTCAGATTAGGAAAACTTACGGTACGTAAGAAATCCTTAAGATTGAAGAATTTCTTGACCCAGGCACAAACCTTCGGCGGCACAGCCCGCAGCAAGACTAGACTGGACACCAGACTAGACCGCTAGCAAACGCACGAAACAATAGCCTCAGAAAGAAGACCTGACATGGCACAGCCTACAGAGACTTCCGGCGCTGCATCGGAAGCCACCCCCGCAGAGGGTGAACTGAAGCGAGGCCTCTCCGCCCGCCACATGCAGATGATCGCAATCGGCGGCGCAATCGGCACCGGCCTCTTCGTCGCCTCCGGTAAGACCATCTCCACCGCAGGCCCCGGCGGCGCAATCCTCGCCTACGCCCTCATCGGCGTCATGGTTCTGTTCCTCATGCAGTCCCTCGGCGAGATGGCCGCGCACCTGCCCGTCCCCGGCGCATTCCAGACCTACGCGGCACGCTACGTGTCCCCGTCCTTCGGCTTCGCCATGGGCTGGAACTACTGGTTCAACTGGGCGATTACCGTCGCCGCCGAACTCGTCGCCGTCGGCGAGGTGATGAGGTACTGGTTCCCGGACATCCCATCCTGGGTGTGGGCGGCAGGATTCCTCGTGCTGCTGACCGGCATCAACGCCCTCTCGGCACGCTCCTACGGTGAAAGCGAATTCTGGCTCGCCACCATCAAGGTCGTCACGGTGGTCGTCTTCCTCATCGCAGGTATCGCCATGATCTTCGGCATCCTGGGTGGTAGCTCCCCGGGCGTCTCCAACTGGACCGTCGGTGAGGCACCCTTCGTCGGCGGCGCACCCGCCGTACTCGCCATCTTCATGGTGGCAGGCTTCTCCTTCCAGGGCACCGAAATGATAGGTGTGGCTGCCGGCGAATCTGAGAACCCCCGCCGCGACGTGCCCCGCGCGCTGACCAGCGTGTTCTGGCGCATCATGCTCTTCTACATCGGTGCGATGGTCGTCATCGGCTTCCTGATTCCTTACTCCGACCCGAACCTGCTCACCGCAGCGGACGGCAACATCAACATCTCCCCGTTCACCCTCATCTTCGAGCGTGCGGGCATCGCCTTCGCGGCTGCCATCATGAACGCCGTGATCCTCTCCGCAGTGCTCTCTGCAGGTAACTCGGGCCTGTACGTTTCGGCTCGTATGCTCTTCGCACTCGCCCAGGAGGGTAAGGCACCGAAGATGTTCACCCGCATCAACTCCGGCGGCGTGCCCATGAACGCACTGCTGGCTACCGCAGCTATCGGCGCGGTCGGCTTCATCGCCGCACTGCTCTCGCCCGATGGTGCGTACCTGTGGCTGGTGAACGTGTCCGGTCTGGCTGGCTTCATCACCTGGGTGGGTATCGCCGTGGCGCACTACCGTTTCCGCCGCGCGTACCTGAAGCAGGGTAACAGCCTAAAGGACCTGCCTTACGTGGCGCCGTTCTTCCCCGCGGGCCCGATTATCGCCTTCCTCATGTGCCTGGTCGTTATTGGCGGCCAGAACTACGAGGCGTTCCTGAGCGGTGACTGGGCTGGCGTGCTCAGCTCCTACATTGGTCTGCCCGTGATTATCGCGGTCTGGCTGGTGCACCGCGTGGTCACTCGTGACCGCCTGATTCCGCTGGAGCAGATTGACGTGAGCGGCATCGAGGTTAAGGCTTCGAAGTAACGCGAACGATTGCACCAGCTGATTGAACGAGCTGATACGTGAAGAGCCGCCGGTTCCCCTGATTGAGGGGAGCCGGCGGCTCTTTGCTATCCGCAGTTTATTCCGTACGGGTGAGCTAAGCTGTGCGCCCTGCAGCTCTTAGGAGTGGCGGCGCGAGCGCAGAACGCTCAAACCCAGACCCGCACAAATCGCGACAACGCCAATGCCAACAATCACGCCAACACTGGATGCGCCGGTGTTCGCCAGGGTAGCCTTCTTGGGGCTGTCCTTTGCCGGGGTGTTCATTGCCAGCGTGTCCTGAGCCGAGCGGGCGGCGGTCACCGGAGCCTCCTGAGCGGGCTTGCTCTGAGCTGGCTTACTCTTAGGATGCGCCACGGTTGCGTCCTCCAGCTTGTCAGCGTTGGGGGTCTTATCGGCAACCGGTGCTTCCGGCAGTGCAGGAACGGTCGGTGCGTCGGTCGGGTTTACACCGATGGTTGCTTCCGGCAGTGCGGGAACGGTCGGTGCATCAGTGGGGTTTACACCCACGGTTGCCTCGGGCAGGGGAGCCACGGTGGGAGCATCGGTCGGGTTCACGCCGACTGTTGCTTCCGGCAGAGCGGGAACCGTCGGTGCGTCAGTGGGGTTCACGCCCACGGTTGCCTCGGGCAGAGGTGCCACGGTGGGCGCGTCAGTGGGGTTCACGCCAACGGTTGCTTCGGGCAGGGGTGCTACGGTCGGCGCGTCGGTCGGGTTTACACCTACGGTTGCCTCAGGCAGAGGCGCCACGGTGGGTGCGTCAGTCGGGTTTACACCAATGGTTGCTTCGGGCAGAGGTGCCACGGTGGGTGCATCGGTTGGGTTAACGCCAACGGTTGCCTCGGGCAGGGGAGCCACGGTCGGTGCGTCGGTGGGGTTCACGCCCACGGTTGCTTCAGGCAGGGGCGCCACGGTGGGCGCGTCCGTCGGGTTTACGCCCACGGTTGCCTCGGGCAGAGGAGCCACCGTCGGAGCATAGGTCGGAACCGCAGAAACTACGGGCTCCTGCGCGAAAAGCTCAAGAGGCTTCTGTGCATCAAACGAGCCGTACTCAGCACCCTGAACGCCAGCCGCCATGGTGCCCGCAATGTACTTGTGAGAGGTATTCAGCGTCGCCGCAACATCCGCCGGAACCTTAACCTCCGTCTCAAAGACACCGTTGTGAATCTGCGAAGCAGGTACGGTCACCTCAGCCACGAAACGCATACCCTGCTGGGGAAAACGACCGGGAACCCACACATTCGTATCAGACACCACCACGCGCACACCGTGCGGGGTCGCCTCACCGGTGTAGCCGGTACCGCGCACCTTCAACACGGTCTCACCCTTGGTGTTCAGACGCGGCGAATCCACGTGCAGAACCGGTGCGGCGCTATCCTTCACAACGTCCATGCGCAGAATCTGACCGCCCCCGTAACCATCAACGATGATATTAGCGACGAAGCTGTAGTTCTTCGCCGGGTCAATCAGGCTACCGGGAACGTAATGGGTCGCAGTCGCCGTGCCGTCCTTGAACGGGCCCTCAACGCGCACCGTCTGAATCGGGTTCAGAAACGGGAAACCCCTATGGTTTGCCTCGTGCAATGCCGGGGCGAAAGCGGTAGTTTTCGCGGGCAGTTTCGATGCCTTGAACGTAATCTTGTTCAGACGCAGGGCGGTCTTCAACTCACGAGTATTGGTCTCAACCTTGTAGTTGTAGACCGTAATAACCGGCGGGTTATCCGGATTCGGGGTATCAGCTGCCGCAACAGAAGGCAGAGCGCACAAGCTCAAGGATGCGGCAAGAAGAACAGAAGCGCCGGCGCTACCGTAGCGGCGGGCACGAGAAGAGTTAGCCATCATGAAGTTCCTTCTACATGGGTGATTGAGCGATCCGCACTCTTCCTGTATCGCGCCAAGTCGAGTGCGTATACGGTACCGCGACATCGCGGTTAATTACACCGTAACACGCACCTAAACGCATGAACCGGACATAAGATAACTCGCCGAAATATTACGTAAAACCAATGCCTACAGGGCGCATAATAGGGCGGATGAATAAGACAAACACGCACAGCGCCGGCTGGAGGATACGGAAATGCTAGGGTAGAAAGATGCCCACGCAGAAGAACCCGCAGAACCGAGTAGAAGTAGCCCCGCCCGCCCCGCCCGCCGAACCCAACGCTACTGAGTACAGCGCTACTGAACACAGCGCCATCGACAGCACGCACCGCGTCGTGAACGTGTGCGCTGTAGCAATCCGCAACCGGGACGGGCTCGTACTCACCGTGCGCAAGCAGGGCAGCGACGGGTTCATGATGCCCGGCGGCAAACCCGAACCGGGGGAGACCCCGCTACAGACCGCCTGCCGCGAAGTAAGCGAAGAAATCGGACTCACCCCAGACCCCACCCGGATGCACCACCGCGGACTCCTCGAAGCGGCGGCACTGAACGAGGCAGGCTTTACGGTACGCGCCGAAACCTACGAGTACGCACCCACCGACGAGCAGCACGAGCTATTGGCTTCTCTGGTGCCGCAAGCCGAAATCGCTGAGTTGCGCTGGTTCAACCCCGACATGGGCTGCCCCTCCGATTCTGCATTGCAGGCACCGCTGAATACCGAGCAGATCTTCCCGCTGCTGGCACGTACCCCGCTACCGTAACCACCGCCCCTAACGCGCCCCCTGAACCTGCGGGCGGCACACATGAGGTACACAGGTGCATCCGGTACCCTCAACACAGCAACATCTATCGCGGGTAGAACGCATAGAGGCGCTCCACCCCGGAACCCCCCATACACCCCAAGGAGAACCATGAAGAAGACTGACTACAACCTCGCCGTCTACTGCGGTGCACGCTCCGGCAACGATCCGCTCTTCACCACCCGCGCCCAGGAACTCGGCACCCTCTGCGCCCAGAACAATATTGGCGTGGTCTACGGCGGCGGCCGCACCGGCCTCATGGGCACCGTCGCGGGCGCAACCCTGGACGCCGGCGGCGTGGTCTACGGCGTAGTCACCCACAAGCTGGTCGGCCTGGAGGGCGTGTACCCCGGCCAGACCACCCTCGACATTGTGGACACCATGCACCAGCGCAAAATCGCCATGATCGACAAGGCTGACGCATTCGTCGCCATGCCCGGCGGCCCCGGCACCCTGGAAGAGTTCTTCGAGGTGTTCAGCTGGCAGTTCCTCGACATCCACTCCAAGCCGGTTGCGCTGCTGAACGTGAGCGGCTACTGGGATAAGCTCATCGACGCGATGCACTACATGGCCTCCACCGGCCTGCTGAACGAGCGCTACCTGGACGAACTCATTATCGCGACCACTCCCGAGGAGCTGCTGGATGCGCTCGCCAAGGACCTAGAGCGCCGCGCCGCCGAAAAGACCAACGCAGAAAGCTGAACTGCCATGGCCAATACCCTGCTACTGACCTACTTCGGACCGTTCCCCGGCGTGCCCGTCAACCCCACCGTGGCGCTCGCAGAAGGCTCCGTGCGGGCGCTGAATACCGCCCGCCCGGACCTGCGCGTCGTGGCCTGCGAGCTGCCCGTCAGCTACAACGGTTCTAGCACTGCACTGCGCACCGCCCTGCAGGATGTGCAGCCCGATGCGCTCATCAGCCTGGGCGTGGCGGTTGGCCGCGACGTAGTCAGCCTCGAACAGGTCGCTATCAACCTGGACTCCGCCGGTATTGAAGATAACGACGGCGACCAGCGCTGCGATGAGCCGATCGCTCCGGGCGGTCAGGAGGCATACTTCTCCTCCCTGCCGGTGCGCGCCAGCTTTGAGCGTCTGCGTGCGGTGGGGGAGCCGGTCGAGATTTCGTACACCGCCGGAACCTACGTGTGCAACCACGTGTTCTACGAGGGTCAGCGCATCAGCCGTGAACTGGGTCTGAGCATCCCCGCCGGATTCGTGCATGTGCCCGCAACCTGCGCCGACGGCGAAGAGACCACCGAAGACACCGGCATGACCGCCCACCGTGACGCCGGTGGCGTGGTGCGTGACGAGCAGGGCATCCCGCAGCTACCCGAATCCACCGTGGTGCGCATTATTGCGGAGGTCGCCTCCGACACCCTGCCCGCCGTGAACTAGCAGCACGGCATTTAGCTAGAACCCGTACAACAAAACCGCCGGATAGCCTCCCTAACTGGGAGCCTATCCGGCGGTTTGTGCATCTGCGCTGACCCTACACAGCCGGGCTATAACACCGGCACATGCAGGCTCAAGCTACTACTTGGTGCGGTTCTTCAGGTAGTAGTCAATCAGCGAAGCGGTCGAAGAATCCTGACGAGCCAGAACCTCACGGTCACCCTCAATAGCGGGAACCAGGTCCAGTGCCAGCTTCTTACCGAGCTCAACGCCCCACTGGTCGAAGGAGTCAATGCCCCAAACAACACCCTGAACGAAAGTGATGTGCTCGTACAGGGCAATCAGGGAACCCAGAACGCGCGGGGTCAGGCGCGGCGCCATGATGGAGGTGGAGGGGCGGTTACCGCTGAAGATACGTGCGTTGACCACGTGCTCTGCGGTGCCCTCTGCACGAACCTCTTCCTCGGTCTTGCCGAACGCCAGAGCCTGAGACTGCGCGAAGAAGTTAGCCAGGAACAGCTCGTGAACGTCCTGCTCGCCGTCCTTGGTCGGGTGGACCGGGTTAGCGAAGGCAAGGAAGTCCGCGGGGATCAAGCGGGTACCCTGGTGGATCAGCTGGTAGAAAGCGTGCTGGCCGTTAGTGCCGGGCTCGCCCCAGAACACTTCACCGGTTGCGTAGTTGACGAAGGAGCCGTCCGCGCGAACGGACTTGCCGTTGGACTCCATGGTCAGCTGCTGCAGGTATGCGGGGAAGCGGTGCAGGTACTGGTCGTAGGGCAGAACCGCGTGGGTCTCAGCACCCAGGAAGTTCACGTTCCAGATGTTCAGCAGACCCATCAGAACGGGTACGTTCTGAGCCAGGGGAGCGGTGCGGAAGTGCTCATCCATTGCGTGGAAGCCAGCGAGGAATTCAGCGAAAACCTTCGGGCCGAAAACGATAGCCAGGGAGGTACCAATAGCGGAGTCTACAGAGTAGCGGCCGCCAACCCAGTCCCAGAAGCCGAAAGCGTTCTCGGGGTCAATGCCGAATGCTGCAACCTTATCCAGTGCGGTGGAGACAGCCACGAAGTGCTTAGCCACAGCCTCGGATGCTTCCTTACCTTCCAGAGCGCCAGCCTCAGCCAGTGCGGACAGCAGCCACTCGCGTGCCACGCGCGCGTTGGTCAGGGTTTCGAGGGTGCCGAAAGTCTTGGACGCGACAATGAACAGGGTGGTCTCGGGGTCCAGGCCGGAAACCTTCTCAGCCACATCGGTGGGGTCAATGTTGGAGATGAAGCGTGCGGTGATACCTGCATCAGCGTAGGGCTTGAGAGCCTCGTACACCATGACCGGGCCCAGGTCGGAGCCACCGATACCGATGTTCACAACGGTCTCGATGCGCTTGCCGGTGATGCCGGTCCACTTGCCGTTGCGCACGCGCTCAGCGAATGCGTAGATCTTCTTCAGCACGGCGTGAACGTCTGCGTCTACGTCCTGGCCGTCAACGGTCAGTGCAGGGGTGTAACCCTCGGGGCGGCGCAGTGCGGTGTGCAGTACTGCGCGGTCTTCGGTGACGTTAATGTGCTCGCCGGAGAACATTGCCTCGCGAGCCTGCTCCAGCTTGACCTCTTCAGCGAGCTTGACCAGCAGCTCGACGGTTTCGGGGGTAATCAGGTTCTTGGACAGGTCGACGTGCAGTTCGTCGGCGGTGAAGCTGAGCTTCTGCGCGCGTTCCGGGTCAGCGGCAAACCATTCGCGCAGGTTCGGGGTGAGGGACTTGTGATGAGCGGACAGAGCGGACCACGCGGAGGTGGTCGTAGGGTCAATAGAAGTAGTCATGCTCCCATTCTCTTATTTTCGGGGTTCTCTGTCACCTCTTTCGAGAGTGATATGGGACGATACGGCGAAAAATCGAAACCTGGCACTGCTGTGAGCGGCACAGAAACGAGGTAGTAATTCGAAGAAAACGAATAGGATGACGTGCCTTGTCGGGCGCGTATCCGTCGGCAAAGGGAATGGTCCACAAAGGGAGTGGGGAAAGCCCACAATCCTTGAAGTTTCAATTTAAAGAAAGTTATACTGACGGGAATAGTGCCTGGATTTAAGAAACACACATGGGCGACATTCTCTCATCGCTCCTCCACGCACTAATAGTGAGGTTCTCCGCCCGGTACGACCTTTGGGGCGGAGTGCCGCCTCAAACTCTCAAACACAACACTCAGGACAATCAAATATGGCATTTAACCTTTTCAAGGGGATTCGTGTGCCCAAAAATGGTCAGAATCCTCCCTATGAATCTTTCCTGGAAAGTCGTGGCTTCCGCCCCGATTTTCGCCAAGTATGCTGATCGTGGTGCCTACCTGATTGACCTGAAGGACGTGTACTGCCCCGACGGTAAGTGCTCGGTTCTGCATGGCAACGTGTACATGTACGCTGACTCGAACCACCTGACGAATGTCTACGAGGCAACCCTCACCGATATCGTCTACGAGCGTGCCTTTGCCGCTGGCTGGGACCCGAAGGGAATCACCCGCAAGTAAGCAATCCGTTTGGCTAATTCGCATAATGTGTTGACTGTAAAGTCCTCTTCCGCCGCGTGCGGGAGGGGACTTTGCTGCGCTTTGTAGGCTTTCGTGGATTTTGGACGAGCAAGGGGGTTTGGCTAGGAAGGGGATGCGGGTTTTAGTTTTGCCAGGCGAGCGGTTGCCGCGCGTGGGCTGTTTGAACGGAATGGAGCTGAGCAGAGTAGAGTAAAACCTATGACTTCTTCACCTGAACACACACCCGCTGACGCTTACGCACCGCGCTACCTGCTCATTTCTTGCGAAGGGGAAACCCTCCTCAACGATGACGGAACCCTGCACTACCTGACCGGTAACGATACTGCCGAGCCGCTGACCGAAGAGGCTATCCTTGCGTGCAGTGTGATCCGCCCCGCCGCCTACGGTGCTGATGCCCAGAAGAATAGTGAGGCAGAGGTGCACGTGCTCTACTGTGAGGACGAAACCCTCGCGCAGGTCGCCGCCGACCTGAACGACCCTCGGGTGCGCGCCTCCACCAGTGGTTTCCGCTACTACCCGGTCCACGATGACCCGGAAGGCCGCGCCCACTACGCCACCGCCCTGGCACGCCGCGACTACCTCATCGATATGCGCTACTCCGCCTACAGTGGCGAGGAGGCGCCCCTCGGCTCCAAGGGCATCCGCCGCACCGCCTCCGGCGAGATGGTGTTCCCCCGCATTGAACCTGCCGTCATGGCGCTGGTGACTAGTCGCGACGGTGAGCGCGTGCTACTGGCGAATAACCGCCAGTGGCACCCCAACCGTTTCGCCCTCATCGCCGGTTTCGTTGACCCCGGCGAAAACCTTGAAGAGGCAATTGCCCGCGAAGTCTACGAAGAGACCGGTCTGCACGCCCTCAGTACCGAGTACCGTATGAGTGATGTGTGGCCTTTCCCGCGTTCGCTCATGATTTGCTACCGGGTGCGCGTAGATGAGAACGAAACCATCATCCATCACGACGGTGAGATTCGTGTCGCCCGCTGGTTTACCGCGGCTGAGTTGCGTGAGGCGATTGCTATTTCGGAGGAGCGCGGTAACAGCGACGAGGACGACCCCGCCAAGCTGGAGCTGCCCGGCACGAACGCTGTCGCCCGCCGCATGATTGATGAGTGGCTCGCAGAAAAGCCCTAGTGATACACTGGTAGCTAAGCCCAACGGAGGGGGGTCGGTTTTGGCGTGCCCGGAAACGCTCTCATTGCAGAGCGGCTCCACCGGCAAACACTCCAACCGGCAAACACCCCCAGATATCTATCTGAAGGTACTGCCCCGTGACCCCCGCGCTGTCTAGAGCGCACCCGCTGGCAAGACTATCCCCTAGATTTAAGCGAGAAACTTAACGCATGTCTGAAAACACCGCTTCGCGCCCCGACCTTCGCAATGTGGCCATCGTGGCACACGTTGACCACGGCAAGACCACCATCGTCGACGCGATGCTGCAGCAGACCCACGCCTTCTCTGCCCACGCAGATGTTGAAGACCGAGTCATGGACTCCGGCGACCTCGAAAAGGAAAAGGGCATCACCATTCTGGCGAAGAACACCACCGTGTTCTACAACGGCCCTTCCGCCAACGGTGAGACCATCACCATTAACGTTATTGACACCCCCGGCCACGCCGACTTCGGTGGCGAGGTGGAGCGCGGCCTGTCCATGGTTGACGGCGTTGTGCTGCTCGTGGACGCATCCGAAGGTCCGCTGCCCCAGACCCGCTTCGTGCTGCGTAAGGCACTGGCTGCTAAGCTACCCGTGATCCTCGTGGTGAACAAGGTTGACCGCCCCGACTCCCGTATCGACGAGGTCGTTGGCGAGTCCATGGACCTGCTGCTCGGCCTGGCATCTGACCTGGCGGACGAGGTTCCCGACCTGGACCTGGACGCTGTGCTGAACGTTCCGGTAGTGTACGCATCCGGTAAGGCTGGCGCTGCATCCCTGAACCAGCCCGCAGACGGCCAGCTGCCCGACAACGACGACCTGGAGCCGCTGTTCAAGACCATCATCGAGCACGTGCCCGCCCCCACCTACGACCCCAACGAGGTTCTGCAGGCACACGTGACCAACCTGGACTCCTCCCCGTTCCTGGGTCGTCTGGCACTGGTCCGTATCTTCAACGGCACCCTGAAGAAGGGCCAGACCGTTGCATGGGCACGTCACGACGGTGAAATCAAGAACGTCCGTATCTCCGAGCTGCTGGCTACCAAGGCTCTTGAGCGTGTTCCCGCAGAGTCCGCTGGCCCCGGCGAAATCGTCGCAGTGGCAGGTATCGAGGACATCACCATTGGTGAAACCCTCACCGACGCTGAGAACCCCAAGCCCCTGCCGCTGATCAAGGTGGACGATCCCGCGATCTCCATGACCATCGGTATTAACACCTCCCCGCTGGCTGGCCGCGTTAAGGGCGCAAAGGTCACCGCACGTCAGGTGAAGGACCGCCTGGACCGCGAGCTGATCGGTAACGTGTCCATCAAGGTTCTGCCCACCCAGCGTCCGGACGCGTGGGAAGTTCAGGGCCGTGGCGAGCTCGCCCTGGCTATCCTCGTGGAGCAGATGCGCCGCGAAGGCTTCGAGCTGACCGTGGGTAAGCCCCAGGTGGTTACCAAGACCATCGACGGCAAGGTCTACGAGCCCATGGAGCACATGATTATTGACGTGCCCGAGGAGCACCTGGGTGCTGTCACCCAGCTGATGGCTGCACGTAAGGGCCGCATGGAGAACATGTCGAACCACGGTACCGGTTGGGTCCGTATGGAGTTCGCTGTTCCCGCACGTGGTCTGATTGGTTTCCGTACTCAGTTCCTGACTGAGACCCGCGGTGCCGGTATTTCTTCCTCCTACTCGATTGAGCACGAGCCCTGGGCTGGCGACATTGAGTACCGCACCAACGGTTCGCTGATCGCTGACCGTGCCGGCGTGGTGACCCCCTACGCAATGATTAACCTGCAGGAGCGTGGCACCTTCTTCGTGGAGCCCACCTCTGAGGTGTACGAGGGCATGATCGTTGGTATGAACTCCCGTGCAGACGACATGGAAGTTAACATCACCAAGGAAAAGAAGCTGACCAACATGCGTTCTTCGACCGCGGACAACTTCGAAAACCTGACCCCGCCGAAGAAGCTGACCCTGGAAGAGTGCCTGGAATTCGCTCGCGAAGACGAGTGCGTTGAGGTGACCCCCGAGGCGATTCGTATCCGCAAGGTCATCCTGGATTCCAACGAGCGTGTCCGCGAGTTCCGCCGCCGCGCCCGCGCGAACTAGTACAGCGCGAACTGATAGCGCGTTAGCGACTCACCTGCTGTAGCGGGTGCTGTCGTTGCCCGAGCGCTGTTGTTGTTCAAGAACCGCCGCTACCTTCCATATGGAAGGTAGCGGCGGCTCTGTTTACCCACCGTTTAACCACCCCGATCCGTTCGGGAAATAACGGCGGGGCGGCGGGGGGGAAGGGGGAGGAGAGCCGGGCGCTTCTGCTTTCTGCCTAAAACTGCTTTCGAAAAGCCTGAACACCCCGTGCTGTACATGCGAGTGTGTAAGATAAAATAATGCGCCTGCGCGGTGGCGGCACCTGTCCGCGACTCAACGTTTGCTGATCAACGATGTAAATTGCCGGCGCGCTTTGACCGTCCAAGAAACCCAACCCTGCGTATGAGAGGGAAAGCCTGTGTCTGAAACCGAGAACACTCAGCCTGATTCTGCGACCCCCAGCTACCCCACGCAGGGTGAGCGCATCGCCCCCAGCTCGCGTCGCGACCTGCTGCCGAATAACTACGATGCGAAGAAGGCGCGCATCCTGTTTGTGCATGCACACCCGGACGACGAAACCTCCTCGACCGGCGCGACCATGGCGTACTATGCGCAGAAGGGCGCGGAGGTGTACCTGCTGACCGCTACCCGCGGTGAGTTGGGTGAGGTTATCCCCGAGGAGCTACATCACCTGGAGGTCGGTAAGCCCGGCTGCCGTGATAACGGTGAGGCGCTGGGTGAGTACCGCACCGGTGAGCTTGCCGGCGCTATCAAGGCGCTGGGCGTGAAGAAGCAGTTCTTCCTGGGTCAGGAACCCGCCGTCGCGGAGGGCGCGCTGCCGTTGTACCGTGACTCCGGCATGGCGTGGGGCCCGGAGGGTAAGCCCGTCGCCAACCCGGTGGCGGCGGAGGATTCGTTGACCGCGCAGCCTCTGGAACCGCAGGCTCAGGCTCTGGTTGCCGCTATCCGCGCCCTCACCCCGGATGTTCTTGTCACCTACGATTCGGACGGCGGTTACGGCCACCCCGACCACGTGCGCGTGTACGAGATCGTGCACCGCGCTCTGCAGATTCTTGAAGATGACGAGGACCGCCCGATTCTCACCTGGGGTATTGAGGGTGAGTTCGACGCGGCTGATCAGCGCGTGCAGGCGGCAATCTACGGTGACGGCACCGCCAAGCGCAAGGCGATGGAGGCGCACCGCACCCAGATTACGGTGGTGGACGAGAAGACTTTCGAGTACTCGAATAAGGTGCCGCAGAAGATTTCTGCCGTAGAGACTTTTCGTGTGCTCGACGGCGACCCGACGGCGACCGTGCACCCGAAGCCGCAGGAGGCGGGCCTGGTGGCGGGCGTTCTGACCGGCTCGATTCTGGGTATTTTTGCCGGTATTGCCGGGTCAATCTACCACGCTTGGGTCGTGTACGCGGGGGATACCGCTCTGCCCCTCGGCTTGCTGGTGGCGTACCTGACGGTTTTCTTTACCGCCCTGTGGTGTGCCCTGTCATTGCGTCGCGGCTACGCGGCGGCTGTCGTGGCTGTTGCGGTGTTCGTGACTGTGTACGTGCTTGGTTATGGTCGCCCCGATTCGCCGTTTGTTCTGGTGAACCCGGGCCATTCGGCGATTGGCTTGTACGGTGCCCTGTGGTGGTTTGGCGCCCCGGTTGCGGCGATGCTGGGCATGCTCGTGTACACGCGCGCTCGCGTGAAGGACGCGCAGTATTTCTCGCCGCGTGCGGCGCATCAGCGTGCGCGCGCCAAGAAGTAGCCTGAAGGCTATTACTATGTCATAACGTGGGGGAGGGGCGTTCCGGCTAGCCGGAACGCCCCT
>NZ_KZ627137.1:326726-391174 GCF_001811075.1 Rothia sp. HMSC069C03
AGGGGCGTTCCGGCTAGCCGGAACGCCCCTCCTGCTGTTTTTGGGTGCTACACCGCTGCTGTCTTCTAAACCCGCCGGATAGAGGGTAATAGGGAAGAAAATTTATGCGTTATTCGGTGAATTTAGCGGGGTGGAAATAGTGGTGACTTCATCAAAAAATTCATGTGACGAAGATTTCATTTTTGGCTTAATCTATTTTTAAAAGCCAGCCGACTAGTCATAATGTAAATAAATACCAGGTCAGCCTAGCCTAAAAAATACCCCCGCAAACCCAATGACCCACTGTCTGATACACCACGAAAATACTGTTAAACAGTCAGCGCGCGATAGACTATACACAGACTTCCCCGCCGGGTACCAACCACTCGGCGGTTTATTCTGTAGATTTTGCCCTGCAGCAGACGACCCGCAGAACGGCGGGCACGGGGCGAACAGCTTCTAGAAAGGCACACCAATGACCTACGTAATCGCGCTTCCCTGCGTGGATGTCAAAGACCGCGCATGCGTTGAAGAATGCCCCGTCGACTGCATCTACGAAGGCGAACGCACCCTGTACATCCACCCCGATGAGTGCGTGGACTGCGGCGCCTGCGAGCCCGTCTGCCCCGTAGAAGCAATCTACTACGAAGACGACGTCCCCGAAGAGTGGACCGAATACGTCAGCGCCAACGCAGACTTCTTCGACGACCTGGGTTCCCCCGGCGGCGCAGCAAAGCTCGGCCCCACCGGCAAGGACGTGCCCTTCATCGCGGCACTGCCCCCTCGTGGTGAGTAGTAGCCTGCGGCTAATAATAGGTACAACCGCATAGACTGCCCGCACCCGCTAACGGGTGCCAAGAGCCTCCATCACAGCACCCGGTGCCCACGCACCGTCTAGGCGCTGGAATGGAGGCTTTTGCTGTAGGCACGCCAGCGCCCGGACGCTAGACTAAAATGACGAAAACTATTCCCAAGCAACCAGGTGACACAATGACTTACGGCCTGAACCTGCCCGAATACCCCTGGGAGGCGCTCGCCCCCTACCGCGCAACCGCGGCCGCCCACCCGGACGGCCCGGTGGACCTGTCCATCGGCACCCCGGTTGACCCGACCCCGCAGAACATTCGCGAGGCGCTGGCGGCTGCCTCTGACGCTCCCGGCTACCCGACCACCCACGGCACCCCCGCCTTGCGTGAGGCTATTGCCGAGTGGTTTGAGCGCCGACGCGGCGTGAAGGGCCTGAGCCCGGAGGCAATCATGCCCACGGTCGGCTCGAAGGAGCTTGTGGCGTGGCTGCCGTTCCTGCTGGGCCTGGGCCCGGGCGATGTGGTCGTGTACCCGCGCGTTGCGTACCCCACCTACGATATGGGTGCCCGCTTCGCCCGCGCCGAGTCTGTGCCCGCCGATAGCTTGGATGAGCTGGACGCTGACACCCGCAGCCGTGTGAAGCTGATTTGGGTGAACTCCCCGGCGAACCCGAACGGCACGGTCCGTACCGTGGAGCAGCTGCGTGAGATTGTGGCGCAGGCGCGTGAAATCGGTGCCGTGGTGGCATCCGATGAATGCTATGCGGAGCTTGGCTGGGGTGCTTGGGATGAGGCGCGCGGCGGTCAGCCGGTGCCGTCCATCCTGGATCCTCGCGTGTGCGATGGTGATTTTACCGGCCTGTTTGCCGTGTACTCGCTGTCGAAGCAGTCGAACCTTGCCGGTTACCGTGCCGCGTTCATTGCCGGTGCCCCCGAGCTGATGCCGAACCTGATCAATAGCCGCAAGCACGCCGGCATGATTGTGCCCGCCCCCGTGCAGGCTGCCATGATGGTGGCGCTGGCTGATGAGGCGCACGTGGCGGCGCAGAAGGACCTGTACCGTGCCCGCCGCGAGGTACTGCAGGAGGCGATTGCCGCCGCCGGTGGCCGCATTGAGAATTCTGAGGCTGGCCTGTACCTGTGGACCACCTTCGGTGAGTCCACCTGGGATTCGATTGGTCGCCTGGCGGAGCTGGGTATTATTGCTGGCCCCGGCGTGTTCTACGGTGAGGACGGCGAAGACTACGTGCGCATCGCTCTGACCGCCTCTGATGAGGCGGTGGCGAAGGCTGCTGAGCGTCTGAAGGCATCTGCATCTAAGTAACGTTGCCGCTAAGTAGTCCCGACAGGCATGTAGTCCCGACGGGTCTAACTAGCCCGCATAGCAGAAAGCCCCCGCACCCTCCCGAAAGGGGAGTGCGGGGGCTTTGCCGTATCTGCTGATTGTCGTTGGCCGAGGGGCCCGAACGAGAAGGGCTACTTGCGGTCGCCGGGCAGAACGAACATCTGAACGGTCGGCGGGTTCGGGTTATCCAACGCATCCGGAATCAGGTTTCGGGTCACCTTCGCGGAGGTGCGCGACGCCAGCCTGTCCGTAATGCCGGTTGCTACAGCCGTCAGAACAAAGTTCACCGTTACGAAGAGTGCCGCCGCCAGAATCAGGGTCTGCAGCACGTTGCCGTCACCGGAACCGATGCGGCGCGCCGAGGCGAGTAGCTCCGGGTAGGAGATGATGTAACCGAGTGCGGTGTCCTTCAGAATCACCACGAACTGGCTGAGCATCGAGGGCATCATTGCGGTGAACGCCTGCGGAAGCAGAATCCGAATCAGCGTCTGGGTCGGGGTCAGACCGATCGCAAGACCCGCCTCGCCCTGACCGCGAGGAAGCTGCTTCACGCCCGAACGCAGCAGCTCAGCAATCACCGAACCGTTGTACAGGGTCAGACCAATGACCACGGCGATGAAGGGCAGCTGAGCAGGCGGAAGACCGCTGTACTTGCCCAAAAAGAGCCAGAAGAAGATCATCATGATCAGCACCGGCACGGCGCGGAAGAACTCCACCACCACGGTGCCGAACCAGCGGATAACGCGGTACTGGGAGAGTCGAGCAATACCGAAGACCACACCGAACGCAACCGAGGTAACCACCGAAACCGCTGCCGCCGACAGGGTCGAGGCGAGGCCCGGCAGGTAGTAGGAACTCCAGGCGCGGGCGGTGAACAGATCAGTCCACTTTTCTGCCTCCAGCTGCCCCTTCTGACCCATCACGGTCAGCACATACACCGCAAATAGTACAAACAGGACTACCGCAGCAATGTTGAAGATGCGGATACGACGCTGCGCAATAGGACCCGGCTCATCGAAAAGCACCGAAGAAGCGGCGCGGGTGTCATTACTGATAAAAGGGTTTTTCATCGCTTTACCGCCAGCTTACGGGATGACCAAGTGGTCAACGCACCAATGGGAACAACAATGATGACGAAGCCCAACGCAAACATGATGAAGATAGCGAGCACCATGTTCGCGTCGAACTCAATCATGGATTTCATCAGCCCGGAGGCCTCAGCCACCGACGCGACCGAAGCGACAGTGCTGTTCTTCGTCAACGCAATCAGAGTATTGCCGAGCGGGGTAATGGCGCCGCGTAGAGCCTGAGGGAAAATCACCAGGCGGGCGGTATCGAAGAAACCCAGACCGATAGCGCGTGCCGCCTCAGCCTGACCCTTCGGCACGGTGTTCACACCCGAACGGATCGCCTCGCAAATAAACGCCGAATGGTAAATCGACAGGGCAATGACCGCGTACACGAAGAAGTTCGTGTCGAAATCGTGCGAGAAAGAGAGCTGGAACTGCGTCCACACACCCAAAATGGCGAAAGTCATCATGATGGTGAGCGGAGTATTACGGACAGTGTGCACATAGGCGGTGCCCACCCAGCGCAGGGACGGGACGGGGCTGATGCGCATGAGCGCCAGCACGGTACCGATGACGAAGGAGCCAATAGCCGCCCAGAAGGTCAGCTGAATATTGGTCATGAAGGCACCAACCACATCGTACTTGGACAGGAGGGTGCCGAGTTGGTCAAAGAATGACATTCGTGAACCTCTCTAGAGGCCTAGGCGCAGGAGGTGCCCAGGTGCGGCGGGTTGGTTTCGGTGTTGTAGTGGTAGCCGGTGCCTTCGGTGTACTTGGTGATGAGCTTCTCCCAGGTGCCGTCGGCAACCATCTCGTTGATGGCGTTGTTCACGGCTTCGCACTTGTCGGTGCCCTTGGGCAGGCCCACGCCGTAGCGTTCGGTCGTAAAGGGGGAGCCGACCACTTTCAGCTTGCTCTTGTTCGCTTTGGTGGCTGCCAGACCGGCGAGGGTAATGTCGTCGGTGGTGACGACGTCCACCACACCGCCGTTGAGGGCGACCACGCAGTCGGAGTAGCTGTTCTGCTTGACCAGGTTCACGTTCTTAGCGAACTTATCCTGCACCTTCTGGGCGCTGGTGGAGCCGGTGACGGAGCAGAGGTTCTTGCCGTTGAGGTCGTCGGGGCCGTGAATATCGGTGTTATCGGCACGCACGAGCAGGTCCTGACCAGCCGTGTAGTAGGGGCCGGCGAAGTCCACGGTCTTCTTGCGGCTTTCAGAGATGGAGTAGGTCGCAAAAATCATGTCTACCTGACCGGTGTTGAGCATGTTTTCGCGGTTAGCGGCGGGGGATTCGACGAACTCAATCTGCTCTTCGGAGTAGCCGAGCTTGCCGGCGACGTAGCGTGCCACCTCCACATCGAAACCGGTGTAGGTGTTGCCGTCCTGGTAACCGAGGCCGGGCTGGTCTACTTTGATGCCGATGCGGATCTTGTGGTCGCTGTCTGCGCTGGAGCATCCGGCGAGGACGCCGGTCAGAGCGAGGGATGCTGCTGCGGCGAGTGCCGCGAGCTTGCGTGAATATTTTTGCATGGTGGTCCCTCTGCTTCAGTGGTTGATGATCTTGGAGAGGAAGTCCTTGGCGCGCTCGCTCTTCGGGTTGGTGAAGAACTCGTCCGGGTGCGCCTCTTCGACGATCTCGCCGTCGGCAAGGAAGACGATGCGGTCTGCAGCCTTGCGGGCAAAACCCATTTCGTGGGTCACCACGATCATGGTCATGCCCTCCCTCGCGAGGGAGACCATGGTGTCGAGCACTTCGTTGACCATTTCGGGGTCGAGCGCGCTGGTGGGTTCGTCGAAGAGCATGACCTTAGGTCTCATGGCGAGTGCGCGGGCGATGGCGACGCGCTGCTGCTGACCGCCGGAAAGCTCTGCGGGCATCTTGTGCACCTGGGAATCCACGCCGACTTTCGCGAGCAGGTTCATGGCTTCTGCTTCTGCCTCTGACTTGGATATCTTGCGGATTCGGCGGGGTCCAAGGGTTACGTTATCGAGGATGTTCTTGTGCGCGAAGAGGTTGTATGACTGGAAGACCATGCCGACTTCGGCGCGGAGCTTGGCGAGGGCGCGGCCTTCTTCGGGTAGTTCTTGTCCGTCAATGGTGATGGATCCGCTGGTGATGGTTTCGAGGCGGTTAATGGTTCGGCAGAGGGTGGATTTGCCGGAACCGGAGGGGCCGAGGAGGACGACGACCTCACCTTTTCCCACGGAAAGATTGATGTTCTTCAGAACGTGGTTGGTGCCGTAGTACTTGTTGACGTTGGCGATTTCGATGAGGTTTTTCTGCGCTTCGGGAGCTGCCTGTGCGGACATTTTGAACCCTTTCACGTGAGGTGCGTCTATGATGCGGGTTGTCTGTATGCTGAGTTTTCAGCTTACGCCTCAGGCGGTTTCCTGTCTGCAAAATATTCACTTTACTGTGTAAGCAATGTGAATTTTTAAGCATGAATGCATAGTTATAGTATTTTTGACGTAAAAATATGGGTAAAAAACACCCCATCTTCATAAAAGGCTCTGACTAGGGAATATATTCTGCCCTTTCTCTACGCACTCACGAGGTGTCAAACGTCTTTAGGGAGGTAGTCACGACTTGGTAAAAATTTCGAAAAAAGCGTAAAAAAGTGCCCGATAGGTGAGATAACACCTATCAGGCACTCTTCCACACCCCTCACAAGGGTCTAAAACAGCTTAGGCTTCGTAACCGTTGGGGTTGTTCTTCTGCCAGTTCCAGTGGTCGCGAACCATGGTCTTAATGTCGCGGCTAGCGCTCCAACCCAGATCCGCCAGAGCAGAGGAAGGATCAGCGTAAGAGACCGCAACGTCACCGGGGCGACGATCCACAATCTTGTACGGCAGCTCCTTACCGCACGCCTCCTCGAACGCGTGCAGAACCTGCAGAACCGAGTAGCCGTTACCGGTACCCAGGTTCCAGGTGTGCAGACCGCCGTGCTGGGTAATGTAATCCAGCGCCTTCAGGTGACCGTCAGCCAGGTCAACCACGTGGATGTAGTCGCGCACGCCGGTACCGTCAACGGTCGGGTAGTCGTTACCGAAGACGTTCAGGTACTCGCGGCGACCCACAGCAACCTGCGCGATGAAGGGCACCAGGTTGTTCGGGATGCCCGCCGGGTCCTCACCAATACGGCCGGACTCGTGCGCACCAACGGGGTTGAAGTAACGCAGCAGAGCAATGTTCCACTTGGAGTCGGAAGCAGCCAGGTCAACCAGCATGTCCTCGATGTGCTCCTTGGTGCGGCCGTAGCAGGACTGCGCATCCATGTTCATCTTCTCGATCAGAGGCATGGACTCGGGCTCACCGTACACGGTAGCGGAGGAGGAGAACACGATGGAGCGGCAGTCAGCCTCGTCCATTGCGTACAGCAGGTTCAGGGTGCCAGCCACGTTGGTCTGGTAGTACCACAGCGGCTTCTCAGCGGACTCGCCCACAGCCTTCAGGCCCGCAAAGTGAATCACAGCGTCGGGGCGAACCTGCTTGAAGAGAGCCTTCATGCCTTCGAGGTCGAGCAGGTCAACCTTGTGGAACTCGGGGGCGCGGCCAGCGAGTTCAGCGACGCGCTTGAGGGACTCCTCGGAAGAGTTCGCGAGGTTATCCATGACGACGACGTCGTGGCCTGCCTTGAGCAGTTCAAGTACAGTGTGGGAGCCGATGTAGCCGGCGCCGCCGGTAACGAGTACCTTCATGATGTCCTTTCGGGCTTTATCTATCCGGAAAAAGTGCTCCGGATGGGGGACAAAAGCTGTTGAGCTGTATCTAATGGTACAGCCGTGCATGCGGTGTAAGTACTGCGGAACACTGTGCGCTTGTGCACTCTGATGTGAGCATGTGGGAGGCGTTATTGAGGTGTGTCGCCACTCGCCCCCACCTCGCTGTATAGCTTGCGTCTAATCCCACCAGAAATACCACTGGCGGCTCTGGTGAATAAACTCCGTCAGCTGCTCAAAATCCTCAAACACCTGGAACGGAAGATCGGAACAAAATGCGAATTGCTCGACCGCCAGATTCTTCGCCTCGACCGGGTCGGTGACGGGGCGTTCCACCAGAAACTCTAGGCAGTCAGCACCGTCAAGAGCCGACGGGATGGCACCGTACTTTTCACGCCAGTAGTGGGTGAACGCCAGCTGCGTTTCAGCGCCCGGGCAGTCATTCCAGCCGCCGAAGGGCAGGTACGCGGGAATATCGGCGGGGTCATCGGTCGGAACCTGCAGCAGGAGCATCTCGCCTTGATCCTCCTCATCCGCAAGCTCGTAGCAGAGCAGAGCAGAAAGAGTCGGGGCGTCAGCTTCGGGCTCCTCATCGGGAAGAAAATCGGAGCTCATAAACTCGTTAACAAGCTCGTTGAGGTTGAAGTCGTCAGAGCCCTCCTCGTGAGCATCTTCGCCGTCATCGGCAACCCGGCGCAGCTGCTGGGCAATGACGGCGCTACCGTACTCTTCGGCGGAGGCGCCACCCCGGGCGGTACGGTAACGCTGCAGAACAGCACGAGTGTAGGCGCTCACCTGCTCGGGGGTCAGAGTCTCAACATCGTCAATGATGTCGTGCTCAAGGGACACCGCAATGACCATGCTTTCAAGCACTGTATCGTTCAGGTTCAGGAAGAAGGGGACGAACCCCTCCGCGTGCCCCAGCTTAGCCAGCTCATCGTAACGAGCCATGGCATCAGCTGCAGGAGCGCCCACCGCAATACGCTCGTGCGGGTAGGGGAAGAGACGCGTAAAGTGCCGGTAGGTTTCGCTCATCGTCGACTCTGGCTTAGTTGATTCGGGCATCTGAGTTCCTCTCTGAACTATACAGGTGGTCAGTCATGGCGGGTGCGCTGTACCCGGTACTACCAGCCTAGCGAAAGCCCGAGCATCCCGCCCTGAAAACGGTCATCGTAGCCGTCGCGGATTCGCGCCCAGCCTGTAAGAGCGACGAAGAGAGAACACAGGGCGCAGAAAAGGGGCCGGGATGCTTCACGCGTCCCGACCCCTAAAGTTCACTGGCCGATCCCCAACGTTCGCAAGGGCAACCAGAGCTAGTCCAGACCCAGCACTAGTTCAGGTGCAGTGCCTCGTTCAGCTCCACGGTGTTCTTCGCACGCGGCAGAACCTCAATCGCGCCGCTGATCGAATTGCGGCGGAACAGCAGGTTCGACACGCCGGACAGCTCCGCAGCCTTCACTACGCGCGCCTCCTGACCGGGCAACAGAACACTCACGCGCGAACCGGCGGTCACATACAGGCCAGCCTCAACCACGCAGTCATCACCCAGGGCAATACCGATACCGGACTCCGCACCCAGCAGGGAACGCTCACCAATGGACACGCGCTGAGTGCCGCCGCCGGAAAGCGTACCCATCGTGGAGGCGCCGCCACCCACATCCGAGCCGTCGCCCACCACAACGCCCTGAGAAATACGCCCCTCAACCATGGAGGTGCCCAGGGTGCCGGCGTTGAAGTTCACGAAGCCCTCGTGCATCACGGTCGTGCCGGACGCCAGGTGCGCGCCCAGGCGCAGACGGTCACCGTCGCCAATGCGCACACCGGCGGGAACCACGTAATCCACCAGGCGCGGGAACTTATCAATGTGGCTCACGCTCAGGTGGCCCAGCTTGCGCAGACCAATCGCCAGCTTCTGGAACTCGGCGGCAAGCACCGGGCCGTGGTTAGTCCACGCAACATTCGCCAGGGTACCGAACAGGCCGTCCAGGTTCAGCTCGTTGGGGCGAACCAGAGTGTGGGAGAGCAGGTGCAGACGCAGGTACGCGTCGACTGCGTCTTCGGGTGCCTCATCCAGGTTGATGGAGGCGGTACGCACCTCGGTACGGGCGTTGCGCGCAGGGTGCTCAACGGCCAGGTCCTCCAGCTCGTCCGCGATGGACAGGTCGGGGGTCTGGGTGAGGGAGGGGGCGGGGAACCAAGCATCCAGGACGGTGCCGGCGTGCTCGCCAGAGACAACAACATTGACCAGTGCAACGCCGGAGGCGTAACGGGGAGTGTTTTCAGACATGCCTCCCATTATAGTTTTGGGGGTGAGAGCCCCTTCAAGACCGTCTCATATGCTCGATATGGGAGTTATGGGCGCGGGTGTGTGTACCGGGGAACCTGTAAGGTGGAAGGATGAGCGTTTCCCCGAATATTTCTGAGCGTCACCCTGTACCGCAGCCGCCCCTGAACCTGGACGTGTCCATGCCCGAGCTGACCCGTGCCCTGCTGGATTACAAGTCGGTTTCCGGCAATGAGCAGCCAATTGCTGACGCCGTGCACATGGCGCTGTCGTTCTGCCCGCACCTACGGCTGACTCGTGACGGGGACGCCGTTATCGCCCGCACCGAGTTCCCGCCGCTACCCGGCGCTGAGGACGAGCGCACCCGCATTATTCTCGCCGGTCACCTGGATACCGTGCCCCTGCCCACCGTTGCGGGCTCGCTGGGTACCGTGCCGTCCACGGTGCGTGAAGAAGAGGAGGGGTATGTGCTCTACGGTCGCGGCGCCACCGACATGAAGGGCGGCGTGGCGGTTCAGCTGAAGCTCGCCGCCGAACTGACCGCGCAAGACACCGACTACAACCTGACCTACATCTTCTACGACAACGAAGAGGTCGCCAGCGAGCTCTCCGGCCTGGCGCGTCTGATTCGCAACCACGGCGAGCTCATCACTGACGCAGACTTCGGTGTGCTGCTTGAACCGACCAACGGCACCATTGAGGGCGGCTGCAACGGCACCATGCGTTTCTTCGTGCGCACCCGCGGCCTCGCCGCCCACTCGGGACGTGCATGGCGCGGCGAGAACGCAATTCACACCCTGGCGCCGGCGTTGGTGGCGCTCGCCTCCTACGAACCGAAAACTATTGCGGTGGAGGGCCTGGATTACCGTGAGGGCCTGAACGCGGTGCAGATTGCTGGTGGCGTTGCCGGTAACATGATTCCTGATGCGGCGGCAATGCACGTGAACTACCGGTTCGCGCCCGATAAGACCCTGGATGAGGCGGTCGCCCACGTGCGTGAGGTCTTCGCCGGATACGAGCTGGACTTTGTGGATCTTTCCCCGGCGGCACGCCCCGGCCTGGACACCCCGCTGGCAGCTTCCCTGATTGAGGCGGTGGGGCAGGAGCCTCAGCCGAAGTACGGTTGGACGGACGTGGCGCGCCTGAGCGAGATCGGTATTCCCGCCGTGAACTTCGGCCCCGGTGATGCCCTGCTGGCTCACACCGATAATGAGCACGTGAGCTTTAGTCAGCTGACCCGCTGCCACGCGGATTTGCGTGCCTGGCTACTCAGCGACCGTGACGAGGACTAGTCGCGGCGCTAACTCTGGTTGGTGCTGATTCTGCCGGTGCTGGCGCTACTATTTGAATTTAGGTGACCGTCAGGGGTTGACGGTCCTGCATGATATGAGATTGACATGAACTTTCTTCTGATTCTGCTTGCCCTGCTGATTTCGGGCATTGCGGTGCTCTCCGTTGTGGCGCTCTCCGGTGAGCGTGCCGTGCCCGGTGCCGCGTTCTTCAGCGGTGTGGGCCGTGACGGTCTGGGCACCTTCGACCGTGTGGAGGATTTCGGCTTTATCGCTCCTCTCGTCGGTGCACCCGAAGATAACAAGGTACTCGAGAACGCACCCGCCGCGGAGGCAGCCGCTTCTATCACAGAATCTGCTGATGCTAACGTCGCTGCCGCTGAGCCGGTTCGTCGCAGTGCGGTTCCCCTGTCTGATGATGCGGAGAGCACTTTGAGCGCGCATGACTTTGTGGAGAAGCGAAAGAACCCGCAGGCTGAGGGTGCGCTTTCGGTGGCTGAGGGGAGCTAGCGCCGGTGAGTGTTCCTTCTCAGCACACTAGTCCTGGTCCGCCTGCCCGCGCTGACTCTGCCACTCTCACCGCCTCCACGAAGGAGCAGGGCGAGTCCTTTGATGAGTTGCTGACCTGGGCGTATACCGCCGCCGGTGAGCGCCTGTACCGGGTGGGGGAGCGTCTGCGTGCCCTGCCCGCGTGGCTGTCGGTACTGCTGATTTACGGTCTGTCCCGCGTGTGGGGCTTCATCGTGTTTGCCGTGGTCGGTCAGCAGCAGCTGCGCAGCCCGTGGGGTCAGCATCTGGATTATTTGTCGTTCATTAGCATCTGGGATGCCGGCTGGTATGAGCAGATCGCGGTGCAGGGCTACCCGAGTGAGCTGCCGGTGAATGCGGCGGGTGTGGTTCAGCAGAATCAGTGGGCTTTTTACCCGATTTTCCCGCAGCTTTCCGGCGCTATTAGCCATGCAACGGGCATCGGCTATTACCCGGTGGCGGCGACGGTTGCTCTGATCGCCGGTTTCGCGGCGGCGTGGGTGATTTACCTGCTGTTTGAGGCGTCGTTGAAGGCGACCGGTTTCAAGAGCGAGGAGTCTCCTTCTGCGCTGTCCATGTGGGCTGTGGCGTTGGTGTCGTTCTTGCCGGTGGCGCCGGTGCTTCAGGTGCCGTACGCGGAGTCACTGAACCTGGTGTTCCTTGCCGGTGCGCTGCTGTGCCTGGTTCAGGGACGCTACGGCCTGCTGGTTCCTGTAACGGCGTTGGCGTGCCTGTCCCGTCCGGTGGGTGTGCCTCTGGGCGCGGCAGCCGGCCTGTGGTGGTTTGCATGCTGGGTGCGTTCGAGCCGCCAGTCGGGTATGGGCACGGCGTTTGTGCGTCATCTGGGGCAGCTGGTGAGCGCCTTGGTGGTGTGTGCGTGTGCGCTGGTGTGGCCTGCGATTGCGTGGTGGGCTACGGGCCGTGTGGATGCGTACACTGCCACGGAGACGGCGTGGCGCGGTACCCATTTGGCGCCGATTCAGCCGTGGCTTTCGCAGGGGTACCTGTACTTTGGGTATGCGGCTCCGGTGCTGCTGACTCTGCTGATTTTGGGCTTTATTGCTCTGTGTTTGAGCCCTCTGGCGCGTAGGGTTTTGGCGGCTCCCTTGAACCTGTGGTGCCTGAGCTATTTTGCGTATTTGATTCTGTTTTTGAATCCGCAGTCGTCGACGTTCCGTCTGTTGTTGCCGTTGTTCCCGCTGGTGATTGTGGTGGCGGCGGCGAGCCGTTCGCGGGCGTATCGTTGGGCGTTGTTGGTGGCGGGTGCGTGTGCGCAGTGGGGCTGGGTTGGCTGGCTGTGGCATTGGAAGCAGCTCCCCGGCGGCGGAGACTACCCGCCGTAAACCGAATATCGTGACTGGAGACCGCCGGTGCGCTGCCGGCGGTCTTTTGCGTTCGGGAGGCGGGCGTGCCTGCGGTTGGAGCCGCAGCGTTTTAACCCGGCGGCGGAGACTACCCGCCGTAAACCGAATATCGTGACTGGAGACCGCCGGTGCGCTGCCGGCGGTCTTTTGCGTTCTTAGCCGTGGGCGCAATGCCCCTCCGCGGTGCTGTAGCGTACACCTTCTGCTTGTCCAGAGCTTAAAGACACGTCCAGAAAGCGCCGCGGGTTCGGCGGTGCTGGCTCGGAACTGATAATCTATATTCTGTGTTTGGTATTAGTGGCACCGAGTTTATTATTTTGGCCGTTATCACGTTCTTTGTGATCGGTCCCGAACGCATGCCCGAATACGCCCGACAGATCCGTGAATTCGTCAAGACCGTGCGCCGTATGGCGTTCGATGCGAAGGACGACTTCAAGGAAGCCCTGGGCGAGACGGGTCTGGAAGATATTAACTGGCGCCAGTACGACCCCCGCCAGTACGATCCGCGCGTGATTGTGAAGCAGGCATTCGCTGAGGATGACGCCGAGCGTGCGCGTGAGGCAAGGGAACGTGAAGAGGCGCTGCTGAAGGAGAAGGAAAAGGCTGAGAGCCGTGCTCTTCCGCGAGGCGCATACGCCCCCTTCGACGTGGACGCCACCTAAGATTTTGAATAGATAAGAACCCCGCACCGTGATGGTGCGGGGTTCTTTCTGTTCTCAGCTGTCTGGTCGTCAGCTTCTAGATGCTTGGTCTTAGACGGCGACATCTCTAGACGGCTAGATCTCTAAACGAAGAGCGGCAGGCTCTGACCCGCCCTCGACTCGCCCGACTGCAGCAGCTGCGAGGCGATGGACTGAATCTCTTCGGCGGTGGGGGAGTTCGGGTGGCTCCAGACCACCGGGGTGCCCTCGTCGCCGCCGGTACGCAGGTTCACATCCAGCGGGACAGAACCGAGCAGCGGTACCGGATAGGAGAGCGCCTCCGAAAGACGCTCAGCGAGCACCTGACCGCCGCCAGAACCGAACATATCGAGCACGGTACCGTCCGGCAGGGTCATGGCAGCCATGTTCTCCACCACGCCCACGACCTTCTGACCGGTCTGCAAGCTCAGGGTGCCGGCACGCTCCGCCACATCCACCGCGGCGTGCTGCGGGGTGGAAATGAGTACCAGCTCCGCATTCGGCAGCAGCTGAGCCATGGAGATGGCAATATCGCCGGTGCCGGGCGGCAAATCGAGCAGCAGCACATCCAGGGCGCCGAAGTGCACGTCCATGATGAACTGCTCCAGGGCACGGTGCAACATGGGGCCGCGCCACGCCACCGGCTCGTTGCCCTTGAGGAACATGCCGATAGAAATCACGCGAATAAAGCCGCCGCTGACCTTTTGCTCACCCCAACGCTGGGCGGGGGCGGGAACGTCCACGGTTGGCGGAAGAATCAGGTCATCCAGGCGGGTCGGGGCGTCGGCAATACCCAGCAGACCCGGAATCGAGAAGCCGTGCACATCCGCGTCAATAATTCCCACCGCAAGCCCGCGCGAAGCGAACGCGGCGGCAAGATTCGCGGTCATGGAGGACTTACCCACACCGCCCTTACCGGACACCACACCGAACACGCGAGTCAGTGAACCTGGCGCGGTAAACGGGTTGGAACGCTCCGGCTTGAGCATCGAACGCAGGGCGGAACGCTGCTGCGGGTTCATCGCACCCACCTGCAGCTGCACACGCTCAATACCCTCAACGGTGGCGGCGGCGTCACGAACCTGCTGCTCGATGGTGTTCTTCAGCGGGCAACCCTCAATGGTGAGTAGCACCGTGACCTCAGCCCAGTGACGGCCGGGAATCGGCTCACCGTGCTCATCCAGTTCAGGATGCACGAGCGCAGTCTCCACCATGCCCAGCTCCGTAATGGGGCGGCGCAGTTCGGGGTCCTCGACGCGGGCGAGTGCCGCGTAGAGCGCATCCTGCAGGGGTGAATTAGCGGTCACGGGCGCCTCCTTCACGGGTGCGCTCTGCCTGCTGCTGTGCCTGCTGGGATTCGCGGCTCTGAGGCTGGCTCAAATCGCCTCGGTGGGAATCCTGTGGGGAGTCCTTCGCAGAGCGTTCAGCCTTGTCAGGCGCCTGCTCGGCACCGTTCTCGGTGCCTTCAGGGCTCTTGCCCCCAGAGTTCTTATCCTCAGCCTCCTGCTCCTCAGCGTCCTTTTCCTCGCCCTCGGAGATATCGATATCGTCGATAGCCTCCTCCAGGTCCTCAATGTCCTCACTGATGTCCTGCAGCTGCTCGGCGTGACGCTCCTGCTCCTGCGCAATGTTCTGCAGTTCCTCAAGAATGTCACGCAGCTCGCTACGAACGAAGTCACGAGTCGCAACCTCACGCAGAGCAATACGCAGCGAAGCAATCTCGCGGGTCAGGTACTGGGTCTCCTCCAGGTTCTGCTGGTCACGCTTACGGTCCTCAGAGGCCACCACGCGGTCGCGGTCATCCTGACGGTTCTGCGCCAACAGCAGCAGGGGAGCAGCGTAAGAAGCCTGCAGGGACAGCATCAGGGTCAGCAGGGTGAAGTTCAGGCTACGCGGGTCGAACTGCATCTCCTCCGGCGCCAGGGAGTTCCACGCCAGCCACACGCCACAGAAAATGGTCATCCACATCAGGAACTGCGGGGTACCCATGTAGCGCGCAAAACCCTCGGTCATGCGGCCGAAAGCGTCCGGGTTGGGGCTCGAGAACAGCTTCGGCTTGCGGGTGCCGGGGGTGCTCAGCTGCGAGTCGCTACGCTGCGGGCGGGAGTCGCCGCGCTCGCGGTTGCGTTCAGCGTACTTCTTCTCCAGGCGGTCCTTGAGGATGCGCGCCTTATCGATGCGGGGGTTCTCTTCGGTACGGTTTGCGTCGCGGCGGTTCGAATCAGGCAAAGCGTCGTCCTACCTTTCGTACGGGAGTTCCATCATCGTAAGTGCGCCAGTCTTCGGGCAGGAGCGCATCGAGCACGTCGTCGATGGTCACTGCGCCTACCAGGCGGTGCGATTCGTTCACAATGGGAACGATGGTCAGGTCATAGGTCGCCAGCACGCGTGCCAGCTCTTCCAAACTTGCCTGGTCAGAGACAGGCTCAGTGTCGGTATCGAGGATGTGACCAATCGGCTCACTCGGCGGCACACGCAGCAACTTCTGCATGTGCACCAGACCCAGGTACTTGCCGGTCGGCGTTTCCAGGGGCGGGCGGGTCACCATGACGGCAGCCGCCATCGCCGGAGGGATCTCCTCGGCGCGGATGTGCGCGAGCGCCTCCGCAACGGTCGCCTCGGGGGAGAGGATAATCGGCACCGGGTTCATGAGCGAACCGGCGGTACCTTCGTCGTATTCGAGCAGTCGACGCACGTCGTCTGCTTCCTCGGGTTCCATGAGCTCGAGCAGCTTCTCACGCTGGGCGTCGTCCAGCTCAATGAGAAGGTCGGCGGCGTCGTCCGGTTCCATCTCTTCGAGGACCTGCGCGGCACGCTCGTCGTCCAGGTGCGAGAGAATCTGCACCTGGTCTTCGGCGGGCAGCTCCTGCAGAACGTCCGCGAGGCGTTCATCCTGCAGTTCGGCGGCGATTTCGACCATGCGCTTATCGCTCATCTCGTGGATGGCGTCCGCAAGGTCGGCGGGCTTGGAGTTCTCGTGGTTCGCAACGAACGCGGTTGCTGCCTGCGGTTCCACATCGGTGGAGAGCACCGCTTCGTCCCAGTCGACGATCAGGGTCTCCTTGGAGCGGCGGCGCCACGTGCTGGAGGAGGAGCTGACGCGGGAAACGAACAGCTCGGTCACGCCCCAGTCGCCGTTGCGGCGCTGCTCAATGGCGACGTCCTCAATGACGGCATCGCCGCTGCCGTCGAGCAGGCGCACGCGGCGGTCAAAGAGCTCACCAACGATAAGAGTCTCAGAGTTGCGCTGCTCAAAGCGGCGCAGGTTCACCAAGCCGGTTGAAATGATCTGTGAAGCGTCGATACTTCGCACACGGGTCATGGGCATGAACACGCGTTTCTTGCCAAGCACCTCAACGATGATGCCGACAACAATGGGTTCGCTGCCCTTGGCGGGGCGGGCGCCCGCAATGGACGCGCCCAGGCCGCGTTTGAGCACGACGACATCGCGGAGACGGCCGAGGCGGTCACCGAAGGGGTCAAAAACGTCGAGGCCCAAAAGGCGGGCAATGTAAATCTTGCTGGGGGTGCTGAACTTCGAATTGCTCACCTCTCTAGGGTACGCCCCGCCGCGGGGATTCGCACTTTGAGAAGCCTAATTGAACAGGTGTTCGCTACGCCTGTAGAAGAGCTGACTGCCCACCGGGTCCAGGGTTAGGGCGGGCGGTAGAATAGGAGCCATGACTTCTAACCTGCCGAATATTCCCTCGACCCCGCCTTCTTCGTACTTGGCCTCGCGCCTGGCGCAGGCTCAGGGCAAGCCCCTGCCCGCCGGTGAGGCGGTTGCCTCCTTCGTTCGTCACGATGATGCGCTCGCCGCTTTTGACGTGCTCAGCGAGCAGGATTATCCGGTCACGGCGCTGTACCTGGTCAATGACGGTATCCGCCAGGTGGAGTACC
The DNA here is from genome assembly GCF_001811075.1 of Rothia sp. HMSC069C03. Lineage (NCBI taxonomy): Bacteria > Bacillati > Actinomycetota > Actinomycetes > Micrococcales > Micrococcaceae > Rothia > Rothia sp. HMSC069C03. The sequence continues at coordinate 343,693 of NZ_KZ627137.1, forward strand.
CGGTGCAGCCCGGTTATGGTCGTGCCCTGATTTCTGCGGCGATTCAGGGTGCGTCGATGGGCCTGGTGTTTTCGGTGCTGTTGACGCTGACCGGTGACTCTTTTACGTCGGTGGCGCTAAGGTACGTGCCGCTGTCGGTGGCTGTGTTTGTGCTGTGGCAGATGTATATTCTTCGTCGTAATCGCGGTATTCGTTACCCGATGCGTACCGAGGCGATTCCCTCGCGTACCGTGATGTACGCTCTGCCGGAGTACGCTCAGGATGCGCGCCGCGTGCTGGGTGCGCACCCTCGCTTCTCGGCGGCGGTTGCGGCTGCGCGTGCGGCGGCAGCCCCGGAGGCTTCGCAGGCGCGTGCCGCTCAGAGCACCGTCTCGATGAATGGCGCACCGGTTCCGACCGGTGCGCCGAAGGCTCCCTCGTACCGTGCGCAGGCGGGTAGCCAGCCGGCGCCGAACCAGAACCTTCCCGAGCATGATACGACCGCGCAGAACGCGATTGCTCAGAGCGCGGCGCAGAACATGCCCGCACCGGTTGCCCCCGCACAGTCCGCTCAGTCTGCACAGTCTGCTGAACAGGCAGATACTGACCAGGCGACCGCCCAGAAGTCAGATACGCAGAAGCGCCCGGCGCAGCGGTACGGTCTGCGCGTGGACGACCCGGAAGAATACGCGAAGCTGATTCAGCCCAAGCCGCAGCGTCCGACCCCGCGCCCGCAGGGCCTGCACGATAAGTCCTCCCACGATAAGTCCTCCCAGGAGTCCGAATAACCAAATCTGCAACGGCGGTAGCCGCCCATCACGGCGGGAAACAGGCATAGAAGACACAAGAAAGCCCCTCACCGAACGAATCGGTGAGGGGCTTTCCCTATAAGACGTTACTAACGTAACTGGGGGGGGGGCTAGGCGTTACTTCGCCAGCTTCGCCATCCACTCCTCAATGCCCTCAACGGTGCGCGGCAGCGCAGCGGAGAGGTTCACGTTGCCGTCCTCGGTGCAGAGCACGTCGTCCTCAAGGCGGATACCGATACCGCGGTACTCCTCGGGGATAGACATGTCCTCTTCCTTGAAGTACAGTGCCGGCTCAATGGTGAAGACCATGCCCGGCTCCAGCTCAGCCCACATGTACAGTTCAGCCTTCGCCTGCGCGCAGTCGTGCACGTCCAGACCCAAGTGGTGGCTGGTGCCGTGCGGCATCCAGCGGCGGTGCTGACCGCCCTCAATGGTGAGGGAAACCTCAGCAGAAACCGGCAGCAGGCCCCACTCTTCCAGACGGTGAGCCAGAACCTCCATAGCGGCGTCGTGAAGTTCGTGGAACTTACGGCCCGGCTTAGCCACAGCGAATGCGGCGTCAGCAGCCTCCAGCACAGCGTTGTAGACCTTCGCCTGAACCTCAGTGAACTTACCGTTCACGGGGAAGGTGCGGGTCACGTCTGCGGTGTACAGGGTGTCGTCCTCAACGCCTGCGTCCAGCAGCAGCAGCTTGCCGTCATCGACGGTGCCGTTGTTACGGATCCAGTGCAGGATGGTTGCGTTGTTACCGCACGCTGCGATGGTGTCGTAGCCCAGGTCGTTACCGTCGGTACGTGCCACGGAGAAGAACGCAGTCTCAACGACGCGCTCACCGCGGTGGTGCTCCTTAGCCTTCGGCAGTGCACGAATGACCTCTTCGAAGCCCTTGACGGTCATGTCAACGGAACGCTGCAGGTTCTCAACCTCGATAGCGTCCTTAATCAGGCGAGCCTCGGAGAGAGCCACAGCCAGTTCGGAGTCCAGCTTGTCAGCCTGCTCCAGCTCCACGCCGGTGTTGTAGCGGGAGGTATCAACCAGCGCGTCAACAGCCGGGTCAACGTTGCGGACCAGGCGGATGTTCACGCCACCCAGGCCCTGGTTGCCAGCGTTCTTAGTGATAGCAACCTCAAGCTCGGACAGGTCGCGAGTACGCAGACCGTAACGCTCGGAGAATTCCTTCAGGGTGGGGCGGGGGCCAACCCAGAACTCGCCGTAGCGTGCATCCGCGTAGAACTCTGCGGTGTCGCGGCCAGCCAGCGGACGGAAGTACAAGGTGACCTCGTGGTTGGAGCCGTTGTCGCCGGTACCCTCTTCGACGGGCTCAAAGACGAGCACTGCATCCGGCTCGTGGTCGATGCCCAGACCGGTCTGGTGCGCAAACGCCGAGTGGGGGCGGAAGCGGTAGTCGCAGTCGTTGGAGCGGACCTTCAGCGGGCCTGCGGGCAGGACGAGGCGCTCGCCGGGGAATGCCTTGGAGATCTTGGCGCGGCGCTCAGCTGCGTAGTCTGCTACGGGCTCGCGGGTGTAGCCGTCATCTTCGGCAGGTGCCCAGTTTGCGGCAATGAATTCGGTGAACGCAGACGCCTTAGGGGTGCTGCGGTGGTCAGTCTTCTGAGCTTCGGTGCTCTTCTCGTTGTTCTCAGTCATGGGTTAATCATATCGCCTTCACCACAGGCGGGCAGGTGTTTTAGCGCTTTGACCATAAGAGAGGGTGCGGTGGGACAGAATATATCTTTGACCTGCGACTGGGTGCCTGATATTGCGCCGCCGATATTGGTAGGGTTGAATCAGAAGAGTAGATGACATGCCTTAAACCCCGCTGAGGTGGCGACGAACTAGCAGGGGCGGGGAAGGAGAGAATATGACGCAGACAGAACACCGAAACAATGCACCTAATGCGAAGCATGCACCGCAGCCCGCTGAATCGGGCGCGCCTGAAAACCTGAACCGTGCCGGGCGTTACGATCTGCATATTCACTCCGCTATTTCTGACGGCACGCAGAGCCTGACCGAGCTGGTGCCGCTGATTGCTCGCGCCGGGTTGGCTGGGTTTGCGCTGACTGATCACGATACGACGGCTGGTTGGGCGCAGGCGGCTCAGCTGGCGGGTGAGTACGGTCTGGATTTTCTGCCGGGTGCCGAGTTCTCCTGCCGTTACCGTTACACCGACGGTGAGGGCCGCGCACGCACGAAGACTATTCACCTGCTCGCTTATGGTTTTGACCCTGTGGGTTCGGAGTTGGCGCGCCGTGTGGAGGCGATTCGTGCCAGTCGTGAGGGCCGTGCGCAGGCTATTGTGGGCCGTCTTGCCGCCGACTACCCGCTGACCTGGGATGACGTGTTGGCGCAGGTGGGGGAGGGGAACACAGCGGTGGGCCGCCCCCATATTGCTGATGCGCTGGTTGCTGCCGGTGTGGTTGCTGATCGTTCTGAGGCTTTTGCGAAGCTGCTGTACACGGGCAGCCCCTACTATGTGCCGCAGGATGCGCTGGACCCGCTGGAGGCGGTGCGTCTGGTGCGTGAGGCTGGGGGTGTGCCGGTGATTGCGCATCCGATGAGTACGATGCGTGGACCCGCGTTGAGCCTGGAGTACCTGGGGTTGATGGTGGATGCTGGCCTGGCGGGCGTGGAGGTGTATCACCGTGAGAACTCCCCGGAGGACCGGGCGCGTCTGCTGGAGTTCATTGAGCGTCAGCGCGCGGCGGGCCGTGAGGTGCTGGTGACGGGTTCGAGCGATTATCACGGTGCGGGTAAGCCGAACCTGCTGGGTGAGAATACGACGGATGCGGCGACGGTGGCTCGCATCCACGAGCTACTCGCAACTCAGTAGTAAGACCCAGTAGTAAGACGAAAGAGTGTGGGGCGGGTTCCCGATAAGGAACCCGCCCCACACTCTTTTGTGTTGCTCTAGTGTTCTGTTCTAAATAAAAGCTTTAGAATGCACCTCGAGTGTCGACTAAACGCAACACCTCCAAAGCCTGTATATGAGTGGCTTGAAATGCCATGCATCGAACCACAGCTCGTCAACAGTTGCAACGTCACCAGCTAAATATGTTCGGCCATCCCGCTAAATTCCAGCCAGGCATATGCCCGGCGCAATTCCGAACCACTGGGGATGTTGTGATGACGGTCCTCCCAACGAGGGTTCGAAATTATGCTTTATGCTTCTTTTTAGTTTTAATTTAATGTTAAAAATATTTAAAGCAAATAGATTTTATATACCTCATTAACAAATTGAAGAAAATTAAAATATTTACGTAAAACTTGAAATGAATTTATGTAAAAATCATAAATTTTCTTGCAAAGAGAAGAAAAAGCGATACACACTAGAGATACCTTCTGCAGCGCACTAGAGATACCTTCTGCAGCGCAGCACGGTGCTACGTGCAGAAAGTATCCGCCCACTAACATCACTTCGTCGTGATGAAGGGCGAATAATTCACTCACCTCTAGGAGACATCGATGTCTGAATATCATGCGCCATCGCGGCGCGCCCTTTTGGCAGGAGGAGCTCTTGCCGCAACCACTGCAGGAGTCTCAGCTTTCTCCCCAGCCCATGCGGAGCAAGCAAATAAGACTGATGAGTTCATGACTCCCGCCCCAGAATGGGTAGAGAATCCAACGAAGCGGCTAGACGAGTTCCGTACGCGCCTACAATACTTCGAGTACAATACCAAAGCGAGGCAGCGCACAGTCCACAATCTTGCAAAGAACGGCCTTCACGTTAATGTTCTGGATTACTGCGTAGACCCCACGGATGTAGTGGACTGTACCGATCAGCTGAATAAGCTGGCAGAGCGACTATATTGGCTTGGCGGAGGGTCAATTGAGCTACCTGCCGGTATTTACAAGGTGTCGCACCCCTTCATTCACTTGCTCGATAAGGTGGAGTTTTTCGGGCATGGAATGTCTACCCGAATTATTGCGACGTCCACAGATGCGCTTACCAAGGCAGCGGGTACCTCTGATGAATGTTTCGGCGTTTTTCATACGGGAACTTATCAAAATCCGATATCTAATGCGACAAATAATCGTCCGATGCGCTTCGGAGTGCGTGACATATGGATTCGCACAAGTACCAAGAAAGGGGATATCAACGTAGATCAGCTTAGGGATAATATGCATGCTGGGGAGCCACTAGCTCATGTTGCAGGGGTTATTCTGCATACTGAGTTTACGGGTAAGCCCAATGACCCTGAAGCAGTCCCTTCCCTCTCTAACCTAGAAATTTGGGATGTAGATATGGGCGTTGCGATTTTGGGGCTTCATGACCGAGGTATGAAAGTCGATAAAATCCGTGTCCGCAAGTCTTTGCGCCAAGGCTTGCTGGTTGGCAAACCTGTCGGTCATCCGTTGCGCAGGATAGATGACAATAATCCTGGCGGTGCAGATAATAAGTTCCTTACAGTAGATATCTCCGATGCCAACCTTTCAGGGAAAAACTACGCTGGAATTGAAATCTACGCCTCCCAATGCAAATTTTTTGGGTCAACCAGCTGGTACAACCGCCGCTCCGTACCCAAAAATCCTATCTACGTAACGCGGAAAGAGAACCAGTCCGACGATCAATACACCGCCAAGGCCGGTGCTGGATGGTATGTCGCCGGAACTCGTAACCTCTTTCAAGGATGCACGGCACAAGAGAACGGCGGCCACGGATGGTTCGCCCTCATGCCACGGAATAACTATGTAGGCTGTATCGGTGAATCCTCCAGCTGGCATGACGCAGTCTCAGGTACAGCGGGTAATCATGAGGCAGCGAACTGGTATATCAGCTCATGGGCTAGCGACTGCACCTTTACAGGAGTACGCTCAGACAACCCCTACGGGCCAAGCAAAGAAGTATCACTAAAAACAATCCTTGCTTCGCTGTGGGGCTTCTATCTTGAAGGTAGCGTTAGGCGTTTGAATATTATTGGCGCCAATGCATACGACCAATGCCACATGGACTACGAAGACGATAACAAACCTAAACCCAAGGCGCTGGAAGGTGCATGGAAGTTTTTTATTAAAAATTCCCTGAAACCACCCTACAAGATTGAAATTAATCAGTATGTCTATAAATCTACTGAGGATTCAGCAGATATTTCTAATAAAAAAGATTTTCCAATCACTGAATAAAAATTACTAAAATGTGCGCCTCACCTAACATTAGGTGAGGCGCACATAGTTTATTTAAATTTGAAAGATTTATCTGCTAGACGAATCACTTCGATAGCCTGCTCATAAGTAGCGTAAGCCAACCATTCAAATTCATCGTTAGGCGATACGATACCATACCGTCGATACGATACGTTCTCAATAGAATCTTCATTATTTGGATTCTGAAGACCATAGTGTAACCAGGTGTATGCCTTATGAAGCTCCGAATTATATGGCATATTCGGCCATTTTTCCTTCCAAGGAGTAGGGGGGAAATACTTCTCAGGGTCATATGCAGCTACCGTTACTTTTGGACTGCCCGCCAACCGATACACCATCAAGGCAGTAGAAGACTCACTAGCAGGGGTATCGTAATGGAAATTCCCATCACTCCAACCCCAGGTAATGCCCCGCTCACGAGCCCACATCACCACAGGAAAACGCGGGTCATCAGTCTTAATATCACCATACGGAGACTGCGCCGGAAGATTCTTCACCTCAGGAGAACCCGACAGGCGATACAAATACTCCACAAAATGGCCACGAGAGATAACACTATCTTTCTTGACCATTTGGTGCTTCTGATACTCAGAAATCAGACCGACACACTGTGCCCAACTAAAAATAACGCGACGCCCCAACTCGCCATCTTGCCGATAGTACTCATATTCTGCACGGTCGTTACAGGTCACTGCCGGTTCATTGGGCTGCACAATGGGGATCACCTCATGAGGCTTCAAATGCCCTGTAGCATACGCCGGAACACTACCGCACACCATGGCACCTGCCAGCAGTACCGTGCCACCGGCCTGGATGGCCCGCTTCGTGGGGCGGGCAAATAATTGTCGAAGCAACATAGCTCCTTCAAGCTAAGGGGGAGGCACAATCTTTGTGCGCCCCAGTGAGTAGAACGTTCTCAGCGTATCAAAAATCCTAACCTTCAGGTAGAGATTTAGGGAACATGCAATGAGGTGAAAACAAAAGACTGTGGGGCGGGTTCCTTATCGGGAACCCGCCCCACACTCTTAACACGTGCTCTAACGGACGCGCAGACAAGACTGCCTAGACGCTCTCACGCGACGCATGATGCTGCAACACCGCACCCGCAGCAACCGCATCCCGCTGAGCCCGCGCCGCACGAGCCTTAGCCCGCGCCTGATGCTGACGCTGACGACGCAACTCATCACGCCCATCAATACGCATCTTCTTATCCACCGCATCCATCGACCAGTGACGCACAAACCGGCACGACGCACCCTCAACCGGCTGCGTAGTCTCCGTCAACGTATCCAACACAGCCTTCAACGCATGACGGCTCGCTGCAGTCAACGCATCACGACTCGTACCGCCACGAACACCCACCGTACGCTTCGGCGTGAACAACACACTCGCCCCACGCGGCACACCGCGATACTCAGCGAACGACACCGAATCCACGCCCAGGCGCTTAGCCATCACCTCAATAGCCGGCGGATTCTGATCCACACACACGAACTTACGACCCAGCTGAGCCGCAGCCGCACCCGTAGAACCAGAACCAGCGAAGAAATCCAACACCCAATCACCCGGGCGGGAACTCGCCGCAATCATACGACGCAACAAACCCGTAGGCTTCTGCGTGGGATAACCTGTCTTCTCCTTACCCGTAGGCGACACAATAGTATGCCACCACACATCAGTAGGGAGCTTACCGCGAGAAGCCTTCTCCTCAGTCACCAAACCGGGAGCCATATACGGTTCACGATCAACCTCCGCAGTATTGAAGTAATAGCTGCGGTGATCCTTCGCGTACACCAAAATATTGTCGTGCTTCGTCGGCCAGCGGCGCGTAGACTTCGCGCCGTAGTCGTAAGCCCAAATCAGCTCATTAATGAAGTTCTCACGACCAAAAATCATGTCGCACATAATCTTCACATAATGAACCTCACGCCAATCCAGGTGCAGGTACAAGGTGCCGTCCTGCGCGAGCAGACGATGCGCCTGCTCAATACGCGGCGCTAGGAACGCCCAATAATCCTCGAACGAGTCGTTATAGCTCGCCAGAGTCTGCAGGGTGCTCGAATAGCTCTTGCCCTTAAAACCGGTGCGGTCACCCTTCTCAGAAGCCTCCGCGCTCAACGTGCGGCGCGTCTGCTTCTTACCCGTATTGAACGGCGGATCAATATAAATCACGGTGAACGCACCATCGGGCAGCTCACGCAGATACTCCAGGTTATCTGCCTGCACCAGCAACGACGGGCCCTGCGAATCGAAAACAGCCGAATCCGTGCGGTTCGCCTCAGCGGCGGGGGAAGGCGCGGCGGGCGCCGGGGATGCTGAAATACCCAACCCCGGCCCTAGCTTTCAGAACCAGCACGGTCAGCGCCACGGCCCTTACCGCGAGAACCCTCAGAACGAGAGCCCTCAGAACGAGAGCCTTCAGAACGGCGGCGGGTGCGGCTGCGACCCTCACCCTCCACCGGCTGACCCTCAACACGGCGGGTACGGCGACGCTGACGAGGCGCACGCTCAGAACGCTCCGAAGAACGTTCGGTACGCTCGGATGCGCCCTGCTCGTTACGCTCCGCACGCTCAGAAGAACGCTCAGTGCGCTTGCGGCCCTCGGAGCGGCTACGGCGCTCGCCGCGGCCCTCGCCTGAACGACCATCGCGGCCGCCGTCACGACCGCCGCGGGAACGGCGCGAACCCTTCTCGCCGTCACGACCGCCAGAACGGCCACCCTCACGGGAACCGTCGCGGCCACCGCGAGAACGAGCCGGGCGGCCATCACGAGAATCGCGGGCGCTCTCAAAGAACTCATCGCCCATGCCCTCAGCCACACGCTCCTCGCGCGGCAGGCGGCCCTTAGTGCCAGCCGGAATGTTCAGGTCATGGAACAGGTGCTCAGAGGAAGAGTAGGTCTCAACCGGCTCAGGAACACCCAGCTCCAGGGCGTCGTTAATGACCTTCCAGCGCGGCAGGTCATCCCAGTCAACCAGAGTCACAGCGGTACCCTCATTGCCGGCGCGACCGGTACGGCCGGTACGGTGCAGGTAAGTCTTCTCATCCTCGGGCACGCGGTGGTTAATCACGTGGGTCACGTCTTCAACGTCAATACCGCGAGCCGCCACATCGGTCGCAACCAGAATGTCGACCTTGCCGGAGCGGAACGCCTTCAGCGCCTGCTCACGCGCAACCTGGTTCAGGTCACCGTGCAGGGGAGCAGCAGCGAAGCCACGGTTCACCAGCTCCTCCGCCACGCGAGCAGCGTCACGCTTGGTCTTGGTGAAGATGACGGTGCGGCCGCGGCCGGTAGCGCGCAGAATGCGGCCAATCATCTCGTCCTTGTCCAGGTGGTGCGCACGGTAGACGACCTGGCGGATCGACGCCTTAGTCTTCGAGGCGTCCTCGGGGTCAGCGGCGCTAATGCGCATGGGCTTGGTCATGTACTGGCGTGCCATCGCAATGACCGGGCCGGGCATGGTTGCGGAGAACAGCATGGTCTGGCGGTCCTCGGGCAGGTAGCGGAGGATCTTCTCAACCGACGGCTGGAAACCCAAATCCAGCATCTCGTCAGCCTCATCGAGGACCACGATTTTAACCTGCTTCAGGTTCAGGAAGCCCTGCTGGTACAGGTCGATAATGCGGCCGGGGGTGCCCACCGCAACCTCCAGGCCGCGGCGCAGCAGCTCAGCCTGAGGCTCAATCGGCACACCGCCGTACAGGGTTGCGACGCGGGCGTTGCGCAGCTTCGCAGCAATCGCCAGGTCCTCGCCCACCTGAATAGCAAGCTCACGGGTCGGAACCAGAATCAGCGCCTGAGGTGCGCCGGGATACTCCAAATCAGCCCAACCCTCATCGTCGCGGCCAACCACACGCTGAATGGTGGGCAGACCGAAGCCGAGGGTCTTACCGGTACCGGTCTTCGCCTGACCAATGATGTCCTGGCCAGACAGAGCCACGGGAAGAGTCAGCTCCTGGATGGGGAAGGGGGAGGTAATGCCAACCGCCGCGAGGGCGTCGCTAATATCCTGGCGAACGCCGAAGTCGGCGAAGGACTTTGCAGTCTGAGTGGTTTCCTGCGTGTTCGTTTCAGTCACTGGACCGTATCTTTCTACCCCTGCTCGGGGTGTGTTTCTCCCCGAAACGGGGGTGTACCAGCCAGCGCCCCAATAGTGGAGGCGGTGACGGGCGGGCGTCGAAAGCCGGCCGCGGGAAATTCTTACACGGGAAATTCTTACCGAGACACCGCCTGCACGCATGATTAATACTCATGGTTCATTCATGATGAGAAGGCGGTGCAGCCTCGGGGTCTTGAAAGGGGTACGACCGGTCATTCACTTAACCCCTCAATATTAACCCGGATTTGCTTCCGGCGCACCCCCCGACCGGTTGTGGTGTGCGCCCGTGATGGGCGATATACCGCCTCAAAACCGGGTGCCGCGAGGTTTTTGTGCGGGCGGTTTAAAATGCAAACCCCCGCATTCGCCACGGCGTAACGACGTGGCGCATACAGCGCACGCACACGGCGCATAAAGCGCGGTTACGCATCGTGACGGATGCGGGGGAAAGCTCAAGCTAAAGGGGGTTCAGCTACCGAACTAATTAGGCGCCGATACCGAAACCAACGTGACGCTTAGCGTCGGAACCCAGCTCGACATAGCCAATCTGAGCGCCAGAAATCAGGGTGGTGTTGCCCTTATCATCCATAATCTGCAGCAGCGAGCCATCCTCAATAGCCTTCGAGACCTTCTCCATGAGGATTTCCTTAGCCTCACTGGTCTCAACAACGATTTCACGAGCAATGTGGCGAATGCCAATCTTGATTTCCATGAGTCTCCTCGCAGAATAGTCCGGTGCAACCAAACGTGCGCCGGGTATGGGAACTGTCTTAGCTAGCATCTACTCTAGCGTGAATACGCCCATCGGCACCGTGAACGGGCGGTACTTCGCCGGGGGCTAATAAAATACTCGCCGCGTCACGCGTGAAAATGCGCGCGAAAAACGCCGGAAAAATGCCGGAAAATACCGGGAAGAGCGGGGGAGAGGAGGCTCTTAAGAGTCCTCCACCTGAATGCCGTAGAGAGTCTCCAGCGCCTGCACGTAATCCTCTGCGCGGCCCTCCGACGCCAGCTTCTTGGCGCGCACCGTCGGGGTGTGCAGAAGAGACTTCACCATGCGGCGCATCGCCAGCTCAAATTGCTCCGTCGCCGCACCGCAACCAAACTGGTTACGTACCTTCTCCAGCTCGGAATCCAGCACATCCATAGTGTGCGAGCGCAGCGCAACAATCGCGGAGTCAATCGTGCGGGAACGCTGACGAGACACAAACGCCGCCAGCTCAGACTCCACGATGCGCGTAGCCGTCGCCACGGATTCCTCGGTCTCCTCGGGGGCGGCAAGGCGCACCGACTCGAGCGTAATCAGCTCAACATGCGGCAGGTCAGCGACCGACGGATCAAAGTCACGTGAAAGAGCAAGGTCAAGAATCGTGTGGTGACCAGCCGGAATCTGCTCGGGAAGCAGCGGATCTGAGCCGCCAGAGCAGCCAATAATCACGTCAGCCTCAGCCATCGCCTGTTCCATGCCGTCCTCGGGCACCGCGAAGACGTCGCGCTTCGCCGCGAACTCCGGGGCGCGACCAGAACGGGAATTGACCCAAATATCGGTGCAACCGCGCTCGCGCAGAGCCGCAATGGTTGCACCCGCATAAGCACCCGTACCAAAAATTAGGGCGCGTCGGGTCGACCAGTCCTTCTCGGCAACCTCATCCGCAAGATCCAAGGCAACAGACACAATCGAGCGGCCCTGGGCGCCAAGCGCCGTGTGCTGACCTACCTGACGAGCCGTATGCGCTGCATGCTCAAATAGCTGAACCAGCTCACCGGGAAGGGACACACCGTCCTCTTGCGCCTTCGCCTGCGCGGCGGCCAGGGCGCGGCGCACCTGACCGGTGATTTCGCGCTCGCCGACCACGGCAGATTCCAGGCCGGAGGCGACCGTCAGCAGGTGGCGTGCAGCCTCCTCGTCGGCGTACACGTCGAAGCTGGAATCAACCAGTTCTTTGTCTAAGCCGGAGGTGCGTGCAATCGAATCAGCAATCAGCTCACGAACCATGTGTACATGGGCGGATACGTGTAGCTGAACATACATTTCAAGCCGGTTACAGGTGGCAAGAACGACTGCACCCTTCACGCCCAGCTGGCGTGCCATATCGCCCGCCAGAACATCGGGTACGCCGGAAGCACCGGCGCTCAACGCAGCGACGGTGGTCAGATCAACGGTGTGGTGCGATGCCACAAATGCATAAGTACTCACTAGAGACTAATCATAACCACGCCGACTAAGCCCCTGTAAAGCTCACAGAACCTAAGTTCCATCATCGTAGGGGGCAAGAAAATCTGCACGGTGGGGGAGCGGACACGAAGAGTAGGCATGAACTAAGGTTTCCCTCACTGCTAAGAAAGCCATCATTAGGTAAGAGTCACCATGACATAGTGTCGCAAAAACGCCCACATAAACCTGTCACACTAGACACTATGAGCGAAAACCAGCACACTACCCCCGCGTCGGAAAATGGCCCCGCATCGGCTGCCTCACAGGCACCCGCCCTGCCCGCACACCCCACCGACGCCCAGCGACCCCTGCTCACCGACGAACAGCTCGCACACCTACCCGCAAACCACCCCCTGCGCGCAGGCACCACCGCCGACTCGCCCATGCTCCGCGCCCTCACCGGCCGCCCCTCCAGCCACCGACCCGTCTGGTTCATGCGCCAGGCAGGCCGCTCCCTGCCCGAATACCGCCAGGTACGCGAAGGCATCCCTATGCTGGACGCATGCCTCACCCCCGACCTCGCCGCAGAAATTACCGTGCAGCCCGTCCGACGCCACAAGGTCGACGCCGGTATCTTCTTCTCCGACATCGTCATCCCCATGAAGCTCGCGGGCGTCAACGTCGACATCGTGCCCGGTAAGGGCCCCGTACTCGACCAGCCCGTACGCACCCTCGACGAGGTGCGCGCCCTGCCCGAACTCAAAGACAGCGACCTCGACCCCATCCGCGAAGCCGTCGCCGCCACCGTAGAAATGCTCGGCGACACCCCGCTCATCGGCTTCGCCGGAGCTCCCTTCACCGTTGCCGCCTACATGGTCGAAGGCGGCCCCTCCCGCGACCACCTGCGCCCGCGCACCATGATGCACGCCGACCCCGACGCCTGGCATGAACTCGCCGCCTGGGCAGCCCGCACCGCAGGCCAGTTCCTGCGCGCACAGATCGAGGCGGGCGCATCCGCAGTGCAGCTCTTCGACTCCTGGGCAGGATCCCTCAGCGAAAGCGACTACCGCCGCTACGTGCAGGCGCACTCCGCAACCGCCCTCGATATGGTGCGCGAATACGGTGTGCCGCGCATCCACTTCGGCACCGGCACCACCGCGCTGCTGCCCGCCATGCACGAAGCCGGCGCAGACGTCATCGGCGTGGACTACCGACTGCCGCTGTCCGCAGCGAACACCCTGCTCAACGGCGCTGTACCCCTGCAGGGCAATATCGACCCGGCACTGCTCGCCGCAGGCAGCGAAAACCTCTACGCACACGTAGACGAGGTCCTCGCAGAAGGTAACGCCGCCCCCTCGCACGTGGTTAACCTCGGTCACGGCGTACCCCCGACCACCGACCCGCAGGTGCTCACCGACCTCGTGGCATATATCCACGAACGCACCGCGCAGGCATAGGATAAATAACGATAAATAGACGGCGCAGATGCCGGATACCCTCCGGCATCTGCACCGAACATCTGCACCCCGAACCAACCACCACACCCGTTACCGCAATGGGCAACTCCACTGCAGGCAGACCAAAGGAGAACCACCATGGGCCACACCAACCAGGCACCGCACCGCACCGCACAGGTCAGTTCCTCCGCCGCGCCCCAGAACGCACGAGCTTTCACCCGCAACGAGAAGGCACCCACCGCCATCGTCATCGGCGGCGGCCCCTCCGGCCTGATCTCCGCACGCCGCCTCGCCGCAGCCGGTATGCGCGTCACCCTGCTAGAACAGCGCCACCACCTCGGCGGTGCCGTTGGTGCCCACGAAGTTGGCGGCCTTCTGCTGGACTCCGGCGCAGAATCCTTCGCAACCCGCAGCCCCATTGTCAGCGACCTCGTCAAGGAACTCGGCCTGGGCGACCAGATCGTCAGCCCCAACTCCTACGGCTCCTGGCTGTACCTGCCGCAGGGCGCCCGTCGCACCCCCAGCACCGGCATCATGGGCATCCCCGGCAATGTGAACGATAAGTCGCTGATCCCCGTCATCGGTAAGAACGGTCTGCGCCGCGCCCAGGTGGACAAGTTCCTGCCCGTCTCCGCAGGCGAAAACGCGAAGACCCTCGGTGAGCTCGTGCGCATCCGCATGGGTCAGAAAGTGCTCGACAGCCTCGTCGCACCCGTCGCCTCCGGCGTGTACTCCACCCACCCCGACAAGCTCGACGTCGATGCGACCATCCCCGGTCTGCGCGAAGCCTTCCGCAAGCACCGCTCCCTCTCCGCCGCAGCGCACGCTTTCCGTTCGGCAGCCCCCGCAGGCTCACAGGTCGCCGGTATCGTGGGCGGCATGAACCAGCTGTCCGAACGTCTCGTCGAAGACCTGTACGCCTCCGGTGTTCGCATCGTCACCGGATTCGACGTCATCGCCGTTGACCGCGACGAATCCACCGGCCAGTGGTTCATCATCCAGCGCCACACCACCGACGGCGAAAACACCCCCCTCTACGCCGACTACCTGGTGCTCGCCACCGACGGCCCGACCGTGGCACGACTCATCGGCCCGCACGTCTCCACCGCACTACCCGCCCTGGAACCCGGCCCCGAAGTCGCTCTCGTCACCCTCGTCGTTGATGCCCCCGCCCTGGACAAGCACCCCCGCGGCACCGGCCTGCTCGTCTCCGAAGAAGCCACCGCCGTACGCGCCAAGGCACTCACTCACGCCACCGCCAAATGGCAGTGGGTCGCCGAGGCCGCAGGCCCCGGACGCCACGTTGTGCGCCTCTCCTACGGCCGCGGCGGCGAAGACGCCCGCTTCTCAGAAGTGGCACTCGCCGATGAACAGCTCATCACCCTCGCCCTGCGCGACGCCACCCGCATGATGGATGTAGCCCTCACCCGCAGCAACCTCGTCGACGCGGACGTCGTACGCTGGCGCGGCGTACTGCCCGCCTCCACCCCCGGCCACCGCGACCGAGTTAAGGAATTCCGCGAACGCGCCAGCGAACTCGGAACCCTCAGCACCGTCGGCTCCTGGGCGGCAGGCTCCGGCCTGGTCGTAACCGTCAAAGACACCTACGAGCAGATGGACCGCCTCATCTACCACGCAGCACAGGACTGGGAAGGCGTCACCTCCCCGAAAGCCGCAACTGCCAAGTAGACGGCGCGGCGGCAGAAGCTTAGCCAATAACTCAGCTCAGCCAGCAACTAGACCAAAAAAATTGAGAAAACGCGCAGCTACGGAAGCCGCGCCTCCAGCACAGCGAACCCTCGCTGAAGAAAGGAACACACAATGTCTCACGATCACGCAGCACACGGCCACGGCGGCGCACACGGCGCAGGTCAGGGCGGCTACACCCACGCAGGCCACGGCTACGGCGGCGCACCCAAGGGCTACGCTGTCCAGCACTCCGCAGCTGACGAGAACCGCCGCGGCCGCGAAGAAGGCGAAACCCTGCACTACGCCCTCTACACCGTGTTCGCACGCTCCGGCGCACGCCCCGCAGAGTCCAACACCGACGAGGCACGCGCAGAGTTCGAGAAGGTCGCAGAACAGCTCGCAGCAGACGGAGTGACCCTGCGCGGCATCTACGACGTCTCCGCAATGCGCGACAACGCAGACGTCATGATCTGGACCCACGGCGCAACCCCCGAAAAGCTGCAGGCAGCAGTCCGCAAGATCCGCCGCACCGCACTCTTCGCAGGCACCACTATCGTCTGGTCCACCATGGGCGTACACCGCGAAGCAGAATTCACCCGCAACCACGCACCCGCCTACGCACGCGGCAAGGCACCCGAAGCATGGGTCTGCGTCTACCCCTTCGTACGCTCCTACGACTGGTACTACATGAATCCCGAACGCCGCGCAGAAATGCTCAAGAACCACGGCATGAAGGCAATCGACTTCCCGCAGATTCTGGCAAACACCGTCGCAACCTTCGGCATGAACGACTACGAGTGGGTCCTCGCCCTCGAAGCGCCCCAGCTCGTTGACCTCGTCGACATGATGCGCCACTTCCGCAACACCGAAGCACGCCTGCACGTACGTGAGGAAACGCCCTTCTACACCGGCCGCCGCATTGGCGCAGATGAAGTAGCAGAGGTTCTGGCGTGAGCCATCAGCCGAACAACGGCGTAACCCTCAACGGCACGCTCCTGCCGGACGATGTGGTACCCAACCGCACCGACCCGGCGAACACCGCCGTGCTCAACGAGCAGACCCTCGGCGACTACCGAAGCGAACGCAGCATCACCCGTGAACGTGCCGAAGAGGCACGCCCCTACGACCTGGTGATCCTGTCCTCCTTCGGTGGCCCCGAGGGGCAGGAGGACGTCATCCCGTTCCTGCGCAACGTGACCGCTGGCCGCGGTATCCCGGATGAGCGCCTCGAAGAGGTCGCCACCCACTACCGCGCCAACGGCGGCGTCTCGCCCATTAACGAGCAGAACCGTGCCCTGCTCGCCGCGCTGCAGCAGGCGCTCGCGGAACGCGGCCCGCGCATCCCGATCACCTGGGCGAACCGCAACTGGAAGCCCTACGTGAAGGACGTGCTCGCCGAAGCCTACGAGAACGGGCACCGTAATGTGCTCGTGCTGGCGACCAGCGCCTACCCCGGCTACTCGAGCTGCCGCCAGTACCGTGAGGACTACGGCATGGCGATTGAGCAGCTCGGCCTGGAAGGTCGCGTGCACGTGGGCAAGATCCGTCAGTTCTTTGACGTGCCCGGCTTTTCCCGCGCTTTTGCTGACGGGCTGAAGGACGGCCTCGCCACGGTGCGTGAGCAGCTCGCCGCACGCGATAGCGGTTCGCTGAACCCGCGCCTGCGCATCATGTTCTGCACCCACTCGGTGCCGACCTCCGCGGCGAATGAGGCAGGTCCGCGCGGCGTGAACTACGAGGGCGGCTCCGCCTACGTGGAGAAGCACCTGCAGGTCGCTCGCGCCGTGCTTTCGCTGGTTCGCGATGAAGCCCCGCAGCTTCTGCAGAACGTCGAATGGGAGCTGGTGTACCAGTCCCGTTCCGGCCCGCCGTCCATGCCGTGGCTGGAACCGGACGTCAACGACGCCCTGGAGGCGCTATCCACCCCCGCCAATCCGGCGGAGGACGGCGAAGCCCCCGTGGAAGGCGTCGTGCTGGTGCCCCTCGGCTTCGTCTCCGACCATATGGAAGTCAAGTGGGATCTGGACACCGAGGCGCTGGACACCTGCGAACGCCTGGGCGTGGTTGCCGTGCGCACCCCCACCCCCGGCACGCATCCGGCGTACGTGGAGTCGCTGCGCCGCCTCATTGAGGAGCGCGTGGAGAACGGCGTTTCAGCCGACCTGCGCCCCGAACGTGAGAGCGTCCTCGCCCCGAGCGCGAGCGGTCAGTACGGCTGGTTCGACGAGTGCGAACCCGCCTGCTGCAAGCCCGGCCGTGGCGCGCCGAAGCCGGTCATCGCCGAGTACGCAGCCGGTGCTGATACCGCCGAGTCTGAGGAAGCTCCCGCCAGCCGCTCCGGTGGATGCGGCTCCGGCGGATGTTGCTCCCACTAACACCATCTGTAGCTCCGGCTCGCCCCAACACCCCCTGACCGGGGTGTGCGGGCGGGTCGGAGCCGCACTGCCTACAAGCCCACACACAGCTGTGGCGCACAGAGTTGCAGGCACAGCTCAACGCACAGACACACGCACCTACGGGCTATCACACACATCACCGAAAAGGAGAGATATGAGCCATCACGAGTACATCTTGGGCACCCGCGGGTCTGCTCTCGCCCTGACCCAAAGCCGTATTGCCGCTGAAACCGTCACCTCCCTCTACACCGAACACCAGGCACACCACGGCGCCGCAGATGCCGAGGTCGTTGACTTCACCCTGCGCACCGTCAAAACCGAAGGCGACGTGCTCACCGGGCCCCTGGCAACCCTCGGCGGCACCGGCGTATTCGCGGCGGCACTGCGCCAGCGTCTGCTCGACGGTGAGAACGCCTCCGAAGAAAACCGCGTGGACATGGCAGTACACTCCCTCAAGGACCTGCCCTCCGCACCCTGCCCCGGCCTGGTGGTCGCTGCAACCCTCAAGCGTGAAGACCCCCGCGACGCCCTCGTGGCACGTGACGGTCTGACCGTAGACACCCTGCCCGAAGGCTCCCGCGTGGGCACCGGCTCACCCCGCCGCGCCGCCCAGCTGCGTGCACTGCGCCCCGACCTTGAAATCGTGGACATTCGCGGTAACGTGGGCACCCGCATCGGCCGCGTGAAGGGCCTGGAAGAGCACGCCGGCAAGCAGGTCGTACTCCGCCAGAACACCGAAACTTCCGAGCGCGTCGACCACGGTGTAGGCACCGAACGCAGCGGCGACTGCGATGCCGTGGTGCTCGCCGTCTCCGGTCTTAAGCGCCTGGGCAAGGAAGAACTCATCACCGAGTACCTTGACCCCACCCGCATGCTGCCCGCCCCCGGCCAGGGTGCGCTCGCCCTGGAAGTGCGCGAAAGCGAATTCGAGAACCCGGACCCCGCCGTGCTCGCCGACCCCGAGGTGGCGCGCCCGGTGCGTGCCCTCGGCCGTGCCCTGCTCACTGCAAACCACCACGAAACCCGCCTCGCGGTCAGCGCCGAACGTGCCCTGCTGCGCCGCCTCGAAGCCGGATGCGCCGCACCCATCGGCGCGTACGCGCACGTGGTTGAAGGCGACCTGGTGCTTAACGTTGTGGTGGCGTCCCCGGACGGCACTGACATGCTGCGCCACACCTCGGCAACCGCCGAGCTGGATGTGCCCGGCGCCAAACGCCTGGGCGTGCGCGTGGCAGAAGACCTGCTGCAGATGGGTGCCGCCGCCCT
Source organism: Rothia sp. HMSC069C03 (assembly GCF_001811075.1). NCBI lineage: Bacteria > Bacillati > Actinomycetota > Actinomycetes > Micrococcales > Micrococcaceae > Rothia > Rothia sp. HMSC069C03. Next base: position 362,686 of record NZ_KZ627137.1, read on the forward strand.
GGCCGGTTTGGACCTGAAGTAGGCGCCATGTCTGCCTCGTGTTCTGAATCCCGGCAGGCTGAATCCCCGCAGGCCGAATCCCTGCAGGCTGATGTCCCGCGCACGGTTCTGCTGACCCGCTCCGCCGCCCAGGGAGCCCCCTTCGCACGAGCCCTCGCCGAAGAAAGCGCACAGAACGGGTTAGGGGAGCCCCGGGTACTCTTCGCCCCGCTACAGCAGGCACGCACCGTCAAACCGGGCGCAGAGCACGCCGCCGCGCTCGAGGCGCTCGCCTCCGGTCACTATGCGTGGGTGAGCTTCACAAGCGCCAACACGGTTCGCGCCTGCGCCGAGCTGTGGGGCGACGAGTTTGCCCGCGCCTGCGCGAGTGGGGGAGTGCGCATCGCCTGCGTGGGTGCGGCAACCGCCCGCGCCGTGCACACCCAGCTGGGGCTGGGCACGGATTTTCAGCCGCAGGTGCAGAGCGCCGCCGGTATGCTCGCGGAGTTTGAAAAGCCTGCAACCGAGCCCGCCGCCGTGCTGGTTCTGGAAGGCTCCAACGCCCGCCCGACCCTGCGCGAAGGCCTCAAAAACCTGGGCTGGGACAGCCACCGCTGCGTGCTCTACGACATGGTGCCCGCCGAGCAGGTAGCACCCGGCGAGCTGAGCCTCAGCACCGCCCGCGCGCTCGTACAGGGGAATGCCGCAGATGCCCCCGCCCCGGAAACCCCAGCGCTGGATGTGCTGGTGGTGACCGCCCCCTCCCGCCTGCACGCCCTGCTGGACAGCACCCCCGCGCTATCGCCTGAATCTGTACCGCCCGAATCGGTGCCGCCGGTGGTTGCGATTGGGGCGAGTACCGCCTCCGTATGCCGCGCCTTGAACCTGCGCTACGTGCAGGCCGATTCGCCGTTACCGCAGGATTTGGCGCGTGCTGCTGCATCCCTCATCTACTAAGACCACATATTTTTATCGAGTTTTCAGGAGAGATCATGAACCTCACCCGCCGCCCGCGCCGCCTGCGCACCACCGCAGCCATGCGCTCCCTCGTCGCTGAGACCACCCTGCGCCCCGCGCAGCTGATTCAGGTGTTCTTTGTTCGCGACGGCATCGACGAGCCGCAGCCGATTCGTTCGATGCCCGGTCAGTACCAGCACACCCTGGAGAGCATCATCCCCGCCGTGCGCGAGGCCTACGAGGCGGGCATCCGCTGCATTGACCTGTTCGGCATTCCTCGCGATGAGGATAAGGACGAGATTGGTTCGACTGCGTGGGATCCGCAGGGCATCCTGAACCGTGCGATTGCGGTGTGCCGTGAGGAGTTCGGCGATGACCTGGTGGTTATGGCTGATACCTGCCTGGATGAGTTTACGAGCCACGGTCACTGCGGCGTGCTGGTCGATGACGGCCACGGCACCCTCGTGGTGGATAATGACGAGACTGTGGAGCTGTACTGCAAGATGGCGGTTGCGCAGGCGCGTGCGGGTGCGCACACGGTGTCCCCCTCGGGCATGATGGACGGCCAGATTGCGGCGATGCGCGCCGCCCTGGACGAGGCAGGCTTTGAGGATGTGTCGATTCTGGCGTATTCGGCGAAGTACGCTTCTGCGTTCTTCGGCCCGTTCCGTGACGCGGTGGAGTCCAGCTTCACGGGTGACCGTAAGACCTATCAGCAGGACCCGGCGAACCGCCGCGAGTCACTTCTGGAGGTGCGCGCTGACCTAGAGGAAGGCGCGGATATGGTGATGGTGAAGCCTGCCGGTAGTTACCTGGATATTGTGCGTGAGGTGGCGGAGTTTTCGCCGGTGCCGGTGGCGGCGTATCAGGTATCGGGTGAGTACGCGATGATTGAGGCGGCTGCGGCGAACGGCTGGATTGACCGTAAGGCTGTGGTGCTGGAGTCGCTGCGTTCGATTCACCGTGCCGGTGCGGACGTTATCCTGACCTATTACGGTACGGAGGCGGCAGGCTGGCTCCGCGAGCTGGACGCCTAACCCCTCCCTTCTTTGGATGCCGAGAAGCCACATGTGTTTCGAAAAGCCACGTCTTTGGTGGCTTCTCGAAACACATGTGGCTTCTCGTGGTATATAGGCTGCAGGTTTACTTGTACTGCGCCTTCTGGAAGGATGCGCGGCGTGCCGCCTCCTCCGCATGCTTACCGGCAGGCTTGTACCCCATGGTTGTGCAGATGACGCGGCCGTCCACGAAGTACTTCGCCAACATTTCACGGTCCGCCGGCGAATCCAGCTGCGCCCAGCGTCCCTGCTCAATATTGAACGCAATCTGCGCCACCAAACAATCAATCTGGTGATCATTCAGTAAATAGTCGTGCTTGCGGCCGCCGGGGAGCAGAATCTCCAGCGTCCACTGGCTCGCGTCCTTCGGGTTCAGCTTGATAGCGTCCGGGTTCTTCGGGTAGACACGGAATGCGCGAACCTCAGAGTAGGGGCGGGACTTCGCCGGAAGGAGCAGACGCCCAGCCTGGAACGAATCCGGGTTGTACAGCACATAATCGCGGCTACGCATCAGCAATATGATGATTAGCAGAACGCCCGCCGCCAGCAAGAACCAGGATGCGTGACCGATATAGATCGCTTCCCAATCCTCGTCGATGCTCCAGCCCGCCAGCGAAACCAGGAAGACCGAGGCGAGCAGGAACGCAATACCACCGAGGATCCAGTAGGCGGTGCGGTCATCACGAATCGGCTCCACGCCCGGCACGGTGCCGCGCACACGGAACGGTGCGCTCAGCTTACCCAGCGTCGCCGAGTAGATGCGCGGCATGCCCAGCACACGGTCGTCCTTGCTGTAACCGCGAACTGCACGCCACTGACGGCGGCCAATACGCGCACCCAGGTACACCATAAGGAACGGCAGAATCAGCGCCGGCAGTACAACGCCGTCGTACACGATATCCCAGTACAGGGTGAAGATAGAGACCGCCACAATCCAGCCCCACAGGTACATGACCGTGTGGAACCAGCCGCTAAACACGCCGGCGCCCTCAATAGAATCCAACTTCTTCTTCGCCTTCTTCGTGGCGCTACCCTTACGGGAGGAGCTCAGCGGCGCACCCATCGCGGTGCGTTCCGCGGTGGCGCGGCGCGCCTCATCAACGGGCGAGCCGGACACCTCAAGGTACAGGTCGGCTGCCTTCTCCTTCTTGATGGGCACCGGGTAGGCGATATCCACCAGCAGGCACAAGCCCAGGTACACCATGAAGGCGATCAGCCACACGTCGCGTAGCTGCTCCATGGGCAGTCCCAGAGCGCTCAGATCCATGAGCGGCTCACCTCCTTACTTCTCTCAAACCCTTATGCGGATGCGGCAGCGGCGGCAGCGGCCGGGAGAGCCGAGATGATACGGTCCATCGCCTCATCGTCGTGGGAGGCAGAAACGAACCATGCCTCGAATGCGCTCGGCGGCAGGTACACGCCGGATTCGAGCATGGAGTGGAAGAACGCGTTGTAGCGGCTGGTTGCCGAGGCCTTGATGTCGGCGTAGTTGTGCACGCCCTCCTGAGAGGTGCCAAACGCGACCGAAAAGAGGTTACCGGCGCTCTGGATGGAGTGGTCTACACCGGCGGCGTTGAACGCCTCGGTCAGAGCCTGCTGCAGCTGGGCGCTACGCGAATTCAGGTGCGCGTAGACGGCAGCATCAGCCAGGGTCAGGGTCGTAATACCCGCCGCAACCGACAGCGGGTTACCCGAAAGGGTACCAGCCTGGTAGACGGGACCGACCGGCGCCAGGTACTCCATGACCTCACGCTTACCGGCCAGCGCCGCGATGGGCATACCGCCACCAATGACCTTGCCGAACGTGAAAATATCGGGAACCCAGCCGCCATCCTCGGGAGCCGCGTAACCCCAATAACCAGCCGAAGACACACGGAAACCGGTCAGCACCTCATCAAAAATGACGAGCGCACCGTTCGCGTGAGCAATCTCGTGCAGGCCACGGTTGAAACCGGGCTTGGGGGTCACCACACCCATGTTGCAGGGCGCCGCCTCAGTAATAATTGCGGCAATCTGACCCTCATGGTTTGCGAACGCCTCACGCACAGCGTCCAGGTCGTTATAGGGCAGAACGATGGTCTCCGAGGCGGTTGCGGCAGTCACGCCAGCAGAACCCGGCAGTGCCAGGGTAGCCACACCCGAACCAGCCTCAGAGAGCAGCGCATCCACGTGACCGTGGTAGCAGCCCGCGAACTTAATAATCTTGTCGCGACCGGTCACACCGCGCGCCAGGCGAATCGCAGTCATGGTCGCTTCAGTACCGGTGGACACCATACGCACCTGATCAATCGCGCCGGGAATTGCCGCGTTAATACGGTTGACCACCAGCTCAGCCAGCTCAGCCTCCGGCGCGCTCGCCGCACCAAAGGACAGGCCGCGCTCAGCCGCCTGCTGAACCGCCTCAACCACCTGCGGATGCGCGTGACCCAGAATCGACGGGCCCCACGAGCAGACCAGGTCAACGTACTCGTTGCCGTCCGCATCGTATAGGTACGCGCCCTTAGCCTTCGCCGCAAATGCAGGAGTGCCGCCCACAGAATTGAAGGCGCGCACCGGGGAATTCACACCACCGGGAATCACCGCGCGAGAACGCTCAAACAGCTTCTCGCTGGCTTCGTGGTGCAGCGGATGGGTAGAGGAAGGAGTCATCGTATCGGTGCCTTTCAACAGGGACGGCGAACTAAAGAATTACAAGGGACGACGCACGGCAGGCGACAGAGTCCGCACGTTACTAACGTCCCGTACCTAACCATCATAGGCGCTACAGATGAACCGCAGGTGACAAGCACCTGAACGTACCGAAAGGTGACGATAAAACACAACAAACAAGTTAGGGAACAGAGAGGACGCGCAACGCGCTAACGCATATGCCGGTCAGTATCCAGACGGTTCAGCACCTGAGTGTCCTGATCGAACAGCCAGTTCTTATCAAAGAGCAGACGCACAAACGCCAGGCCCATACCTAACGCCATGAAAATCAGCATGGACTGCACAAAACCGGTCGTCGCCGAATACATATCACCGCTAGCAAAATGCGACATCGAACGGTAGAACAGCACACCCGGAACCATCGTCACCACCGCCGGAACAGACAGGGAAATACGCGTGTACTTACGGTGATGCAGCGGCGCCACAATCTCAGCCAAAATACCCACACCAAACACGGCAATCGTCGCCGCCATATGCGCGGGCATACCAGCCTCAACCATGTGAATACGGGCGGGATTCGCCACCGCAGCAATCACGCCACCCCACAGACACGCCACCGGGGAGGCTGCAAAAAGCATCGCGAAACCAGCCGCCGCAACACCCGAAGAAAGCACCTGCAGAAGCAAATACAGGGTCGGATCCAGGTTAAGAGGCGCCGGGGCAGCCAGCGGCAAATGGAACATCGAGCCCAAAAGCCACACCGCAAACGACGCACTAATCAGCAGCAAACCCACATAGGTCAGGCGTGAAATACCCGCCAAAAAGTCCATGCGAGAAATGTCGAGCATACCCGTCACCATGGGGAAGCCCGGCACCAAGAACAGCACCGACGAAATAAAACCAATCATATGGTTCGGGCTAATCCAACTCGCCGCGACCAGCACATTAACAATCGCAATGTACAGGCCCGCCGCCAGGAAGCCACACGCCATCCACGTCGCCATGTGGCTCACACCGCGCTTGAGCAGAGTCGAACGCAAATACTGGCCGGCACCCGCCGCCAAGAATACAACCGAGCACTCCACCAGGCCGCCACGGTTCAGGAACGCGAACCCGGCACACGCCACAGCCGACGCCAGCGCCAACATCCAGCGGGTGTACAGAGGCTTCGCCGAATCGATAAGGTCAAGCTCAGCATTCGCCTCCGCAGGGGTGATCTTTTCAGGAAGCTCAGAAATGAACTTACCCAGCTGATCCAGCTTATGAGCGTTAATGCCCATCGTGCGCTGCTCAGCCACCTCAGTACGGAAATTACCGTCAGTGTACGAAGAAGTCGAAATTTCGGTGAAGGTCACCTGCGCGTGATGCTCCTTCAACCCCACAGCCTTCGCCAAACGCGCCATCGACGCCTTAATACGGTATGCGCTCGCACCCGACTTCATCAGGATGCGGCCCAGGCGGAGCACCACCTGCGACTGCGCCACCAGGTGCTCATGAGCCAGACGGGTAGACCCCAGATAAATACTGCGCGTATTAGTGTCAGGGTACGGCTCGGTAGTGCGGGGCTGATCATCCATGAGAGGCCTTCCGGGTCGTGCTATTCACGTGCTATTCGTGTAGGTATGGTTCCATATCTAGCATAGGGGAGAAGCCCAAACGGGGATAGTGTCAGCCCGTCAGTAAAGGAGAGGTGTTTGGGGATGCTGCCTAGGTTTTTAGCGGCGCAGGTTTAGAGGCGCAGTTTTATCGGCGCACAGGCCAGCGGCCGTCAATAACCTCAGATTCCTTACCCGGCTGCGTACGCAACCACGCCTGGAAGCTCGCCGCCTGCTCCGCCGCCCACTGAATCTGCTGCTCGTGCAGCTGGCGTGCATCCACGTTGAGAACCTCGGGGAACTGCTCGGTCAGCTTCACCAGCAGACGCTCCGCCGCCAGGGCATCATCAGCGGAGGTGTGCGCATTCTCCAGGGAGACACCGTACTCGGCGGCAAGAACCTCAAGGGTGCGCTTGCCGCGCTTACGCGGAATCACGTGCTTATGCAGAACGTACGGGTCGAGCACCACACCCGGCGGCAGCTCACCGTTGGCAATATTGTGGCGCAGCATCTCGTGGTGCAGCACCGAAAAATCGTAGGCGGCATTGAACGCAATAATCGGCACACCATCAATATTGAGCGCACCAATCGCGCCGGCAAGCTCCCACACGACCTCGCGGGCGGGACGGCCGTGCTCACGCGCGTACTCAGTCGTAATACCGTGCACGGCGGCGGCACCGGCGGGGATCTCAACACCGGGGTCAGCCAGCCACTCGCCACGGCGCACCACATTACCCTGAGGGTCCAGCAGGATCAGGGAAGCAGTCACGATGCGGGCGGTGGTGACGTCCACACCGGTGGTTTCAAGGTCAAAAGTGGCGCGCAGGCCGTTCATCCAGGTCATGCTATAAGACTAACCCAGCGGCGGTGTAGGCGCGCGCCCGGTGGTCACGCGGCTGTGGATACCCCCCCGGCAGAGCAGCATTAAGCCCTGGGAGCGGCATATTAAGTCACCGAGGCGGCACATAAGTAGCTGACGAGCCCACAAGACCACCGACAAAGTACAACCGCGCTACAGCCGATAGACTGAAACCATGACAACCCAACTTCTCACCGGCATCCCCGGAAGCGGTAAAACCTACAACCTCACCGAACGTGCCCTGCGCTACCTCGCCGACGGCAACGACCCCGCCCGCCTGCTCATCCTCGCACCCACCCGCACCGCCGCAACCCGCATGCGAGACACCATCGCCGCATCCAGCGACCGCAGCCTCTCCGTAGCGCCCACCCGCGCCTGGGCCGCATACGCCTTCGACCTGCTCAAACGAGCCCAAACCCGCGGGCTACTCAGCGGCGTAGAAGGCAACCTCAAACTTCTCTCCGGTCCCGAACAAGACGTCATCATCGGCGAACTACTCGCCAACCACGCCGAAGGCATCGCCCCCGGACCCGCCTGGCCCGACGTACTCCGCGACGCCCTCGCAACCCGCGGCTTCCGCCACGAAATCCGCGACTTCTTCGACCGCATGGCAGAATACGACCTCACCGCCGAAGACGTACACGCCCTCGCCACCGAACACAACCAGCCCGCCTGGCACGCCCTCGCCCAACTGCACACCGAATACCGTGCCGTGCGAGCCCTCCGCGCCAAAAACGCCTACGACCCGGCAGTACTCATCAACGACGCCTGCCGGCTGCTGCTGCGCACCCCCGAATTCCTCGCCGAAGAACGCCGCCGCTACGACCTAATCCTCATCGACGACGTGCAGGAACTCAGCCCCTCCATCTACCGGCTGCTGCGCCTCATCGCAGCAGAAGTCGCCCCCGCAGACGCCGCGCACCTGACCGAAACCCACCCCGACCTCTTCGCTGAAGGTCCCCAGGTTGTCATAACCTACAGCGATGAAGCCGTGGTCCAGGGCTTCCGAGGCGCCCGCCCCGACCTCGTCACCACCCTGCAGGCAAGCTTCCCCAGCATGCGCACCCGCACGCTCACCACCTCGTACCGCCTGCCCGCACTCATGATGCCGCTCGTGGCGGACATTCGCCGCCGCCTGCCGCGCTACACTCGGTTCGTGCCGCTCACCGCTGAACAGGAGGGGGCGAAGAATGGTGCGCAGGGAGGTGTAAAGAACGGCGCGCCCGCAACCTTCGGACGTATCAACACCACCCCCGCCGACGAAGCCCTCACCTGGGGCGCCGCCGACGAACCGCTGCTGCACCTGGGCGCCGACGGCAAAATCCTCGACCCCGCACACTACCGCACCGCACCCGCCGGCGTGTATAAGTATGCGCTCTCCAGCTCTCAGGATGAGGCGAACCTCATCGCCCAAATGCTGCTCGAAGAACGCATCTACGGCAACCACCCCTACCGCGAGTCCGCCATCATCGTGCGTAGCAGCGCGGACGTGGCACGTATCCGCCGCGTGCTCTCCTCGAACGGTATTCCCTCGCGTACCTCCGCGGCGCTCGTGCCGGTGCGCGACGAACCCGCCGTACGCCCCTTCCTGGACGCGCTCAGCCTGCTCGTCTACGCCCGCAAGCGCGGCGAGAAGGCACTCAACCCCGCCGTGCACATGCCCGCCGCAGAAGGTGCAGAAGGTGCGGAGGCGGCGGAGCGTGGCGGCTACGAAACCCTCAGCGCCACCGAAGCTGAAGAGCTCATGCGCCGAAGCCTCGACGACGTCATCGCCGAAGAAAGCCGCGCCAACCCCCTCGGCGGCGCGCAGAGCGCCATCACCCTGCTCACCTCCCGGCTCGGTGGCGCATCCAGCATGGACGTGCGACGACTCCGCCAGCAGTTGCGATCCATCGAACTGCAAAGCGGCGGCCACCGCCCCAGCGACGACCTGCTCCTCGGCGCCCTGCTACACCCCGAAACCCTCCCCGAAGAGGGCGTAGGACGCGCCGTGCACCGCATCGCAGCCGTGCTCTCCGCCGGACGTAAAGCACTCGCCCGCCCCGAATCCACCAGCACCGAAGTGCTCTGGGCACTCTGGGAAGCCAGCGGCCTCGAAAAGTCCTGGGTCGCCCAGTCGCGCGGCGCAGGCCCCGACGCCGACGCAGCCCACCGAAACCTCGACGCCATGATCGGTCTCTTCGAAGCCGCCGACCGATTCGACGAGCAGATGCGCGGCGCCGGTGCCGAGCAGTTCCTCGACTTCATCGACGCGCAGAACCTGCCCATGGACACCCTCGCCGCCCGCGGCGTACGCCAAGACGCGGTCGAGATTCTCACCCCCGCACTCGCCGCAGGTCAGTCCTGGCGCACCGTATATGTATGCGGTCTGCAGGAAGGAACCTGGCCCAACACCACCGTGCGCGGCTCCCTGCTGAGCACCGGCGACCTTACGGACCTGTGCGATGCGCGCCTCCGCCAGCGTGCCCAGCAGGCAGAACAACAGGCGGGGGAGAGCGAGCAGCCGGTGCCGCCCGCCCGCATCCGTAGCTATCCCGAACGCGTGCGCGACACCCGCCACGACGAGCTGCGCATGTTCGCAGTCGCCGCCACCCGAGCCAGCACCCGCCTTGTGCTCACCGCCGTACGCAACGACGATCAGGCACCCGGCGAGTTCTTCGACTTCGTGCTACCCACCGACGCGGTCGGCGACTCCACGGACGTGCCCATCACCCGTGTGCGCCGCCCCGCTACCCTGCGTTCCCTCGTGGCGGAGCTTCGCCGCACCCTCGTTGAGGAATCGATGAACGCGATGCGCGCCGAAGACGCCCAGCAGAAGGACACACAGCAGAACGGCGCACCGATGCACAGCGCACCGGAGGAAGAGGCGCTCACCCCGGAGGCTTCCGCGTACCGACTCGATGCCGCCTCCCGCACTCTGGCGCGCCTGGCGAATGCGCAGGCGCCCGGTGCCGCACCCGACGAGTGGTGGGGCCTGCTGCCGCTTTCTAGCACGGAGCTGCTCTTTGCGCACCGCCTGACAGACCACGCTGAGCTGGACGAAAACCACGGTGAAGACGGCGAAGAACAGGCTGAAAACCCTGCAGAAAGTCCCGGCCGCCGCACGATTACGCTTTCGCCCTCGCGTCTGGAAACCATTCACAGCTCCCCGCTGGACTGGCTGGTTTCCGCCGCCCGTGCGGAAGCCCAAACCGACCTGTCCCGCTCGCTCGGCACGCTCGTTCACTCCATCGCCGAAGAGTACCCGACCGGCACCCTCGAAGAGCTCCAAACCGCCCTCGACGAGCGCATTAGCTCTCTCGGCGTGCCCGCCCGCAAGGAGGACGAAACCGACGAAGAGTACCGCGAGCGCGTGCCCTGGGAATCCTACGCCCTCTACGAGCGCGCCAAGCGCATGATTCTGCGCCTGAGCTACTACTACCGTCAGCACATGGGCGACGCCGGCTGGCAGAACCTCGGTGTTGAAGGCTCCTTCGCGGTACGTGTGCCCGTGCCCTTCGACCCCGCCGGTGAGGTCGGCGAGCTGGATGCGCTGCTCACCGGTCGTGTGGACCGCCTCGAGGGTACCGCCCCGGCGGAGGACGGCACCCGCCGCTACGCCATTGTTGACCTGAAAACAGGTAAGTCTAAGCCGACCGGCTCGGAGATGGAGACGCATCCGCAGCTTGCCGCCTACCAGATCGCAGTGGAGGCTGGCGCGGGTGAGCAGCTGGAGGAGCGTTACCGCGCCGAAGCTGCCGCCCTGGAGACGGGTGAACCGCTACCGGATGCCCGCCCCCAGGAACTGGAATACACCGGCTACACGGGTCATTCCGCAGGCGCGGCGCTCGTGCAGTTGGGCGCCTCGGGTGTGAATGACGAGAGCAAGACTCGTCTGCAGGTTCAACCCGCTCTGACGGAGCATGATTCGTGGGCGGCTGAGTTGGTGCAGCACGCCGCGGAGCTGATTGCTGGCTCGCAGGTGCAGGCTCGTCACCGTGAGGGCGGCTATGGGTGCCGCCTGCCGGAGATCTGCCCGATTTGTACGCGCGGCCGCCAGGTGACTCAGCCCTAGTAGCCGCGTACCCTACGTTTACTTTTGATATCACTCACCCCGAACCTCCCATGAGAATGATCCATGAGGAAGAGGAATCATGACTGACTCTGGCGCATATGGCGCTACTAACCCGGGCGCTACTACCCCCGGCGCTCACCCCGGTTCTGGCACCGGCATGCTCACCCCCGCCCAGTGGTGCGAGCACAATAGCTGGCAGCTGCCCAACGGCGTGCTCTTCTCGGCAGAAGCCGTCGCGAACAACCCCGCGCTGAAGCCTGCCGACTACCGCAGCGCCCTCGACATTGCCGAGATGCTCAACGGCGCCGACGGTAAGAAGCCGACCCCCGAGCAGGTCCGCATGATTGAGGCGGGCCCCGCCCCGACCCTCGTCATCGCCGGTGCCGGTTCGGGTAAGACTGCGACCATGGTTGACCGCGTGATTTGGCTGGTCGATAACGGTTTTGTGCGCCCTGAAGAGGTGCTCGGCGTGACCTTCACCCGCAAGGCGGCAACCGAGCTGCGCAGCCGTATGCGTGCCGGTCTGAACACGCTGCGCCGTAGCCGCCGCGTCGCCCCGACCGATGAGGAGCTGCGTGAGGGCGTTGCTGACCCGACCGTGCTCACCTACCACTCCTACGCGAATAACCTCGTCAAGGAGTACGGTCTGCGCCTGGGTGTGGAGCAGGACGCGCAGATGCTTGGCGATGCGCAGAAGTGGCAGCTTGCCGCGCAGATTGTGCAGTACTGGGAGGGGGAGCTTCCCCTCGATAAGGACGGCGTGCCGGTGTCTGCGGCGACCATGATTAACCAGATGCTGCAGCTCTCTGACGAGTGCGCGGAGCACCTGGTGGAGCCGCAACAGGTCATTGACTTCTGCACTGAGCAGTTGGCGGCGTATGCGGCGGTGCCCGAGCCTCGCCGTGAGACGAAGACTGAGAAGGACATTCAGAAGGTTCAGCGTCTGTTGCGTAACCGCCGAGTGTACGCGCGCATGGCGATGAGCTACGCCCGCGTGAAAGCGCGCATGCAGGTGCTGGATTTTGGTGACCTGATGCGTTTTGCCGCCCGCATTGCGGAGGCTGACCCGGCGATCCGTGAGGGTGAGCGTGCCCGTTTCAAGGTGGTTCTGCTGGACGAGTTCCAGGACACTTCGCACGCGCAGATGAGCTTGTTCTCCTCGATTTACGGTGCTGATGAGGCGGCGGGTATTCCGGCGCATCCGGTGATGGCTGTGGGTGACCCGAAGCAGTCGATTTACGGTTTCCGTGGTGCTTCGGACGGTCAGATGTTCAGCTTCTACCGTCATTTCCCGACCGAGCATGTGCGGCCGCTGTTCCTGTCCATTGCGTGGCGTAACGACATTTCGGTGCTGAACGCGGCGAACCACGTGGCGGAGAAGCTGAAGGAGGTTTCCGAGTGGGTGCGTGCCGCCGACGGCGATATTACCGCCGCTCAGGTTCCTGACCTGCGCCCGCGCTGCGCCCTGGTGGGGGAGCCTGGTTCGCCCGCTTTTGAGCAGGCTGCCGCGGGCATGGTGGGGCGCGTTGATTTGACGTACCACGACTCTGACCGCGAGGAGGCTGTGGCTATTGCCGAACGTATTGCGGCGATGCGTGCGCAGGCGGTGCGCGAGTACGAGCGCGCCTATGCGGCGCATCGTTCCGGTGATGGTTCGGTGCGTCCGCGCCTGAAGATGCCTGAGATTGCGGTGTTGGCGCGTGTGCACGGTCAGCTGGACCCGATTCGTGTGGAGTGCGAGCGCCTGGGCATTCCGGTGCAGCAGGTGGGTTTGGGCGGTTTGCTCTCCCAGCCGGAGGTTGTGGATTTGGTGTCGGCGTTGCGTGTGCTGGCTGATCCGAACCGTTCGGATGCTCTGGCGCGCCTGCTGACGGGTGCGCGTTGGCGCCTGGGTGCGGCGGATATGTTGGCGCTGGGTGATTGGGCTCAGTCGTTGGTGCGTGAGCGTGAGCGTGCCCTGCGTGAGCAGATGGCGTTGCGTATGCTCGCCGAGGCTGAAGACGCCGACGACGCAGCTGCCATCAACCTGCAGGCGGAGCACCTACGTGCCGCTCAAGAACGTCTGGACGAAACCCTCAAGGGCGCGGTGGAGGATTCCTCCGGTTACGCCTCCCTGATTGAGGCGGTGGAGAACCTGCCGCAGGACGGCGCGGACGGCGAACCTCTCTACGGTGAGCAGTATCGCGGCCGCCGTTTCTCCCCGGCGGCGCTGGAGCGTCTGCGTGCTTTTGCTGAGCAGATGCGCGTGCTGCGTGCCGGTTTGAGCGAGGATTTGGGTACGCTTCTGTACGAGATTGAGCGGACCATGCTGCTGGATATTGAGCTGGCGGTCCGCCCGGGTACCGACCCGCTGGGTTCGCGCGCGAACCTGGACGCTTTCCACGAGGTTGCCGCCGCCTATGGCATGTCGGCGCCGCGTATTAACGCGATGATTTACGCCGGCTCTGACGGCGTGAGCGCGGAGGAGAGCGACCCGGGTGCACGCCGCTTCCTGCTGTCTTCGGGCGGCGTGAGCTACGTGATGGGCTTCCTCGCGTGGCTTGAGCGTGCCGATGATGAGGAGAAGGGCCTGGCGCTGGGCACTGTGGAACCTGACCCGAATGCGGTGCAACTGATGACCATGCACGCGGCGAAAGGCCTGGAATGGGATCATGTGCTTCTGCCGGGTCTGTGCGGTAGTGCGACCGGCGGGCAGACCCCGAACCTGTGGCAGATGTCGGCTAGTACGGCTCTGCCCTGGCCGCTGCGTGGCGACCGCGAGTACCTTCCCTCGATTCTTGAGACCCCGGAGGAGATTACCGCCTTCGAGAAGGCGAAGGAGCTTGAAGACTACCTAGGCGAGCATAAGGATGATGCCGCCGAGCATGCCGGCATGGAGGACCGCCGCCTCATGTACGTGGCGATGACCCGTGCCCGTAACCTGCTAGCGATGAGCGCCTACCGCTGGAAGAGCGCCGCTATGCTCCCCCTGCCTGTGCAGCCCTTCTGGGAGGAGCTTATGGAGATGCTTTTCAAGTCGCTCTTTGACATGGGCACCCCCACGGTAGATGCGCCCTCTGCGCGCTTCGAAGAGACAATGGATACCCCCTGGGCGGCGCCGCAGTTGGTGGGCATGGGCCTGTCGTACACGATGCCGAACCCCGCCGATAAGCGCAAGAAGGTGCACCTGAACCATGTGCGCCGCTGGGCTGAGCAGCTGGCTGAGTCGAAGTACCGCCTGGCTGAGCCGGTGACCCTGGTACACGGCACGGTCGTGGATCCCTCGAACCTGCCGCCCGCCCCCGATGAGGCGGCGCTACTGGAGGACCTGGAACTCTACCCCGTAGACGCTGACGAGCTCACCCCCGAGCAGGCGGAGGCGCGCGCGAACGCCCGGGCGACCTACGCCGAGCAGGTGCAACGCTACGCCTGGGCGCTGGTTGAGGTCATGGCTCCCGCCCTCGCGCAGGATTGGCAGCAGGCGGCTCCTTCTGTACGAGCACGCACCGTGGCGGAGAACTGTACCCGCCTGAACCTGCCGGTTCCCGAATGGATTATCGAAGCCACCGAGCGGGAGAAATGGCGTGAGGCGCAACCGCCTCAGCCCGGTTTCTCACCCACGGTGGCGGCGGCGCTACCGATTGAGGTGCGTGGTCAATTCGCCCAGAAGAACTACGAAGACAGGAACCCGAACCTGGGTGCGGTGCTGACCGCCATGTGGCCTTTTGACCCGCTGGAACGCCCCGTGATTTGGCGTTGGGCTTCTGACGATGCCCTCAACCGGGGTACGGAGGCGGTGCTTCGCCGCGGCCAGCATGAGCATCTAGAGCGTGAGATTGCGATTAACTCCTCGAGCCGTCGCGAGGCGGTGGAGCGTGCCGCCCTGGCGGTGGAGCTTGCCGTCGGCGCGGGTGACGAGGGCGCCGAGTCTGAGGGTACCCCGTATGGGGGTACCGAGTTTGGGGCGGCGGGGGAGAGCACAAGCTATACTGCACCCGCCGTATCCACGGCGCACGGCGAGTCCGCCATTCCTGAATCCCTGCGCCAGCAGGCGGTGGACTGGGAACGCGAAGCTGACCTGCTACTGCTCATGATGGGTCAGACCGACCCGGTGCTGAGCGATCAGCTGCCGGGGCACCTGTCCGCATCCACGTTCATTCGCCTGCGCGAGGACCCGCAGGGCACGGTGCATCAGCTGATGCGCCCGGTGCCGCAGCGTCCCTCGCGTGCGGCAACGATTGGTACGGCGGTGCACGCGCTGATTGAGGAGCACTTCGGTGTTGCGCCGAGCGCCGACCCGCTGGAGGCGCCCGATGCGGAGGACACGGTGGGGGCTGACCTGCCTGGTTCCGCTGCCTCCACCTCCGCCGCGCCCGCTGATCCCTCTGAGTCTGCAGACCTGCAGGAACAGGACGAGTTCACCTTCGAGGACGCCTTCGAGGAATCCGAGAGCGAACTGGAGGCCTCCGTTCAGCGTCTCTGGGAGCGCTTCGCCACCAGCGAGTGGGGCAGCGATGAGTGGAAGGACCGCATCTGGGCGGTCGAATACCCGGTCGAAACCCACATCGAGGGTGTAAGCCTGCGCGGCCGTATCGACGCGGTGTTCCGCACCGAGGACGAGGACGGCGAACGCTGGGTCCTGGTGGATTGGAAGAGCGGTTCCCGCCCGAAGATGGCGACCATGCAGTCTCGACGCTTCCAGCTGGGCCTGTACCGCATCGCGTTCTCCCGCATTATGGGCGTGGATCCGGAGCGTATCAGCACCGTGTTCGTGTATCTGGGCGGCAAGGGCGTTGCGGAGGTGTGGGATCACCAGATCCGCGGCGGCCTGCCCACGGAGGCGCAGCTGGCGAAGGTGATTCGTGAGGCGCGCAAGGGCTAGGCAGCAAGGCTAAGCGGCGGAAGCATGCGCTCGCGTATTAGCGCCCGCCGTAACCGAATATGGAAAAGCAGCTCACGGAGGCATTGCGCCTCGTGAGCTGCTTTTCTGTGTGGACTTCTGCGGTTAATGGCAGAGAACGCCTCTTCACTCCACTGCATTAGGGTGATGAGGCGTCCTCAGCCGCTGAAGAACTATAGAGGTACTTCGTGCCCTCGCACGCTCCGGAAAGAATTGCGCCGAACGACTGCCGCTCTCGCGACCTCACTCGCATCGCTGGCGCCCCGTGGGGTTTGCGTGCGTCTTTACTCTCAAACACAACCTCGAAAGTAACTCTATAGATTTCTGCCATCGGTGATTGGTTGCGCGGTGCATGAATCCGGCTCGGGTCTGACATGACCGGTCAGGGTCCCGTCCAATCTGTCTCCCCAATTTATCGCTGCCACGATATCAGTGCTGGTCAGTGCGCTATGGGGAGTGTGTCCGCTGGTTTTCTCGCGGCACAGCAAAAGTATTCCAGGAGTTTTTGAAAAAATCTACGGGGTAAGTTTTTACCCTAAAATGCACTATTTTGAGCATAGTTCAAGGTAGA
The DNA here is from genome assembly GCF_001811075.1 of Rothia sp. HMSC069C03. Lineage (NCBI taxonomy): Bacteria > Bacillati > Actinomycetota > Actinomycetes > Micrococcales > Micrococcaceae > Rothia > Rothia sp. HMSC069C03. Next base: position 379,287 of record NZ_KZ627137.1, read on the forward strand.
GTTGAGGCTCTGTGGGTTCTTGAAATCAAAAGTTGGTTTATGTGGGTTTATGACGTATTTGGGTTCGGGAAATATTGTGAATAACACCTTTATCACACCTTCAAGTCTCAGCCTTAATTTGAGTCATTCATGCACAAAAATGCAAAACTGGTGCTCAAAAGGTGAGGGGAAACACTTAAAGAAATTTCGGCAAAAAGCCCACTAAAGCCCCTCCACTAGCCCTTATAGGCATAGTTCCGCCGGTTTGGCAGACAGTCAGTGACAGACAGTCAGGAGAGCTAGTTTCACCGGGCGCGAGGCAGTGGATATACAGCCCAGTAGATATACAGCCCAGTAGATACAGTTCAGCCCCGCAGTGCGGTACTGCGGGGCTGAACTGAAAAACCTATGCGGCAGGTGACACCTGGCTGGCAACAACCTGGCGGCTACTTACCTTATGAGCTACTCGGCGGGGCCGACCAATATCTATTCGGCGGGGCCGACCAGCGGACCGACCTCCTCCTGTCCGAGCAGTTCGCCGGAGGCGCGCAGGTCGTCCTGAATGTCCAGGAGCATGGACACGGCGTGGGTTGCGCCGTCGCGGTCGCCAACCTCCATGGTGTGGGTGAGCCACTGGGCGATCGCGAACTCTGCGTAGAAGTTCGCGCGCTGCGCCAGGTAGGCGTCGGGCAGCTGAGGCATCTGCTGGCGGTACACCTCGATTGCCTCGTCGGTGAATTCGATGTCCTGGCAGGAGTACAGCCAGGCGAAGTCCTGCGCGGGGTCGCCCACGTGCACATCGGACCAGCCGGTGACCTCCACGATGCGAGCTGTCGAGGGCGTGACGTGCAGTACGAGGTTCTCGGCGCCCATGTCACCGTGGACTACGCGCGGGCGGAACTGCCACATGGGGCCAGGGGAGAGCACGGTACGCCAGTGCGCGAGCAGGTCGGCGGGCACCTTGCCGGTTGCGGCGGCACGCTCGAGCTCAGCGTTCTTGCGCAGACGAATCTGCTCCGAAGAGTAGGAGGGCAGATCAGCTTCGTAAATAATGTCTTCGGGCATCACGTGCAGGGTCGCAATGTCCTTGGCGATGATGGACGCCAGGGAGGGGCGGTTCGCCGCAACTTCGCGGCGGCTCAGCTCGGCGAGCTGGTCCACGTCGTAGATGGTGCCGGGGATGTGCGTGTACACGAACACGTTGCCACCCGCGTAGGGTACGGTGCCGGCGACGGTGGGTACAGCGAAGGGCAGTCGAGCGCGCAGACCGGGGCTGAACGACTGCAGGATGAGGTGTTCAGCTTCCAGGCGCATGCTGGCGTCGGGGCGGCGCGGGGCGCGCACTCGCCAGCGGCGACCGGTGGAGTCGGCGATGATTGCCGAGTCGAAGTCGTCGCTGTCTTCGCGGACCGGTTCGGCGCCGACGGGGTAAATCCCGGGCACTCCGGCGGAGACAATGGCTGCTAGCTGAAGGGGAGATAAAGTCACGGGTTAAGGTTACCAAACCAATGTGTGCCGTTTAGTAGTTTTTGGGATCTTTATGCCAAGTGGTGAAGATACTTGTGGATAAGCCTAAACGTGCTCGCCTGCGCTGCCCGTTGAGCTTCTACTTGCCCACTCCAAAAGAGGCGGGTTCCTCACGCCCTGAACGAAAGCAACAGCCAAGAAGCCGCGGCAGGTCTGGAGAACACAGTCTGGGAGAATACAATGGAAGACCGGCTATCACCGCCTCGCGCACCCGCATACACACATGCCCGCATGCCCGCGCGAGCGCATGCCGTCTGCCCGTACCGCCCGCCTTACTGATGGAGCATTATGACCGCCACACCTCAGCAGCCTCAGCATATGATCTCCGCAGACGATATTCTTGCCGGGCTTGACCCGGATCAGCGTGCGGTCGCCACCGAGCTGGACGGCCCCATGCGCGTGCTGGCGGGTGCCGGTACCGGTAAGACCCGCGCGATTACGCACCGCATCGCCTACGGCATTGCGATCGGTCGCTACCAGGGCCCGCGCGTGCTCGCCCTGACTTTCACCCTGCGCGCGGCGGAGGAGATGCGTACCCGCCTGCACCAGCTGGGTGCGCATGGCGTGCAGGCGCGTACCTTCCACTCGGCGGCGCTACGTCAGCTGGCGTATTTCTGGCCGCAGGTGGTAGGCGGTACGTTCCCGTCCATTGTGCAGAACAAAGCCTCACTCATTACGGAGGCGGCGAACCGTCTGCGCATCAGCACGGACCGTTCCCTGTTGCGTGATTTGGCGTCGCTGATTGAATGGGCGAAGGTTCAGCTACTCACCCCGGACACCATCATGCAGCGTCTGAGTGAGAAGCAGCTGCCCTCGGCGATTACCCCGCAGAATATGCAGCGTATTTTCCAGGCGTATGAGGATTTGAAGGATGAGCGTAACCTCATCGACTTTGAGGACGTGCTGCTGCTGACCATCGCCATGCTGGAGGAGGACGAGAAGCTTGCGGCGACCGTCCGCAACCAGTACCGCCATTTTGTGGTGGACGAGTACCAGGACGTTTCCCCGCTACAGCAGCGTCTGTTGGATGTGTGGCTGGGTGGCCGCGACGATATTTGCGTGGTGGGCGACGCCTCCCAGACGATTTACTCTTTTACCGGCGCGACCAGCCGTTACCTGCTGGATTTTCCGCGCCGGTATCGTGGCGCGCACACGGTGAAGTTGACCCGTGACTACCGTTCCCACTCGCAGGTGGTGGAGTTGGCGAACCGTCTGTTGGCGGCGCGTCATCCGCATCCGGATTCGAGCCCGCATTCGTGGGCGCCGCCGCTGGAGCTGATGTCTCAGCGTGGCCCCGGCGTGGATGTGGAGTGGTTCGGCTATGCCGACGATGAGCAGGAGGCCGCCGGCATTGCCGAGGATATCCGCGACCTGATTGAGAAGGACGGCGTGCCGCCTTCGGAGATTGCGGTGCTGTTCCGCACGAACGCGCAATCGGCGGCGATTGAGTCTGCGCTGGCTGCCGCCCACATTCCGTACCAGCTACGTGGCGCGGAGCGTTTCTTTGAGCGCCCCGAGGTCAAGCAGGCGATGCTTGCCCTGCGCGGTTCGGCGAAGTCCACGGACGGTACCGAGGACGTCACCCGCTACACCCGCGATGTGCTCGGCGGCCTCGGCTATAAGGAGGAAGGCCCCCTTTCGGGAGGCGCCACCCGCCAGAAGTGGGAGTCCCTCGCCGCCCTGGTGCATATGGTGGATATGATGGCGCAGCACCGCCAAGAGCAGCTTCAGGAGCACCGCGCGAATCCTCGCCCGGGCGTGCCCGAGCCGCTCCCTTTGACCATGCACGAGGTGGTGGCGACCCTGAACCACCGCAGCGAATTCAACGACGCACCGCAGGTCAACGGCGTAACCCTCGCCTCCCTGCACGCGGCTAAGGGCCTGGAGTGGGACGCCGTGTTCCTGTGCGGCCTGAACGAGGGCCTCATGCCCATTACTTTTGCGACCACCCCGGATGAGGTGGATGAGGAGCGCCGCCTGCTGTACGTGGGTATTACGCGCGCCCGTAAGTACCTGTGGCTGACCTGGACGATGACCCGCACCGTGGGTGGTCGCGGTCAGCGTAAGCGTTCGCGTTTCCTGGACGATATTGATCCGGCGAAGCGCCGCCGCAGGGCTGAGAGTGCTGGCTCGTCGTATAGCCAGCGTTCAACACAGCCTCGCTCAACACAGCCCCGCCGTTCGTCGAAGGGAAGAGGAGACTATGGCTCAGCGTTTTAAGCGTGAGATTCTGCCCGCCACCGAGGACCGCCCGCAGATTGAGCTGGTCCGCTCGGCGCGCCGCACCCGCACCATCAGCATGCAGCGTGACGGCGTGGACGAGCACGGCAACCCCGCCTACCGCCTGCTCATTCCCGCCGCGAGTACGAGCGAAGAGATTGACGAGCATATTGCCCGCCTGCTGCCGCGCATTCAGCGTCGTGCCGCCCGCCGTGAGCGTGCCACTCAGCTGACGGTCACGGACGAATACCTGCGCTCCCGCGCCCTGCACCTGGCGCAGAAGAACCTGCCGGAGCTGGTTGCCTCGGGCAGGCTCGAGAAGCTGTCGATTCGCTGGGTGAGCAACCAGCGTCAGCGCTGGGGCTCGGCAACCTACGCGAACACGCAGATCCGCATCTCCTCGGAGCTGCAGGGCGTGCCCGAGTACGTGCTGGATTCGGTGATTCACCACGAGCTCTGCCACCTGCTGCAGCCGAATCATTCGGCGGCGTTCCGTGCCCTGGAGGCGCGCTACCCGCAGCTGCTGCGGGCGCAGGCCTACCTGGAGGGGTACGCGTTGGGGCGCTCGCGGGCTGAGGGTGAACGTGCTGAGGGCGAGCGCGGCGAAAACAGCGCCGGCTAAAATCCTGCCAGCTAAAATCCAGCCGGCTAAAGCGCTTCTCGAAAGTCAAAGAATCAAAAACCAACCGAACACTCAACCAAAACACTCGAGCGGGGGTGGCTTGTGAATACACAAGCCACCCCCGCTCGAGGTGTCAGCTATTTACTTTCGCCGCTCAGCTTTACTTCGCTCAGCTCTACTTTTCTTCGGGCGCGTCGCCGAAGCCGCCGTCCAGCAGCTTCTGCAGCTCTGAGTCGAAGTCCACGTCGTCCAGGCTGATTTCGTTCATGCGTGCATCGTATGCGGTGAAGTCTTCCAGCTCGGCGGGGGTGGGCAGGGTCTCCGGGGTGTCCCAGAGGCCGTCGCGTGCCTCAATGCCGTGGGCGTTTTCGTACCAGCGCCAGAACTGCTGTGCCTCACGCACCAGGCGCGGGCGCAGTTCCAGACCGACCAGGTTCTCGAAGACCTGCTCGCTGGGGCCACCGTCGATGCGGCGGCGCGCCATGATTTCGGTCAGCTGCGGTGCCTTGGGCAGGTTGCGGGTCGCGTCTTCGGTTACGACGGATACCCAGCCTTCGATGAGCGCGAGCAGACCCTCCAGACGCTGCATCGCCAGTTCCTGGTCTTCGGTGCGCTGGGGGCTGAACATGCCGCCTTCGAATGCTTCCTGTACGGCGTCGGGGTTGCTCATATCCACCTGGGATGCGGCGTCCTGCATGCGGTTCATGTCCACGCGGATGCCGCGGGCGTAGCGCGCCACGAGCTGGACCAGGTCTTCACGCAGCCAGGGGTTTGCCTTGTGCAGGCGGATCAGCGCGGATTCACGCACAGCAAGGTAGAGCAGAACCTCCTGCGGGGGCACCTCGATGCTGTCGGCGAGCTGCTGGTAGCCGTTGGGCAGTAGCGCGGAGGAGCCGGGCGCGAGGGGGAAGCCCACGTCGGTGGAGGAGTACACCTCACCGGCGAGCTGCGCGAGTGCCTGCGCCATCTGCGCACCAAAAATCACGGAACCAATGTTGTTCAAGAAGCCGCTGTTGAGAATCTGCGAGATCTCTTCGGGCACGTCTTCGGGAGCGCCGGGCATGACCATGGACTGGGTGACTTCGGCTGCGACCGGCTCGACCATTTCGCGCCAGGAGTCGAAGGAATGCTCCACCCATTCCGCCTTGGACCACGCCTGCACCGGGTAGTTGTGGCGCTCAATGATAGTCACCGCGTCCAGCCAGAGGTCGGCGAGGTTCGCCGCGTCTTCTACGGCGCGCTTGAGGTTTTCGGGTACGGAGGGGTCTTCACCCATGGAGGCGAGCATCTGGCGGGTCTGGTTCTTCACGCTATCCCAGTTCACACCGCTGGGGCTGTCGGATGCGCCCGCGCCGGAGAACATCGCCTGCACCTGCGCGAACATGCTCTGCATCATGGCGGGGTCAAAGCTCATGCCCATGTTCTTCAGGTCTTCGGGGTCGATGCTGATGCCGAAGGGGTTCTGGCCGCCTTCGCCGAAGAGCGCGCTGAAGGGGTTCTGCGCGTTGGAGGAGGCGCCCTTGCCGCCCTGGCCGGTTGCCCCAGCGGAGGGGTCGAAGCCCTGCTCCTGCATCTTCTTAATGAATTCTTCGAGGGGGTCGCGCTCGTTGGAGGCGCCGCCGGTGGGGTTCTCAGACATGTAGAAGCCTTTCGTAATCCGGGGGTGGGCGCAGCTGGCCCGCTCGCTGTCCAGCCTACCGATTTTTGCTGAGAATTTCCCGTGCCATTGCTGTGGAAGCGGGTTAATCAGCTAAGGGCTCACAAGCTTGTCTTTGGGGCCGGGGTTTGGGAGTTTTTTCGTGCCGCTGTCACCGTGCGGTGCTGATAAAGCGCGGTGCGGGTCGGAACGTAAACGCCTCCTGGGGCTCTATTTTTAGCGGGGTAACGGTGCCCGCCCGCGTGTTGAAAAGCAGGTTTATCCGGTACTGTAGAAACCATGACTAAGTCCACCCCTGATGCTGAGCAACAGTCGAACGCCGCCTCCGCGAGCGTGAAGAGTAATGAGAAGGAGGCTAAGCGCCGTTCGCGTTTTGCGCCGCGCCGCGTGAACTTGCGTTCGGTGAGCGCTGTGGCGACGTGCGCCCTGCTGGCTGGTGCTTTTGTTCTGCCCAGTTCCTATGTGAAGGAGGGCCCCGGCCCGCTCTTTGACGTGCTCGGAACGTACCAGGAGAAGGACGTCATTGAGGTTTCTGGCGCGCCCAGCTATAAGACGTTCGGCAAGATGAACATGACCACGGTGTCGGTTTCGGGCGGCCCGTACACGGAGCTGTCCGGCGCGGAGGCGTTCTACGGCTGGTTGGCGTTTGACGGTAACCGCAGCCTCGTGGTGCCTACCGATGCCCTGTACCCGCACGTGAGCCATGAGCAGGCGACAGCGGCGACCGGCGCGCAGATGGCTGATTCGCAGACTCAGGCGAAGGTCGCGGCGATGCGCCAGCTGAAGATGGCGGTGACCGAGAAGGTTCAGGTGCTTTCCACAGTGGAGGGTTCCCCGGCGGCGAGCGCTCTGAAGGCTGACGACCGCATCGTCAAGGTGGGGGAGAAGCAGATTGAGACCCTCACCGATGTTCCGAAGGCTGTGAACGCCTCGAACGGTTCGCCGATTGACGTGACCGTGGAACGTGACGGCACGCAGCAGACGTTTAAGCTGACCCCGGTTCGTTCCAGCGACGATAGCCGCTGGATTCTGGGCGCGGGTTTGAAGCAGAGCTATGATCTGCCGGCGCACGTGCAGTACAACCTGGACGGTGTGGGCGGCCCGAGCGCGGGTCTGATGCTGGCGCTGGGCACGGTCGATAAGCTGAGCGAGGGTACTCTGCTCGCTGATGAGGACGCCGGAGGCGACCCGTACCGCAGCTACATTTCGGGTACCGGCACGATTGATGCTGACGGTAAGGTCGGCGCAATTGGCGGCATCAAGTACAAGATTCTTGCGACGGGCCGTTACGGTGCGCGTTATTTCTTGGCGCCGAAGGAGAACTGCGATTCGATTGTGAAGATGCAGGCGCAGGACCCTGACCTGTTCAACTACTATCACGCCGGTCAGGTGAGCGGCACGATGGTGGTTGTTCCGGTGTCGACCCTGGATGAGGCGGTGAAGACGGTGGAGGCGATTAAGTCCGGCACCCCGGATGATTCCCTGCCCCGCTGCGGTTCCTAGCGTAACGTTTCTCTCTGCGAGGTTCTCACCCGTATAGCGTAGAAGTCAGCCCCGGTACTTTACGGTACCGGGGCTGTTCTGCACCCTATTCTCTGTCCTCGTCTGCGTCTCCGTAATCCTCGCCAGCACCTCTCACCTCAGCATTTCACGTCCCAAAACCTCTCAACCCGGTCATATTTCGCCCCGAGCTTCTACGAGGTTCTGCCCTTCCGCGTTACCTCTGAGATACTTAAAGGCAGTTATTTTCTCTGAACGTATGATGAGCGAGGAATTGTGTCTGAGTCGACCAATAACACCGCGCATCCCAAGCCGAAGAAGTCAACGCCTAAGCGTCGTAGCCCCCTGCGGGTGACGATTGCTGTGGTGGCGGTGCTCATTGCTGCTTTTGTGGGTGCGTCCCAGGTGTACACGGACTGGCTGTGGTTTGATCAGCTGGGTTATAGCACCGTGTTCACTACCCAGATTTTGTTGAAGGCAGCCGTGTTTGTGGTGGCTGCCGTGGTGATTGCTGTGCCGCTGTGGGCTTCGATGTCCTACGCGGTCCGTCATGCTGATGTGGCGCCGGCGTCCGAGAAGAAGCCGCAGGAGGCGCCGAACCCGAATCAGAGCGTGCCGACGAGCGGCACGGATGCTGCCGAGCAGATGCTGCGTGACGTGTTTGGTCAGCAGCGTGCTGAGGAGAGCATGCGCCGCTACCACGAGAGCGTGGATAAGGCGCGTAAGGTTCTGCTGATTGTGGTTCCGCTACTGTTGGGTCTGTTTATTGCTTCGGCGACGATGACTCAGTGGAGCACCGTTGCACTGTTCTTCAACCAGCAGTCCTTCGGTAAGACTGACCCGGAGTTCGGTCTGGATTACGGCTTCTTCCTGTTTGCGTTGCCGTTCTTCCGCATGGTGGTGACTCTGGTGACCTCCGCTGTGGTGCTGTCGGCGCTCGCGGGCCTGTTCATGCACTACTTCTACGGCGGTATTAAGGTGCAGCCCGGTGGTGTGAGTACCACGTCGGCATTCCGCCGTCACGCTGCGATTGTGGTGGCTGTGTTTTTGCTGACTCGTGCGGTGAGCTTCTGGTTGGACCGCTATTCGTCGACTCAGCAGCAGGTGGGCCGTTGGGCTGGCGCGATGTACACGGATGTGAACTCGTCAATCCCGGTGAACGCTATTTTGGCGATTTCTGCTCTGTTGGTGGCTGTCATGTTTGTGATGGCGGCTTCGATGAATCGTTGGCGTCTGCCGCTGATTAGCACCGCGATGCTGGTGATTGTTGCTGTGGTTGCTGGCGGCCTGTACCCGTGGATTGTTCAGCGTTTCCAGGTGGTTCCGAATGAGCAGGGTGCTCAGTCGAAGTTCATTCAGCGCAATATTGATGCGACCCGTTACGCGTACGGTCTGGACAAGATTGAGACCACTCCGTATGACGCGACGATTGATACCCGTGCCGGTGCGTTGAGCTCTTCGAGCGCGACCATTGCGAATATCCGTCTGTTGGATCCGAATGTTGTGTCCTCGGCGTTTGCGCAGATGCAGCAGTTCCGCCCGTACTACCGTTTTGATTCGCAGCTGGCGGTGGACCGCTATGCGGTGGGTAATACCACGCAGGATACGGTGTTGGCGGCTCGTGAGCTGAACCCGGCGCAGACCAGCGGTGATTCTTGGTATAACCGCCACGTGGTGTACACCCACGGTTACGGCGTGATTGCCGCCTACGGTAATCAGGTGGATTCTGCGGGTAACCCGAAGTTCCTGCAGTCCGGTATTAAGGCGACCGGTACCCTGAGCGAGGATTACGAGCCGCGTATTTACTTTGGCACGAGCTCGCCGGAGTATTCGATTGTGGGCGGTAAGGGCGACACCCTGGAGCTGGACCGTCCGCTTTCTGCTGAGGAAACCAACGCCTCCGATGCGAAGTACACCTTCACCGGTTACGGTGGTCCTCGCGTTGATTCGCTGCTGGCTCGCCTGTCCTATGCGATTAAGTTCCAGTCCTCTGACATTCTGCTGTCGGATGCGGTGCGTGAGGGGTCGCAGATTCTGTACGAACGTAACCCGCTGGACCGTGTGCGTAAGGTGGCGCCGTACCTGAGCGTGGATTCTAAGCCGTACCCGGCGATTGTGAATAACCGCGTGCAGTGGATCGTGGATGCATACACCACGAGCGATCAGTTCCCCTACGCGCAGGGTAGCTCCCAGGACGCGGCAACCGCTGCGGGTGCTCAGCGTTCTAACTCGGTGAATTACATCCGTAATTCGGTGAAGGCTACCGTGGACGCGTATGACGGTTCGGTGACCCTGTACGCGTGGGATGAGGAGGATCCGGTGCTGAAGGCGTGGCAGGGCGTTTTCCCTGGCACAGTGAAGAGCTACCGTGAGATGAACGCTTCGCTGATGAGCCACGTGCGTTACCCGACTGACATGTTCAATGTTCAGCGCACCATGCTGAATAAGTACCACGTGACGAACGCGAATAGCTTCTACGCCGGTGACGATGTCTGGTCGATTCCGAATGATCCGACCAATGATCGTAACCAGCCGATTTCGCCCTACTACCTGTCCCTGCAGATGCCCGGTGATTCGCGTGCGCACTTCTCGTTGACGACCACGTTCATTCCTCAGCAGAGCGATTCGAACTCTCGTAACGTGATGTACGGCTTCCTGGCGGCTAATGGTGATGCCGGTACCGGTAAGGACGGCGAGCGTAGCGCCGACTACGGCAAGCTGCGTCTGCTGGAGTTGCCGCGTTCTTCGGTGGTTCCGGGCCCGGGCCAGGCTCAGAATATTTTCAACTCTGATGCTGAGGTGTCGAACCAGCTGAACCTGCTACGCCGCGGTTCCTCTGAGGTTATTAACGGCAATATGCTGACTCTGCCGGTGGGCGGCGGCATGCTGTACGTTCAGCCGGTGTACGTGCAGTCGAGCGGTGACGCTAAGTACCCGCGTCTGCAGCGTGTGCTGGTGAGCTTCGGCGATAAGGTCGGTTTCGCTCCGACTCTGGAGGAGGCGCTGAACCAGGTGTTCGGTGGCTCTTCGGGCGCGAAGCTGGACGGTTCGGCGGCTAGCCCCTCGGCTTCGGCGTCTGGTTCTTCGGGTACCTCGGGTGCTTCGACCGGAGGTTCTTCGGCTTCGCAGTCTTCGGAGCTGAAGCAGGCTCTCAACGATGCCTCGAAGGCGATGACCGATGCTGATGCGGCGATGAAGAAGGGCGACTGGGCTGCCTACGGTGAGGCTCAGAAGCGTCTGGAAGCAGCCGTGAAGAAGGCTCTGGAGGCTGAGGAGGCGCAGAGCGCGGCTTCCGCTAAGGCTTCGGCAGCGCCCAGTGCCTCTGCGGCTCCGAGCGCCTCTGCAGCTCCCAGTGCCGCGGCTTCTGCAAGCGCCCCCGCAAGCGCGAAGCCCAGCGCCAGCGCCTCGGCTTCTCGCTAAGACTAAGAGGCTAAGCCTAAGAGACAGCGGGGGAGTAGCCCATACCGGATGCTCACGGGTCTAGCGTCCTCGCTCTAGATCCGGGGCCTGCACTGGATACGGCTCCTACCGACTAGCTCTAGCGGTCTCTGCGGGAACGGGGTGGAAGTGATTCACTTCCACCCCGTTCCTGTATGTTCTACCCCTGGCACTGCCCCGTAGCCCCTATTCCTACCCAACTGCTTTCTACCCAACTGCTTTCTACCCAACAGCCCCTATTTTTGTGTGCTTGGTTACAAATCGCGTTTTTGGCTTGCATGCCCGGTTTGGGGTCTGTATAGTTGTATGAGTCGCCGCGGGGTGGAGCAGTTCGGTAGCTCGCCGGGCTCATAACCCGGAGGTCGCAGGTTCAAATCCTGTCCCCGCAACCAGAAAAACCCGGTATCTCAACGAAAAGTCGCTGAGATACCGGGTTTTGTTTTGCCCTGACGAGACCGAATCCCTATGTTATTCCCTACCTTTCAGCCAAACTCAGGCCCGTCGTCGAGGTGGGGGGAGGGGGGACTATCACCCAACATCGAGGACTATCATCCAACGCCCCTTCGGGGCGTATGACTATCTTCGCTCGTGCATGATCTCGTGGGAGGGAGGTTGCAGAGGAGGATTTTCACCGCCTAATCGGCGTTGATACCGGCTGTTTACCGCCTGAAAATGCAAAAGCGGTATAGCATTTTCCCTCGTATCTCAACCGAATCCCAACCCTTTACCGCCTTCACCGCCTAAAACCGAAAACTTTTATATATACACACGCATATGTAGGAAGATGAACACTCGCGTGTACACTTTTTAGAAATTAGGCGGTAGAGGCGGCAACACACCATGTTTTGACTGATATACCAACGTTTTCGATATACCGCTTAGCCTCAAACAGGCGGTAACTAAGCGTTGAAAGAGTAGCGTCCCGCATAGTGGTGTAACCGTGGG
>NZ_KZ627138.1:0-17674 GCF_001811075.1 Rothia sp. HMSC069C03
GGGTGTGTGGTGGAGCAAGGAACCTACCGGGACCTAACGACCGACCCCACATCACGCTTCAGAAAGCTCTTCGCCTCCCAACTGGAGGGGAAATAACCACGCAACATACCCGCACAACGTAGAGTTAAAAGCATGGAACGTATTGAATCTCCCGTCTACCGCAGGCTCGGCAACTCCGGTCTCGTCGTACCCAGCGTCGGCATCGGCTGCAACAACCTCGGCCGCCCCGGCACCCCCACCCGCACCCAAGAAGGCACCAACGAAGTCATCGCCGCCGCAGTCGACGCCGGCATCAGCTTCTTCGACATCGCCGACCTCTACGGCGCCGAACCCGGCCTCTCCGAAACCATGTTCGGCACCGCCCTCACCCAGCTCGGCCTCGACCGCGATGAGCTGACCATCGTCACCAAATTCGGTCTGCCCGTCGGCGACCTCAACGGCAACGACCGCAACGCCCGCGGATCCCGCCGCTACATCATGCGCGCCGTCGAAGGGTCCCTCCGCCGCCTCGGCACCGACTACATCGACCTGTACTTCTACCACAGTCCCGACCCCAACACCCCCATTGAAGAGACCCTCAGCGCCCTCGACCAGCTCGTACGCGACGGTAAGGTCCGCTACCTGGGCCACTCCAACTTCTCCGGCTGGCAGCTCGCCCACGCCGAACACTGCGCCCATGAACTCGGCACCGAACGGTTCATCGTCGCTGAAAACCACTACAACCTGCTCGACCGCCGCGCAGAACTCGAAATCCTGCCCGCCGCACGGCATTTCGGCATGGGTGTGCTGCCGTACTTCCCGCTCGCTAATGGCCTGCTGACCGGCAAGTACCGCCGCGACAACATTCCCGCCGGTTCGCGCCTGTCCCACTCCAAAAAGAACGTGCTCGACGCCGCCAACTGGGACCAGCTCGAAGCCTTCCACAGCTTCTGCACCGAGCGCGGCATTACCGAGGCGCAGGCGGCGTTCTCCTGGCTCGCACAGCAGTCGTCGGTCACCTCCGTCATTGCTGGTGCAACCAGCGCCGAGCAGGTGCGCGCCAACGCACAGGCGGCATGCCTGCGCTTCGACGCTGAGGACCTCGCCGCCCTGGACGCCATCTTCCCCGCACCCGAGAAGATCGCGCTGTTCTAAACGCGGGCTCCTTCTCAAAGGGGCACTCAGGCGGTCGCACATGTCGGCCGTAATATACGCTGAAAAATAGGCGCGGTGAGAAATAAATATCACCCGCCGAACGTTTTCGCTAGGATTAGGTGAGGTGTGTCTAACCTGACGCACCTCACCTTACCCATGTACCCACCCCTGCCGCCTGGAACCAGCTCCGGCAGGACCACCCGCCACCGGCACATCAAAGGACACCATGAGCGCACAGAGCACCGCCTCCACCCTGCCCCCTCTGGGCACCGGGAAGCACAGCCGATACCTCGGCATCATCGCACTCATCGCCACCTTCGGCGGTCTGCTCTTCGGCTACGACACCGGAGTGATCAACGGCGCGCTCGAACCCATGAGCCGCGAACTCGGCATGGACTCCACCGCCCAAGGTTGGGTCACCGGATCGCTTGCCTTCGCCGCCGCTATCGGTGCGCTCGGATGCGGCCGCATCTCTGACCGGTTCGGCCGCCGAACCACCATCATTGGGCTCTCCACCATCTTCTTCTTCGGCGCCTTGGCGTGCGTCTTCGCACCCAACGTCGCCGTGCTCATCACCGGACGCACCCTGCTCGGCCTGGCGGTCGGTGGCGCCTCCGCCGTGGTGCCCGTGTTCCTCGCAGAGCTCGCACCCTACGAAATTCGAGGCTCCCTCTCCGGCCGCAACGAACTCATGGTCGTGGGCGGTCAGCTTGCCGCGTTCATCGTGAACGCCCTCATCGGCAACGTATGGGGCGAACACGACGGCGTGTGGCGCTGGATGTTCGCCATCTGCACCCTGCCCGCCATCGGCCTGTTCATCGGTATGCTGCGAGTGCCCGAGTCGCCGCGCTGGCTGCTGCGCGTCGGCAAGCGTGAACAGGCTCTTGAGGTTATGAAGCGCATCCGCTCCGCCGAGCGTGCTGAGGCTGAGATTGCCGACATTGAACGCACCCTGCAGGCGGAGGCGACCACCCAGAACAATGCGGCGGGTAAGGAAAGCGTGGGCGTGCGCGGCTGGTTCGTGCGCATCCTGCTCGTCGGTATTCTGGTCGGCGCGGGCCAGCAGCTGACCGGCATCAACTCGATCATGTACTACGGCATTAAGGTGCTCAAGGAAGCCGGTTTCAGCGAATCCGCGGCGCTCATTGCGAACATTGCGCCGGGTACGATTGCGGTGCTTGGTTCCATCCTGTCGCTCAGCCTGATGGAGCGTGTACCGCGCCGCGTCATGGTCATTACCGGCTATGCGTCGACCGCGTTTTTCCACGTGCTGATTGCGGGCGCGTCCATGCTGCTGCCCGCCGATAATGCGGCGCGTCCCTGGATTCTGCTGGTGCTCATCGTCTGCTTTGTGGGCGCGATGCAGACCTGCCTGAACGTGTCCACGTGGGTGATTATGAGCGAGCTGTTCCCGCTGCGTGTGCGTGCGGCGGGTATGGGCATTTCGGCGTTTAGCGGCTGGATGATGAACGGTGTGCTGTCGCTGGCGTTCCCCGTGATTCTGGGTGCGGTCGGTCTGACTGGCTCCTTCATCGGCTTTGCCGTGGTGAACGTGGTCATTGCGCTGCTGATGTTCCGCAACCTGCCGGAGACTCGCGGCGTGAGCCTGGAGCAGGTGGAGCGCGGCGTGATGGACGGCAGCATCTACCCCTCCGCACACAAGCGCTAGATTCGGCGGTTTTTAGGCAAGAATGAGGCGGGCGGCCCCTCCCTGGTGGAGGTGCCGCCCGCCTTGCAATATGCGTTGAAAGACTAGTCTGTAGGGTTCTCTGCGAGGAACTCGTCGAGGCCGATGCGGTAGCCGTCATCTTCGGCGCGTGCCTTGCGAAGAGCCTCAATGTCGAGGAGCTCTTCGTACTCTTCCAGCAGCTTCAAATCTTCGTAGGAGATGAGCGCGGCAACAGTCTTTCCGTTGCGGCTGATGAGGGGACGTTCGCCGGAGAACACGGCTTCGTTGACTTTGGTTCCGAGGTTGTCGCGGAGTTCTTTAAGAGTCGTGACATTGGAACGAGTCCGGTGAGTGGTGACAGTCATGACTGGTTCCTTTCTGGGGTTTGTCCGTTAGCTCCGAGGATAGTTCCTGTGTAGGTTCTATCCAGGGGAGCTACTTACATAGTACAACAATGTAAAGTATGTAAAAAGTGTACACTTTTTCTGCTAAGGTTGAGGTTAAGATTTAAAGCTCTGCCTGAAGGGTGCAGATGACTGCAAACCATGTCTCAAACCCCGTGTACCGGGTCGAATTGACGCGCAAAGCAGCGAAAGAACTAAAGAAAATCCAACGAGAAGACCGGACAGCCTTCGAGAAAATTATCGTCTGCCTCCGATTCCTTGGTGATGACCCATATATGACGGGAGTCAAGAAGCTACAGGACGAAGAAGGGTACAGGGCACGAGTAGGGAATTACCGCATTCTGTACACCATTGATAACGGTGCGGTTGTTGTTGAAGTTTTCCGAGTCGGTCATCGACGCGAAGTCTATCGCGGCCTGTAGAGTGAGCGTGGCGTGATGGACGGCAGCATCTACCCCTCCGCACACAAGCGCTAGATTCGGCGGTTTTTAGGCAAGAATGAGGCGGGCGGCCCCTCCCCGGTGGAGGTGCCGCCCGCCTCGTGCGTCCCGTGACCCGCCGCCCCTCGCCGCACCGCACTGTTCGGTGAATGAGAAGCAAGGAAACCCTACCCTGCGCCACCAACCCATAAGTGATACGGTCAAAGAACAACTAATGGATTCACGTGCTGAAATGCACGCCCGACCCTGCCCCATACGCATCGCCCGGACGCCCGCATCCAGCACGCCACAACTCTATAACGAACACGGGTGAACAATGACTGAGAACATACACAACGACTGGGACCTCCGAAGCGAAGAAGTGCAGAAAGACCAGGTAGCCGCCTACGACGCAATGCGCCGCCGCTGCCCCGTCGCCCACGACGAATTCATGGGCTACTCCGTCTTCAAAAACGCCGACGTACAACACGTACTCGACCACCCCGAAATCTACTCCAACGTCGTCTCCACCCGCCACATCGCCGTCCCCAACGGCATGGACACCCCCGAACACACCACCTTCCGTGCCGTCAACGACAAATACTTCACCCCCGAACGCCTCGAAAAGTTCGCACCCGTCATCCGCGACGCCGTGAAGACCCTCATCGCAGAACTACCCCGCGGCGAAGAAGTAGACGTCATGCAGGGCTTCGGACAGGCCTACGCAATGCGCGTACAGAACGCCTTCATGGGTTGGCCCGCATGCCTCGAACAGCCCCTCACCGAATGGATCGAAAAGAACCGCGTCGCCACCCTGCGCCGCGACCGTGAAGAAATCGCTAAGGTCGCCCTCGAATTCGACGGCTACATCCGCCAGCTGCTTGACGAACGCCGCGAGGACGCCGCAGCCGGCAACCCCAAGGACGTCACCGCCGAACTGCTCACCGACACCGTGCAGCTGCCCGGCGAAGAACCCCGCACCATGACCGACGAAGAAATCGTCAGCCTCATCCGCAACTGGACCGTGGGCGAGCTGTCCACCGTCTCCGCAACCGTGGGCGTATTCGTCAACTTCCTGGCACGCAACCGCGCCGAACAGGACCGCCTGCGCGCATCCCTCGCCGACGGCAACGCACTCGACGACCGCAGCGAAATCGCCCTCGCCGTCGAAGAAATCATGCGACTCGAAGACACCCTCGTCACCAACCGCCGCATCACCACTCAGGACACCGAACTCGGCGGCCGCACCCTGCCCGCCGGCTCCCGCGTGACCATCAACTGGGCAAGTGCCAACCGCGACGAGGACGCCTTCGAAGATGCCCTCACCTACAACCCGCACCGCGACCAGTCCCGCAACCTCGTGTACGGCGACGGCATCCACGTATGCCCCGGCGCGCCCCTGGCACGCCTGGAACTGCGCATCCTGCTTGAGGAGCTGCTGCGCGGCACCGAGTCCATTGAGATCGCGGACGAGAGCGAGAAGCCCGCAACCGTGAACGCCGTGTACCCGGTCTCCGGCTACTCGGTCGTGCGCGCCATCTTCAACTAGGCACGCTCCAGCTCTAAAAGGGCGAGGCGCCGAACCCCTGAGAATGGGGGTCGGCGCCTCGCGCTGTTAAGAGTAAGTATAAGAGTGAATAGTAGGGTAGTGGCGACCGGTATTAGCCGCTCACTATAGATAAAACGGAATATTCCCTGACGGCTATATAGCCTAGTGGGCTATCCAAAACTGAATTTAGTGGCCAGAACTCGTCACCGAAGGCTTCACCGAAGAACCCGCAGAGCCGCTCGCAGACGCGCGAGCCGAAGCACTCGCAGAAGCCTCCGCCGCAGCTGATGCCGACTCCTCCGGGGACAGAGCCGTACCATCCGCATGAACACCAGCCATCGCCGGAGTCACACCATTCACGAAGCTCAACTTCGCCTGCTTGAACTGGTACTCGGGAGAGCAGGTCAGCTTATACTTCGAATTCGCCAGCTCGCGAATCGACTTCACATAATTCTGAGTCTCCTCATACGGGGGAACACCGCCGTACTTCTCCACAGAACCCGGACCCGCGTTATAACCGGCGAGAACCACATCCTGCAGCTCATCCTCATTGGAGGCGTACTTCGCCAAACGAGTACGCAACTCACCCAGGTAGCGTGCCTGCGCCGCAATCGCATCGTGCGGGTTCAGAACATTACCGCCATTGCCGAAGCTGTAGTGGCCGCCGCTCCACGCATCATCAGTGAACTGTGCAATACCCTTAGCGCCCTGGTTGGACACAACGCCCACACGCCAGTGGCTCTCAGTCTCAATCTGCGCCGCCAGCACGCCGGGACGGAAACCCGCCACCTTAGAGCCCTCCTCAAAATCGGGTCGGAGAGCCGTCGGAGCATACGAAAGCTCCGTCATACCGCAGTAGTCGTCATAGGTGGCTGCCAGGCCGGCAACACCGCCACCCAAAAGAACCGCAAAGGCAATAATCTGCCAATGCGCAAGTGCCCCGGTGAGAAAGCGAAGCGGGAAAGCTTTACGCTGCCGAGGGGAAGTCTGTGCGTCCGCCGAAGCGGGGATGTGGTTGTTGGCGCCCGTAGCGCTGCGCTCGGAAGAGGCGCTCGAAGTGCTATCTGCCATTCCTATAGACTAGCGCACCATGCCCGCTCCTGGCTAAGAAAAGTTCGCCCATGAGGCTAATAGCATAGTTCGCCGTGGTGCGTGCAGGCTCCTGCCGGGGCGTGTGCAGGGGCTCTGGGATGGCTCTGTATCGGCTCTGTGGGGAGCCTGTGCAGGGCAAAAAGACGGCGCAGAAAAACAGTGCAAAAAGACCCCGCACGGCGCATCCACTCACAGGATGCACCGGGCGGGGTCGGCCTCTCACGGGCGCTAGAAGCGCCTATCGTGAGGGTTTAGCGGGCAACCACTACTAGCGATCAGTGACTACTAGCGGTCAGTGACCACGATCTTGCCGGCGGCACCGCGCTCCATCTCCGAGAAGGAGTGATTCACGAACACGTAGGTGCCAGATTCCAAGAACTGCATCTCCACGAAGCCGCCCTGAGCGGGCGCCAAATCCAGTGCCTGGCTGTGGCCGTCACGGCTACCGAACGCATCCGCCCCGCGGCGCATCAGGTAGCCGCCCTCCTTGTAGACCGTGTCGAACTGCGAACCAACCACGTGGAAGCTCGTGCCGTGGTTCGGGCCCGCAGCCATTACCCAAACACGGATACGCTCGCCCTTCTTCACCTGCAGCGGCTTCGCCTTGTACTGGGTTGCGTGGCCGTTAAACATGGTCAGCGTGGGGGTGCCAGCCGCGATCAGCTCCGGCGAGTTCTCCGCTAGCTTGTTACCGTCGGAGGCGGTCTTGCCGGTGTCGTGCAGGTACGCCTCGCCCTGAACCATCACGTACTCGTGATCGACCGGGTCAAGGTCCGCCGGGTCAATGATGACCGCACCGTACATGCCCTGGGTCATGTGCAGGCTCAGCGGGGCGGTACCGCAGTGGTACAGCCAGATGCCGGCGCCCTTCGCCTCAAAACGGTAGACGAGACGCTCACCGGGGGCGATGGTCTTCATCGTGTTATCGGGGGAGACCATGCCCGCGTGGAAGTCCAGCGAGTGGCCCATCGTGCCGTTATTGATGAGTGTAATTTCAAAAATGTCGCCGACCTTGCCGCGCAGAATCGGTGCCATGTTCTGCCCGTTGAACGTCCACATGTGAACGGTCACGCCGGGCGCCACCTCGCGGTCGACTTCCTCAACTTCCAGGGTGACCTTGCGGACGGTCTTGCCGTTCACCTGCGTGGCGGTGTTCGGTGCCGGGATGTTCGGGTCGCGGTACTTGTAGCCGCTGCCGGGCGCTGCGGACATGTCAATCCTGCTGTTCGCAACGGTCATGAGGGTCGGGGTGCTACCCGACGCGGCGTGGTTGTGGGTGCCCGTAGAACCGTGGTTGTGGCTACCCTGCGCCACCTGGTTTGCGGAGGCGCCGGTTGCCTTCACCTTGAACACCATGCCGAGGGAGCGGTGGCCCGCCACGGAGCAGTAGCCTTCCTGGTCGGCGGTAATGACGCCGGCATCAACGGTTTTCGTTTCGCCGGGGTTGATGGTGCCGGTGGTTGCGCCGTTGTCGAAGGTCAGGTCGTGGGTCATGCCCTGGTCGTCGTTGGTGACCTCGACGACCAGACGGTTACCTGCGGGCACCTCCACCTCTGCGGGGGTGAAACGGTAGTTGCTGGTCGCCTTCACCTGCACGGTGGTGGTCTGACCGGTTGCAGCCACGGAACCCGCCGAGGAGAACGACGGCAGGTTCAACGCGGACGGGTTCACGGCGAAGCCCAGCAGGAACGCCATGGCAACCGCCAACGCCGCCTGGAAGCTCTGCTTGGCGTGCGGGACGGGCTCCGGGGTGAGCGCCTCCGGGTTGAAGACGGGCTTCTCGCCGCGGGCGCGTGCTGCCATCATTTCCTTGCGGGTGTTCACGGACGCCTTCACGCCGCGCACCATGAGCGGAATGAACGCCATGAGCGCCAACGCACCCACGATAGCGACGGCAATCTTAATGGACTGGCCCACCATGGAGCTGGGCATCATGAAGATGAGCAGCGCCAGGTTCACGGCGGTTACGCGTGCCGCCGCGAAACGGCTGAACTCCTTGTTGGAGGCGCGCACCACCGCCGGGCCGCCACCCATGCGCTGCGGCAGCAGGTAGCTCATCGCGCCGAGCAGCAGCTGCAGCAGGAAGCCGACCACAAAGATGGGGGTCACGGCGCGCATGTCCAGCTGCGCGAAGGGGACGGTCGCCACCAGGTAGGCGGTCGCTGCTACACCAACAATCAGCCAGAGGAAGCCCATACCCACGCTCATGGGCGGGTACTCGTTCGGGCGCTTGGTGCGCAGGGTACGCACCATTACCCAGGCGACAATCAGCAGGGCAACCAGGTAGACGACCAGGCCAGCTGCGGCGAGCGGACGCATCCCAAAAATCGCGCCGACAACGGTCAACGCCAAGCCACCGCACATCAGGTACAGGGCGCGCAGGCTGTGGGTGAGCGCCTTATCCACCATCTTCGTGCGCAGCATGGTCGGCCAGAACGTCACCAGCGTACCCACCGCGGTAATACCGACGAAGCCGAGCACGTTCACTGCTTCGTGCGCGAGCAGGAACTGCGAATGCAGGGTGCCGGACAGGTTCGGGTAGGCAATCATGCCGCCAAACGCCGCACCGAGGGGCAGCAGCAGCGCCGCAACAATGTAGAAGCGAATGGTCACACCGAACCGCGAGGGCAGAGCCTGACGCACCTGCTTCAGCAGGTAGATGCCGTGCCAGGCGACCATCGAACCGACAATGAGGGCGCCCACCACCGTGGCGGCGTAGAGGTCGGGCACACTCAGCTGACCGACCATGCCGACCATGAGCACGAGAATACCGGCGTTCAGAATGAAGATTCGGCGCACCTGGGTTCCGCGGTGCTCGTCAGGAATCTTGATTTTCATGAGCGCTTCGGTGAAGTGCTGCGACCAAATCAGAATCGAGTTCGTAATCAGGCCGAGGGTGACAATGTGCACCATCAGCCAGCCGCTATTCGGGATAAACCTGTGCAGCAGAAGTACGCCGATAAGGGTAAACATCCAGTGGGAGACCGGCTTGGAGGCGCGACGATGCCACGTACCGCGACCGGATGCGCGGCGTGCAATCTCTTCGGGGGTGAGGTTCGCGCCGGGCACATCAGCCGGACGCGCGCCAATGCTCAGGCCGGAGGAGCCGCCTCCGGAGACGTTTGCGGGCTTGCCGCTCGTGTTCTCACCTTCGGGTGGGGTGCCGAGATGTTCACTCACGTGATCACTGCTTTCACTGCTGGTTGTTCGTGGACGTCGGTGTGCGGGTCGGCACCCGGCACCCCTGCGTTGGGGTGGGTGCCAATAAGCCCATTATATTGCCCGGATAGTACCAATTTTGAAGACATGACGTGCATATGAAGGCGGCTCATATCGTGATAGTTGTGCTAGTGCGCTCAAGTGATTCTTCCCCTGTGAATCTTCTCCCCAATGCATCCTTCACAGGTGCGCACGATAAACTATTAGGATTCCAAAATCAGATGCCCGCCCACCCTACGCGCGCATCCGCCGGCACCAAGGTAAGGACAAGCACCTCGTGACAAGGACTGACTCCACCACCCCCATCTGGGGAAAGATCGCTATTGTGGCACTCATCCTCATGGTGGTGTGCGGTTACCTCTTTGAAATCCTTATTGTCCCCTTCGGCGGCCTGGACTTTTCCATCTATCGCATGGGTGCCATGACCATCTTCGACAATGAAGGGTTTACCGAGGATCTATACGCGCCAGTATTTATTGAAATTGGGGTGTTGAAGCTCCCCTTTACCTATCCGCCGTTTGCGGCTCTCGTCTTCCTGCCCTTTGCGTTCCTGCCGCTTGAGGTAGGCAAAGCCATTATGGTGCTGGGAACCACGGCCGCCGCTTGGTGGCTTTCGGCCACTATCTATAACTATGCTCAGACTTCCGGTCGTGCGTTACCCCTGCAGGGTCGCCTCGGCCGTACCGGAACTATCGCTGTCTTGACCATCGTGGTGATGCTGTGCGGCCCGTGGCGACGTACTTTTCACCTCATGCAGATTAATCCGCTCATTATGGCGCTGATTCTTGCCGATTTTGTGCGTCCGGCGACCCGTGTGCCGCGCGGTGTGCTCGTCGGTATTGCGGGTGGCTTAAAGCTTACTCCGCTGGTCTTCGGCCTTATCCTGCTGGTGCGCCGCGACTGGAAGGGCATCGCGGCCCTGGGCGCCACCTTCCTGGCCACAATTGCGGTCGGTTTTATCCTTTTGCCGAATGAGGCTCCCCAATTCTGGTTCTCCGCTATCTCTGACCCATCCCGCGTGGGCGACATTAACTTCGTGGATAATATTTCCATCCAGGGTTGGCTCATGCACTTCGGTCTGAAGGGCACAGCCCTCAAGCTCGGCTTCTACGCCCTGGCCGCGCTCAGCATTGCCCTGGTTGCTGTGTTGCTCTACCAGCTTGAACGCCGCGGCAAAACCCTTGCACAGGTGGCTGTGACCGGCACTCTTATGGTGGCACTTTCACCGATTAGCTGGTCGCACCACAATGTTCTTCTGCCGCTACTGCTGGCAGCCCTTATCCTGGACGCATTCCCCACCTTTATGGTGTATCTTCCCTCTGCGGCACGAAAAATTGCGTGCGTGCTGGCGTGGGTGGCCGGTGTGGGCCTGTATATTTCGCCGCGTATTATTGGCGGTATCACCCAGCTAGATATGAATGGCTTGGAATTCCTATGGGCGCCCGGCGTAGCTATTGGTGGCTTTCCCTCCTTTGCCCTGTGGGCTACGGTCATGTTCTGGGCGGTAGCCGCGCTGAGTACGCCGGTGCGTACCGCTCCGGTTGAATCAGCCGAAAGCGATGCGCCGCTGGGCTGGTGGGGAGCCCGTGCACTGGTGACCCAGAGTGCCCTGGTGACCGAGAGTGCCGAGTCTGTGCGTGCCGCTGATTCTCGTGAGGCAACCGCGTGAGCCGCGACAAAGAGCTAGAAAAGACCCCTGTGAAGAATACTGACAAGAACTTAGCTACGACCGTGGAGAATACCGAGGCGGTAGCGCCTATAATCCCGTGGGCTTCGGCTGGCTCTACTGCTGAACCTGCACCGGTTGCGGAACCGGCTGCTGAAAGCGCTGTAGAAAGCGCGGAGCCTGCCGCAGAGCCCACAAAACCTGCGCGTCGCAGCTTCTTTGACCGCATCCCCGGCATGCGCAGCGGCGCTCTCTGGGCGCACCTGCTGTTTATCCTGGTTGCCCTCTACGCCTTCGACTACGTGACGCACGCGGCGGCTGACGATATTTACGTGTACCGCCTGGGCGCTGTCTCCCTCGCGGACGGCCCGGACGGCTACCAGCTGTACACCTTCCACACGCGCGGCCTGCCGTTTACCTACCCGCCGTTTGCGGCGCTGCTCTTCTACCCGCTCGCGTTCCTCACCGAGCCGCAGAGCATGCTGCTGATTACCGCCATTATTTGCGCGCTCAGCTACTGGTGCGCGTACCTGCTGTACTGCTACGCCCGTAGCCGCTCGTGGCGTCTGCCGTTGCAGAAGCACCTGGGTCATTGGGGTATGGTGTCGCTGATTGCGGCGCTGATTTGGATGTGCGGCCCGTGGCGTTTGACCACGCATTTTGGGCAGATTAACGCCATCATTCTGATGCTGATTCTCGCCGATTTTATGCGCCCGGCAACCCGCGTTCCGCGCGGCGTACTGCTGGGTATTGCCGCGGGTATTAAGTTGACCCCGCTCGCGTTCGGTCTGCTGTTGCTCATGCGTAAGGACTGGAAGGGCATCGCGACCCTGGGCGCGAGCTTCGCCGCGACCGTGGGTATCGGCTTCCTGGTGATCCGTGAGGAGTCGCTGACGTTCTGGTTCCACGCGGTGCATGACACCTCGCGTGTGGGCTGGTTCAGCTACTTCGATAACGTGTCAATTATGGGTACGCTGACCCACGCGGGCCTGCAGCATCACCTGACGGCTACCGCCCTGTCGGTGGTGCAAGTGGCGTTGACCCTGCTGATTGTGCTGGTTACGGCGGTTCTGTTGGTTCCGCTGATTCGTGCCCGCGCGCTCATGGCGCAGCTGGCGCTGACCGCGTTCATGATGCTGCAGATTTCGCCGATTAGCTGGTCGCACCACAACACCTGGTATCCGCTGATGCTCGCCGCCGTGGTCATGGAAATCTTCCCGCTCATGTACCAGCGGGTCAGTTCCTTCGTCTTCACGCTGGCTGTTATCTTGGCGACCGCGGCGCTGGTGGGCATGTACATTTCGCCGTTCTGGATTGTGCTGGCGTTCTCCCCGCACTTCAACTCGGATCAGATTCTGATGGTGCCTGAAGGCTCCCTGGGCCTGATGGCGGGCACCATGCCGTACCAGCTGATGTACCTGTTTATCCTGGTGACGTTCTTCGTGTACCTGGCGAATCGTCAGCTGGTGGAGCGTGCAGCACACGCCGCGGGCGCCGAACTGGCGGAGGCGAAGTACTCCCGCTAAAGGAGCCGCCCGCTCACGGCGGCTAGCGCCTCCAGCAGGTGCACAGCTTTCACCGGGCATAAAAGTATCCCCCGCACCTATCACGGGTGCGGGGGATACTTTTATGCCCAGCCTACAGATCTAGTCAGTCACGCTGCTAGTTAGTGCCGATGCTCCAAGTAATGTTGGAGTCGGTACGAACCTGCATGTAGCTCTTGTTGCTCTGAACCCACTGCATGCTGCTCTTCACGGTCGGGATGGTCGAGGAGAAGAACGGGTCGTTCTTGGTCGCGTTCAGAACGGTGAAGCCGCGGGTGGTCGGGCCGCTGGTCTGGAACTCCATGGTCGCCTCGGTGCCTTCGTAGGTGAAAGCGTAGTAGTTCATGGTGCTCTGGAACTTCTCACCCTTCTTGTAGTGGGGTGCGGAGTCTGCATCGTAGACGCGGATGGTCCATTCGCCCTTACCAGTCAGGTCCAGCTTACGGGTGGGGGTGGAGTGGCCGCTCGCGTCGATCCATGCGGTGCCCTTGAGCTCCTTGCCGTCGCGGGTCGAGTCGATAACGCTCACACCTGCGCTGCTGTTGCCCTTCTCATCACGGCTGGAGATGAAGGCGTTAACCACACCGTCTGCGGGCTTGAACTCGTAGTAGAGCAGGCCTGCGGACACATCGCCCTTGAGCTTCTCAATCTCGATGGTGTCCTTGTTGTCGGTGACGGTCTTCTTGTATTCCTTGAACTCACCCTCGGGCATCTTCGCTTCAGCAGCAGCAACCGGCGCTGCGGAAGAAGCCGAAGCCGCTGCCGCGCTCTCAGATGCGGGCGCTGCGGAAGAAGCCTCAGAGGATGCCGCCGCGGAGGACGCCTCAGCGGAAGTAGCCGCCGCGCTCGATGCTGCCGCAGAATCGGAGGTGGGGTTCGAGCCGCCACGCGGAATCAGCATGACAATCGCCAGGATGATAACAATCAGCAGAGCCAACGCACCACCGATAACACCCCAAATCTTGGTGCCGGAGAACAGACCCTTCTTCTCGGAGTCGTCCTCGCCCTGACCTGCGGGCTCGGTGACGTAGGGGTTGCTCAGTGCCACGGTTGCCTGGTCCTGATCGGACACCTGACCTGCGTAGGGCTGCTGAGCGTTGTACGGCTGACCCTGGTAGGGGTTGTTCTGGTACTGGCCGCCCTGGACATTCTGGCCGTCCTGGAAACCCTGACCCTGGTACTGGCCACCCTGGAAGTTCTGGCCCTGGAAGCCCTCACCCTGGAAACCATCAGCCTGGTTCGGCTGGAAGCCGTTCGGTGCCTGACCCGCCGGGATGAACTGTGCGTTCTGGCCGGGCTGCATGTTCTGACCGGGCTGTTCCGAGAGGTTCACGGTACGCTCGGACAGGTTGACGGTGCGCTCGGTTTCGGGGGTGTGGAACTCAACGAGCGGGGAGCTCTCGATAGTGTGGGCAGCCTCTTCGGTGGAGGCGGGTGCCTCAGCGACGGGCTCAGATGCCGGCTCAGCTACCACCGGTGCCTCGGGAGCAACCTCGGCGACGGGCTCAACAACAACGGGCTCTGCAACAGGCTCGGAAACAGCGGGCTCTGCAACAGGTTCGGAAACGACCGGCTCAGAAGCGGCAGGTTCGGAAACAGCGGGCTCGGACAGTGCGGGCTCAGCAACGGGAGCCTCTTCAGCTGCAGCTTCTTCAACTGCGGGAGACTGGGATGCGAGAACCTGCTCGGGCAGAGCGGTGCCGGTCAGTGGAACCTGAGTCAGGTGACGCATCGGCTTGGGCTCGGTGGACTCCTCAGCGGACTCAGCCGCGGGTGCCTCTACCTGCTGTGCCTCAGCCTGGGATGCCTCAGCCTGGGGTGCTGCCACCTCCGGAACCTCGACGATTTGCTCACCTTCGAGCTCAGCGGCGAGCTGCTCCAGGTCAACGTCCTCAACGGTCAGCGGTGCCGCAGCCTCGGCGGGCTGCTCAGCCTCAACAGGCTCAGCCGCGGGTGCCTCAACAGCAGGCTCAGCAACCTGCTCAGCGGGAGCCGCCTCAGCAGCGGGCTCCTCGGGAATCAGCGGCTCAATAGTAGCCTCTTCAACCTGAATGGGTTCGGGCTCGGGCTCTTCGACCCACAGCTGCCAGCCTTCAGGAACGGGACCCCACGCGGGGTCGGGGCGCCACGTAGGAGTGGGGGCCCATCCGGCAGGAGGAGCGGGCCAGTTGGGCGGCGGATTGAAGACGAGTGCCATAAGAAAGCAGCCTTTCTGGTGCTGAAAAAACACCCCGGAAGAGCAGTCATCAGCGACTATGTATATGAGCGTATTATCGCTACAAATTATGGCATAGGTTCAGAAAATGAACCCCGTGAATGGTGGGTTTTTAGCCTTATTCACGGCTTTTTCAATGGTTTTGGAATATTCCGTATCAATCAGCACTTGAAGGTTGCCGCATGCCCGGTCACAATCAACCCCGCGAAGGCTAGGATTAAAGAATGAACACGACACCGCCTCCCGCACCCCCGCAGGTAGCCGCCGGAACCCCCGCTGCTCCTGCGCCTGTTGCAGGTCTTGCCTACCACCGTCTCTCCCACGCCGACCCGAAATCCCGCTGGTTCTCACCCCTGCTGGAAGGTCTGCTCGGCGTCGCCGTATTTATTGGCCTCAACCTGATCATTTCAGTTGCCCTGGCTGCGACGATTATGGGTTCGGGACTTTCCCTCCAGGATGTAGCGACGAACCGCTCCGTCATTATGGAACACCCGGCACTGTTCGCCCTGACCTTCCTCTCCCTGATCGCCATTGTGCCTTCGCTCTTTCTGGCGCGCCTGGTCGTGGGCCCGAAGCCCTGGGGTCTGATTCATTCGGTGGCGGGCCGTCTGCGCCGCTCACTGCTGCTTCCGTACCTGGGTTTGAGCTTCGCTGTCTACGGCATCTACTACGCCGTGATGCTGGCGTTGAGCGGTGAGAGCCTGCCCGAATACCGCTATTTTCAACCTCCACAGGTTGAATTTTGGGTTTATGTGGCGATGATGCTGCTCCTGGTACCCGTGCAGTGCTACGCCGAAGAGCTCGCCTACCGCGGCTTCATGATGCAGATGCTGGGCCGCTGGCTCCGCACCCCCTGGCTGTCGATTGTGCTGCCCGCCGTGCTGTTCATGCTCTCCCACGCCTACGACCCCTGGGGTCAGAGCACGATTCTCGCGATGGGTATTTACGCGGGTTTCCTCTGCTGGTACACCGGCGGTCTGGAAGCCTCCATCAGCCTGCACGTGGCAAATAACGTGATCCTGATGCTGCTGTCCATGGTGGCTGGTCTGGATCCGTTCGCCTCCGAGGGTGTGACCCCCGTGGATGCGCTGCAGGGCATCGCCCTGGAAGGCGTGTACGTGGTGCTCGCCTGCCTGATCTTCAATGCACGCGCTCGCCGCGGCGAGGTTTCACGTGAAACACAACCGCTCAAGGTTGATAAGTAGGCTATTTGTGGGTTGCTCTAGACCAGCTACCCCAGCCCGCCCACCCCGCTCCATTCGAGCCTCACCAGGGCTCATACTCCACACCGCGTGGATTATCGGCCCCGGTCACCCCGTCAACACCCAAGAAAAGGTAGGGTTAAACCATGACTGTTGATGCTGTAAAAAATATTGAAGACCTCGCCGCATTCGTGGCGGAGTCGCCGGTCTCTTACCTCGCCGCGCGCACGGTAGCGCGCCGCCTGCAGGCAGCAGGCTTCACCGAGCTTGTAGAGACCGAAGCATGGGACCCGCAGATCGCAACCGGCCGCCACTTCGTCGTCCGTGACGGCGCGATTATCGCCTGGGCTGGCGGCGCGAAGGCGCAGAAGGCAAGCGGCTACCGCGTGCTGGGTGCGCACACCGACTCGCCCTCCCTGAAGGTCAAGCCCTCCTCCTCTATCACCACGAAGGGCTGGCACCAGATTGCCGTGGAGAACTACGGTGGTGCACTGCTGAACTCCTTCCTGGACCGCGAGCTGTGCGTGGCGGGCCGCCTCACCGTCCTTGAGGGCGGGGAGCTGAAGGACCGCCTGGTGCGCACCGGTCCGATTGCGCGCATCCCGCAGTTGGCACCGCACCTGGACCACAAGCGCAACGAACTGGCCCTGGACAAACAGTTCAACATGTACCCCGTGTGGGGTGTGGACCCGGCGGAGAACGACGTGCTCGGCTATATGGCGAAGTACGTGATTGACGGCGAGCCGGTCGACCCGGAAAGTATTGTGGGTTACGACCTGCTGTTTGCTGATTCGCAGCCGCCGCGCCGTTTTGGTGCGGATCAGGAGCTGTTCGCTTCCGGTCGCCTGGATAACCTGTCTTCGGTGCATGCGGGTTTGACCGCCCTGGAGCGTTACGTTGCCGATAACGCGGACGAGCACGCTACCGAGACTGTGATGCTTGCGGCGTTCGACCACGAGGAGTTGGGCTCGGAGTCGCGTAGTGGTGCGGCCGGTCCGTTCCTGGAGGATATTCTGGTGCGCCTGTCCGCCGCGCGCGGCGAGAGCACGGAGGAGTACCGCCGTTCGGTGGCGGCCTCGTTCTGCCTGTCGGCTGATGCCGGTCACCTGGTGCACCCGAACTATCAGGGTCACCACGACCCGACCGTGCAGCCGCTGCCCGGTGGCGGCCCGCTGCTGAAGATTAACGCGAACCAGCGTTACGCGACGGATTCGGTGGGTGCCGGCGTGTTTGCCGCGGCGTGTGCGAAGGCCGGTGTGCCGTATCAGGAGTTCGTGTCGAATAACAATATGCCGTGCGGCTCGACGATTGGCCCGATTACGGCGACTCGCCTGGGCATGCGCACCGTGGATGTGGGTATTGGCCTGCTGTCGATGCACTCGATGCGCGAGATGTGCCATGTGGACGATATGGCGTACATGACGCGCGCGGTGGAAGGCTTCTTCCGCCTCTAAATTGAATCCCGCTGAGGTATGAACAGCTGGGGAGTGGGCGCCGGGAACGTAAGGTTCCCGGCGCCCTTATTTTTTAAAAATTTTTCAAAATTTTTCGGGGGGGGGGG
>NZ_KZ627138.1:17774-205015 GCF_001811075.1 Rothia sp. HMSC069C03
GGGGGGGGGGGAGCTGTTTACCTCTTGAATAGGTTCTATGTGTACTGTAAAGTAACCCACAATACGTTATGCACGTGTTGCACACTACTTGTTTTTGAGAAGTTTTCACCAATGATGGTGCGCCATCAGCTCGTCACCGGCGTAGCGAGCGAACCCCAACATGAAAGGCGGTTCCCATGTTCTTCGATATTTCTCTGATTCCGCTGGCGGTTTTGGTCATTGTGGGTCAGCTGAAAAAAGCACCACCAAGGTTGCTAAACAACCCCAGCTATCAGAAGGAGAGGGAGCAGGTGCGAAAGCACCGGCGCATCCTGGATATGCTCAGCCTGAGTTTTGCTCTTGCCCTGATGATTATTCAGTGGGGTGGCCCCCTGACGACGCTTGCTTTTCGGGCGTGCGTTATTTGGTTGATTCCCAGCCAGCTGTATGATCTCTGGCAGAAGTTCAATGTGTCGCGTGGGGTACTCTTCGCGTGTGCTGTCGCGCTGATTGTTATTGAGTTTGGGTTGGCGCTCCTACCCTAACCTGAGCCGTATAACAGTTGTGGCGGTGACCGAACAACGGTCACTGCCGTAGCCATGTTTCATGATGGGCATTCCGTGGCGGAGCGACGTGGGGTAATCGTCTCTGTAAAGAAGCGGTTTATTAGAGGGAGTAACTGAGAGTGGATATGTTGAATCTAGTTTTATTGCGCTACTAGCGTTTTATGCTCTTGAAAGGAAATGGCATCATGAATTCTACATATAAGATGTTCGCTGTAAATGAGAAAATAATTTTATATATCTTGTTTCTCATTGTATTGCAATTTTTCTATATTTTCCCAACTAGCCTGTATA
Organism: Rothia sp. HMSC069C03; assembly: GCF_001811075.1. NCBI lineage: Bacteria > Bacillati > Actinomycetota > Actinomycetes > Micrococcales > Micrococcaceae > Rothia > Rothia sp. HMSC069C03. Next base: position 18,611 of record NZ_KZ627138.1, read on the forward strand.
TAGAGTTCAATGGATTTGTCTCGCCATGTGATAGGTGGCAAAGTGCATATTTCGACTATATACCCTTCTTCGTGGTGGGAGTTGTATTAGCTAGCTTGTGGCAGATCTTTAGTATATGGCTGGGTGTAAAGCTTCGCATAGGCATTTTTTGGATTGCGTCGCTATATTTAGTTTTTAAAATGTATGGGACTTATGAAATTTTAAAAGGCAATATCTTAAGTTCATGTAAAGTTCCTACAGAATATATGCATGGAATATTGTGGCCATATGATCTACAGGCATTCATTCTCTTGGGTCCCGATATTGTCTCATGCGTTATTTTTGTAGCAGTTTTTATTGCATGTTCTAAGCGTAGCTACTGGATACCAACCCTCGCAGCTGTAGCCGCATTTGTTGCGCAGTGCGTCCTCTTGGTGCTGCTCTGGGACTACGTTAGGGGACTTATCTATTTCCTCCTGCAGTAGCGATGGACCGTTGAGGCGCAGGCTTTTACGGAGTTCGAGGTTGCACCATCGGCACCCTAACCGTGCTCCTCCGGGCATGTTGGCTTCCGCTGATTATCAGGCAAATAGTAATATCTAGTGCTGGTGTTTTAGTGACATATTTGCCTCAAGAGCCCGGTGGCTTGCATGTTTGTGCAAGTCAAGGCGCTGAAAAAACTTGTTTATCGATTTTCTTCCGAGATGTTGGATTTTAAAAAATAAACATAATTTTCTCTTGACCATGTATCAAAACTGCCTGTATATTGAGGGGCAACTCAGTATGCTCCAGCCCACAATGAGGTGACATTATGGCCCTGAAATCCAGGACCCCCAACCCCCGCTATAGCGCACTGCGATACGGCGCCGCTCTCTTAACCCTGCCCCTGTTCCTTGCCGCCTGCGGTAGTGCAAACACCGCGGCAAGCAGCACTTCCTCACCCTCCACGGCGAGCACCTCAGCAACGGCAAGCACCACGCCAACCGTCAGCTGCTCCTCATACTCCGCCCAAGCTGTCGCATCAGCAGAAGCTGCCAAGCCCGTCCCGCGCACCGATGAACAATACCCCGCGTACATCCAGTACCGGAACATCCTCGCAGACGGCGCCCACATCATTGAGCCCAGCGAAATCGACAGCAAGTGCCACGCCGCACTCAAAGCAGGGCGGAGCGCCCTCCCCGAATACGTTCAAAATATCGATGTCTACAACGCCCGCCCCAGCGTCGGACTCACCGACCCCTTCGCCGGTAGCGAGTACCGAGACATCAAGAACCGCAACGAATTCATCCCCCACCGCGCAGACCTGGAAGAAGCCGGCTACCCCGAGACGATTATTCGTCTCTACGAAAAGTGGTACGAGGCAGCCCCCGCAGACATCAAGACGCTCAGCGACGCGAACCGTGCACGATTCTTCGCCACGAGCGCCTACCAGCAGTGGAAGGCCCAGCCTCAAACCCCCAGCAGCTCCCGCCCATAAGTCCACTCACGCATAAGCCCGCGCAAAAAGAGTTGTGGCGGTGACCGAACAACGGTCACTGCCACAACTCTTGAACGGGTTATCACCGGGCTTATTTTTTGGGGGAGGGGCTACTTGCCCTTCACCTCGCGTGCCAGAGCCAGCAGCTCCTCATGCACCGTCGTATCGCCCGTAACCTCCGGGTGGAAAGAAATACCAATCAGGTTGCCCGAACGCACACCCACAATCTTCCCCTCATGACGAGCCGTCACCTGCACACCCTCACCAGTGCCAGTCACAATCGGCGCACGAATAAACGCCGTATCAATAACCACCTCATCACCGGCAGGGGTCAGCCACGGCAGGCGCACCTCCGCAGAATCAACCTGCGAACCAAACGCGTTACGACCCACCGAAACGTCCAAAACACCCAGCGACTGCTGACCCGGCGCCGGATCATCAATACGCTTCGACAGCATAATCAGGCCAGCGCACGTACCCAGAGTCGGCAGGCCCGAAGAAATCGCCTCAATCAGCGGCTCACGCACACCAAAAATACGGGTCAGACGGTCAATCGTCGACGACTCACCACCCGGCAAAACCAGCGCATCCAGACCCTCAAGCTGCTCACCGGTACGCACCCAACGCACCTGCGCGCCCAGGGACTCCAGCATCTCCGTATGCTCACTCACGCCGCCCTGCAACGCCAAAACACCAACCGTCAAACCCTCACCCGGCAAAACACCGGTAGGCTGAACCTTCTCAACCATCACCGCTCCCTTCACAAAACAACAAACACAACAAACACAAGGAGGGGTGGGACCCGCCTCAGCGAACCCCACCCCCTCATCAAACACTCACCCCGAATGCGGGGTGCGCGCACGAATTACCAGCCGCGCTCCGCCAGGCGGTGCGGTGCCGGAATGTCAGCAACGTTAATGCCGACCATAGCCTCACCCAGGCCGCGAGAAGCCTCAGCAACCTTCTCCGGGTCATCGTAGAAAGCAGTAGCCTTCACAATAGCCTTCGCACGAGCAACCGGGTCGCCCGACTTGAAAATACCGGAACCAACGAACACGCCGTCAGCACCCAGCTGCATCATCATCGCAGCGTCAGCGGGGGTAGCCACACCACCAGCGGTGAACATGACCACGGGCAGCTTGCCGGTCTGAGCAACCTCACGAACCAGCTCGTACGGTGCAGCCAGTTCCTTAGCCTTCACGTACAGCTCATCGGGCATGGTGTTGTACAGGCCCTGCAGCTCAGCAATCTGACGCTTAATGGTGCGGATGTGCTTAGTCGCCTCAGAGACGTCACCGGTGCCAGCCTCGCCCTTCGAACGGATCATAGCGGCACCCTCGGTGATACGGCGCAGAGCCTCACCCAGGTTGGTAGCACCGCACACGAAAGGCACCTTGAACTGGTGCTTATCAATGTGGTTCACGTAGTCAGCGGGAGAAAGAACCTCAGACTCGTCAATGTAGTCGACCTTCAGGGTCTCCAGAATCTGAGCCTCAACGAAGTGGCCGATGCGTGCCTTCGCCATGACCGGAATCGAAACAGCATCAATGATGCCCTCAATCATGTCCGGGTCAGACATACGAGCCACGCCGCCCTGCGCACGAATATCCGCGGGAACGCGCTCGAGAGCCATGACGGCAACAGCGCCAGCATCTTCAGCGATCTTAGCCTGTTCGGGGGTGACGACGTCCATGATGACGCCGCCCTTGAGCATGTCGGCCAGGCCGCGCTTAACAAGCGGGCTGCCGGTTACGGTGTTGTTATCAGTCATGACCTTATCTTCTCACGTTCTGAGTGTTCGCGCGCACTCACAGGGGCGGATTTTCTGTTCTCTGACACAGTACGACCCCAAGTTCACGTCAGAACGACACAAAACGTCATGAAAAGCGGTTAGAGTAGGGCGGTTCATGGGCTGAGCAGGCCCGGCTGAGCAGACCCGCCGGATGCACGCAGGTCGCCTCCCATAAACTCACATCCCGAGCGGCCATAAGGCAAGGTTTTGCTCAGGGTAAACATCCACCCACCCGCACTGAACAACGGTAAAATACAGAAGCTACGCCCGCACTCGTCCCCACGCGGAAGCCTCACGGCCCAGGGAACGAGCAAAACATTTTGGGCACCCTGGCACCCGCACACTCGCGGACATCAGCTGTCTATCAGACGCACACCATGAACCAGCCGCCACATCCAAAAGGAACACACCAAATTGCTTGAAGTCATCATTGCCCTATCGCTGGCAATTCTTCTGGGTAATATCCTCGCCCATAAAATACGGATAACCCCCGCCATTGTGCTGATATTCATTGGCCTGGCTATCGGCATTATGCCCGCCCACGAACTGCACGAAGTTCAGAGTATCGGCCTGCCGCCGCACGTCATCCTCGAAATCTTCCTGCCCATCATGCTCTTCTGGGAAGCCCGCAACACCTCCTGGCGTGAGGCACGCGCTCGTCTGCGCGGCATTCTGCTCTCGGGCACGGTGCTCGTAATTTTCACGGCGTTCGTTATCGCCTGGGTGCTTCACACATTTATGGGCGTCTACCTGTGGCCTGTGGCGCTGATTATCGGTGTGGCGCTCGCCCCCACCGATGCTGTGGCCGTGGCAACGCTCAACGGCAAACTCCCCAAATCTTCCATCACCACCCTTAAAGCGGAAGCACTCATTAACGACGGCACCACCTTAGTTCTTTTCGCACTCGCCCTGCAGCTTGCGGGTGGTCATGAACTTACCCTGGGGACCGCATCCGGAATGTTCTTCTTCTCGTTCCTGATTGGAACTCTCGTTGGCCTGGCCGTCGGATGGGGTGTAGATAAGCTGCGTGCGCACATCGGCAACCCCATGAACTTCAGCGTGTTCATGTTTACCGTGCCGTTTATTGCTTTCTTCCTGGCTGAAGAGATCGAGCCTTTTGAGGGCATGAAAGGTTCCGGAGTGGTGGCTGTGGTGGTCGCCGCTTTCTACCTGACCTATCGCGGACCGGATACCATCAAACCCCAAAACCGTTTCTACGGTCTGCCCATCTGGTCGTTTGTCTCCTATGTCATGAACGGTGCGCTCTTCGTGCTCGTGGGTGTTCAGCTGCCCAGCGCCACAGCGCCTGTGGATGATGTTCTTCGTGAATACAACTATGCGTGGGCTTTGACGTTCGCCGTGATTGTGGTGGCATGGCTTGTTTCCATTGCGGCGCGTTTTATTTTCCTGCACGTCTCGATCGGTATTATTCGTGCCCTTGACCGTTCAGAAAAGCAGAAGCAGCTGCGCACAACTTTCCGTGGCCGTGTAGTGAGTACCTTTGCGGGACTGCGCGGCGGTGTTTCCCTCGCGGTGGCTCTCTCCGTGCCGACTGATGTTCCCGCGCGTGACTTTATTATCTTTGTTGTTGCGGGCGTGGTTCTGCTGTCGATGGTGGTTCAGGGGATGCTCCTGCCGCTCGTTATTAGGTGGGCGAAAATTCCGGTTGATACCACCGAAGAAGATGAGATTAATGAAGCAGTGCGCACGATCATTGCCGAGTCCTTCGACTCTGTGGCTGAGATTGGCCAGGAAATTGGTGCACCACAGTGGATTATCGACCGCATTGCCGACGAACAGATGTACAACGCGAATATACACCGCAACCTGCACGCCGTTCGTAAAGACGGTGCGAATGCGCCGGAAGAAGCCCGCCGCATTATTGAAGCGGGCGACCTTGAGAAAGAGCTGCGCCTGCGGCATTTGGAGAAGCAACGCAGCGTGCTCAAGCGCCTGCGTAATGAGCGCATAATCGACACGAATGTGCTCCACGCGATTCAGGAAATCCTGGATATTGAGGAGGTTCGCGTGCTTGGTCCGGTTGAGCTCGAATAGCTCACACTCCTACATGCGATACGTATGAGGCGAGGCGCCCCACCCCTAAACGGGGAGGGGCGCCTCGTTGCTTTTTATGTCTAAACCTCTAGACCCACCACTACGTGGAGACGATACAATACACTAGCCCGTTTTTTCGCGCGGACCACGTCTCTTACCGCGTCATTCACCGCGCACCGGACACAACACAGACCAGAACCACAAGAATCTATGACACCTCAGCAGACTGAAAACAACGCACCCAAAAATAGCGCACCCAAGAACAACGCACCCGCCGCAGGACACCGCCCGCACGGCGCGCACAGTGCAAGCGAAGACCCGCAGAACATCTACCTGCTCAAAGACGCCCCCATCCTCAAGGCGCTCCTCTCCCTCGGCGTGCCCATGGCACTCGGCCTCGCCATCACCAGCATCTACAACGTGGTGAACTCCTACTTCGTCGGCCACTACGGCGGCACCGAAGACCTCGCCGCCACCAGCTACGGCGTGCCCGTCTTCGGCGTCATCATGGCGATTGCAGGCCTGTTCGGCCTGGGCTCCTCAACCCTCGCCTCCCGAAAGCTCGGTGAAGGCCAGCCCGCCCACGAAATTCACCGCGTCACCTCCTTCGCCCTCTACTCGGCGCTCGGTGCCGGTATCGTCGCGGCGGCTATCGGCTTCATCCTCGCCGACCCGATCACCAGCATCATGGGTGCATCCGGCGGCTCCTACGAACCCACCCGCATCTACGTGCACCTCATGTTCCTCGGCGCGCCCCTCGCTATCGGCATGTTCACCCTCGAACAGCTCGTCCGATCCGAAGGCTACGCCAAGCAGTCCATGTACGGCATCATCGTCGGCACCGTCGTCACCTGCATCTTCGACGTGCTGTTCATCGCCATCATGGGCATGGGCGTCGCCGGTGCCGGTTGGGCGATGCTGCTGGCGAACGGCGCATCCATGCTGTACTACCTGCTGTTCCTGATGCGTCAGAGCGAGAACTTCTCCGCGAACATCCGCGACTTCTCCCTCGACCCCGCCATCATCAAGCCCGTGGTCGCGGTCGGTGCCGCCGAGCTCATTCAGAGCCTCAACCTGATCTTCGCCGCCCTGCTGCTGAACAACCTCGCCGCCTCCTACGGTGACGACACCGTCGCGGCGTTCGGCCTGGCAATGCGCCTGAACATGGTGCCCGAAATGCTGTGCATGGGCCTGTGCATGGGCGGTATCCCGCTGTACGCCTACGCGTACGGTGCCCGCAACGGCGCCCGCGTGAAGGAGGCGCTGCGCACCGCAACGATCCTGTCCGTGGCGACCTCCGCGATCATCACCATTCCGGTGCTGATTTTCCGCCGTGAACTGCTCGCCGTGGTTGGCGATGCAAGCCTCATCGACACCGGCGAAGAGGTCATGATCGCACTCATGCTCGCCGCCGTGTTCAACGCGGTCAGCATCGTGTTTGTGTCTTGGTTCCAGGCGGCTGGTAAGGGCGGCCCGGCAATGCTGATGACCATCGGTATTGCGTTGCTGTTCTTCCCCGCCGTGTACTTCGGCAACATGTGGTTCGGATTTAAGGGTCTGACCTGGGCGTTCCCCTTCACCCAGGTGCTCGCCTGCGCGCTGGGCCTGGTGCTGTTCCTCGCCACGGGTGGCGCGAAGGTACCGCCCGCTGAAGCTGAGGTTGAGACTGAAGGTTCTGAGGATTCGGACGTTCAGGCTGCCCAGGTTTCTGGCGCACAGCCCGAGCAGAAGGCATAATCCTCAGCCTGCAAAAACATAGTAAAAGCCCCGGACTCCCGCTTGGGAGCCTGGGGCTTTTACGATGGTTCTTACGCTGATTGAGGCGCTCAACCGGAAGACGCTAGATTCTTCCGCGCTAGTTCTTCCACCAGGAATCAAAAATCGTCACCGGAGTAGTGCGCTTATGGCGGCTACGCAGGTAAATCTGCTCCAGCTTCGCAGCTGCCGCCTCGTCGATTTCCTTACCCTCCAGGTAGTCATCAATCTGCGGGTAGGTCAGACCCAGCTCATCCTCATCGGTGCGGCCGGGTACGCCGTCCAGCAGGTCAGCCGTCGGCGGCTTAGCCCACAGACGCTCAGACGCACCCAGTACCCGCAGCAGCAGCTGGTTCTGGCGCTTATTCAGACCAGCCAGCGGCAGCAGATCCGCGCCGCCGTCACCGAACTTCGTGAAGAAACCCGTAATGGACTCCGCCGCGTGGTCGGTACCGACCACCAGGTAGCCGGGGCCGCCAGCAATCGCGTACTGGGCGATCATGCGAGCGCGCGCCTTCACATTACCCTTGTTGAAGTCGCTGATCTGCTCGCCGGTCGCGGCAACGTAGGCGCTGTCGAAACCGTCGACAGCCTCCGCAATGTTGAAGGTCAGGGAGCGGGTGGGCTGGATGAAACGCAGCGCCTCCTGCGCGTCCTCTTCGTCGTGCTGCACACGGTAGGGCAGGCGCACCGCCACGAACTCGGTGGTGCGGCCGCGCTCATTGAGGCGGTCCACCGCCAGCTGGCAGAGGCGACCCGCCAGGGTGGAGTCGATACCGCCGCTGATGCCCAGTACCAGGCCGCGGCTTCCGGTGGCTTCCAGGTAGTCGCAGATGAACTGGATGCGGCGCTCCACTTCTTCGCGTGCCTGCTCTTCGGTCATGTTGGGCTTGACGCCCATTTCACGGATGATTTGTGCCTGTAATTCACGCATGACTTAAGTGTACGCTCCACCTTATAGCCAGCGCGGTGAACCGCCGAGGGAGGCGAGGTAGTGTTCCACACGGTGCGTTCAGCGCGGCGTACGCGGCGGGTTCAGTATCGTTTCAGCCCTGAAAATACACAGCATACTCACCGGTAAAAACCCTGTGCGACAACCCGTGCGGCTGTTAGCATGAACATACGGTTCAAATACCGTTCAAAATAGCCGGTGATGAGGGAAAACGCTCCCACACCCGCTACGCCACAGAACACGTCAACCAAGGACGGTGAAGACAGCACCATGGCAAAAACAAAAACTGAACTCTACGACGAGCTCGTAGACATCGAAACCAGCCTCGAAAACCACCCGCTCACCTCCGGGAAAATAGCGGAGGAGGGCATCATCATCGAGCAGATGAAGGAGCAGGGCGCCACCCAGGAAGAAATCAATGAGACACTCATCCGGCAGGGGCTGCCTTCCCTCGTGGAGATCGGCAAGAGTACCTTGACGCAGTCTTTCAGCCTCTGGAAGCTGAGTCACCGCAAGTTAAAGGTGGAAGCCGCCATTGAGAAGCTCAACCGTAAAGAAGCCCGCCAGCGCTAACTAGCCCGCCTTAGGCAGGGCGAGGCAAGCAAATACCCCCGGCAGATGCGTACGGCATCCACCGGGGGTATTTCTTTTAAAAAGGTAGTTTTTTCATGCTCCTGGAAGCGGCAATGCGCTCACTCGAGACTGGAAGTGAGATGCGAATGAACGTATTGAGTAAACTCTTCAATACTGCAGACATGAGTGACTAATCCGATGACTTTGTTATAGAGATGAGTAGATTCATCTACTAAATAGAGACCGTGACACTCTAGAAGGGCACCAAGGAGCGCAACCGCTACACGTTTATTGCCGTCAACAAAAGGATGTTGACGAATAACCTCTACACAGAGATGAACAGCCTTATCTACAATGTGCGGATATAGCTCTTCTCCACCAAAAGTTTGGTAAGGGCTCTGAAGAATTCCTTCGAGAATATCAAGGTCTCGAACGCCTGCAGACCCTCCAAAGCGGTTGATAAGCAACTGGTGGATAGCTAAAGCAGTATCAACGGAGATATGTGCAGAGGACATCACTGGCTCAGACGTTCAAAGACGCTTTCGTAACGGTCAATGAAGCTAGTCGCTGCCCCTAAAATCTTCTCCTGATCGATAGTTTCAGAAGAAGTCTCCGCTACGGCTTCTTTGTTATCAGAAGTGGAATCTACTCCCAGAGGAACAATCTTGAAAGCAGGCTGATTGCGCTTAAATACAGTGATTTCTTCACCTTCCTGAATGACCTGATTAGTCACGGAAGTGAGGTTGGCACGTAGTTCAGAAAATCCAACGGTGAGCATAGTATCTTTCCTTTGTACTATTTCTTGTACAAATTTTAGCACTATATCTACTGATGAAGTCAGCCCACAGAAAAGGCCGTGCCGGGGCAGAAAACTCCACCCCGACACGGCCCTCACATCCGCATCCGATTAGCGGTTATTCAGCACGCGCACGTTATAGCGGTGCAAGAACGCCGCCATCGCGCCACGCTCAATCGGCTGAACCGGACGGAACGAACCATCAGCCCAACCCGTCGTAATACGCTGCTCAGCCAACCACGAAATCTCACGATAGAACTGGCTACCGGTCGACACGTCACTAAACGGTGACGCTACAGGAGCCGAATATGCCGGCGAACCTGCAAAACGGTAGAAGAACGCCGCCATAGCATCACGATTCACCGCAGCATTCGGACGGAACGTACCATCCGACCAGCCGGTCGTAATACCGCGGGCATGCATCCACTCAATCTCCTTGAAGAACGGGTGATCACGCGGCACATCCTTAAAGCTCGGGGTGCTCGGCGCAGTGAACTGCGGCGAACCCGCCATACGGTAGAAGAACGCCGCCATCGCGCCGCGCTCCACCGAACCGTTCGGGCGGAACGTGCCGTCAGGGTAGCCGGTCGTAATACGACGCTGAGCCAGCCAGTTAATGTCATTCACGAACGGGTAATCCGCCGGAACATCCGTAAAGTGCGCGCTCGCGGCGGTAGCCTCAGAGTTCGACGAGACACGCAGAACCTGCGCACGCTCACCCGCAGAACCGTTCGTACCAGACAGGTCGCCGGTCGCATTGTGCATGTGCAGGAACAGCGCAGAAACGTTCTTCGCGTCGCCGTTACGGTGCGCCACCAGCTGAGTCTCCGGCGCATCCACGAACAGGTTCGGCACGCCCGCCGAATCGCCACTGAACCACAGCTTCGGTGCCGCATAGTTGAACACCACCGAATCAGTCGTATCAACCACAGTCGTAGCGGAGAACGCGCTCGAAGTGGTCACCGAGTACGAAATCTCGGTCGACTCAGCCTCGGGGTCCAGACCCAGAACGCTCAGCGGAACGGTCATCACCAGGGTGTTCGAATCCATGATGTTGGTGTCCGTATCACCCCAGGTGCCGTTCAGCGGGTACAGGGCGTTCTCAATGGCCTGCCACTTGCCGTTGCTGCGCTTAGAAACCTTCACCAGCGGGTAGTCCAGGCCCTTCTCACGCACCGTCTGCAGGCGGTAGTCGCTCGTGCCGTCCTTGTCGGTATCAATGAACACGTAGTAGGTGCCGCGCGGGGTCACCTCCTGCCAGTTACCCCAGGTGGAAATACCGAAGGACAGGCGCGCCTCGGAGGTGTCCGCACCGGCAGCCTTCAACGCCGCCACGTCCGAGGCGGCACCCACATACTGCAGGTCCATGCGGGAATCCGAACCCACACCCAGCTTCGCGGTCGGGATGCGCGGGCTCGAAGCGCCCAGCTCAAAGGCACCCAGCAGGGAGCGGTAACCGCCCTGATCCACCGCGGTACCCTGCAGGGTCAGGGTCTGCTCCAGGGCACCCACGCCGTTCGTGTCAAAGTGAATATCTGCACCGGCTACGCGCATTGCGGAGACCGGTTTCGGGGCCACATGCAGCGGCATGCGCAGGGTCTTCACCGCAGCCGACGAATCAGCGTCGGTCAGGATCAGGCGGCCCGAAGCGCTCGCAATGTACTGGCGGGCACCCGAAATGGTGACCGTACCGGTCGAGTAGTTCACCGAATCCTGGTTCGGGTACATGGACGGGTCGCGGGTCTTCTCCAGCTTCGACGGGTCAATGCGCACCGTCACGGTGAACGTTGCCTTCTGACCGGCACCCACAGACACGGACTGCGGGTAGGAGAACTCCACACCCGGGATGCTCGTGCTTCCCTCATAGTTCAGGGTGTAGGTGTGCGCCACCGAGTCGGTGTTCTCGACGCTCACGCGGTGCTGCAGGGTCTGCACACCGGCGTTCGGGGTGTACTCGAGCACGCCGAAAGTGTCCGAAACCTGTTCGGGGCGTGCCGCGTTGAACAGCATGACGCGGTCAGCCACCGCCGCACGCGTGTTGATGCGGCCGGTACCCACACGGTCCACCGCGTAGGGGTTGCCCCAGGCGTCCTGCATGTGGTGGTCGGCGGTGTTCATGATGACGGTCTTAAGCATGCGCGGACCGTACTCCGGGTGCGCCTGCATGATCAGCGCCGCAACACCGGCAACAAACGGCGTGGACATGGACGTACCGGTCTTCACGCTCGAACCGGTACCGCTACCAACCTCGATGGAGGAAATGTTCGTGCCCGGTGCCGCAACGTCCGGCTTGGTGATGCCGTGCGAACCGTGCATGCCGCGCGCGGTGGAGGTGTTCGCCTGATCCAGCTTGCCGTTGGGCACGCGGATTGAGTCGCGCAGGTTCTCGCCGAGCTGCAGGGTCAGCTCACCGGAATCAATCTGCGCGGAAAGGCGCTCCACCTGGCTCTTTGACAGGCGCACGCCCGGAATGGAGGAGTTGCCGCCGATAGCGGTGTCACCGACCTCAGTGTTCGAGGTGAGCACCACGCCGGTCGCGCCAGCCGCCTGCAGGTTGTCGAAGCGTACCTTCGAGCCGCAGGGTGCGGTGCCGTCAGCGTCCGCCCAGTCGATGAGAGCCCACTTGCCCTTCAGCGCTGCGGCTTCCTCTTCGGTGAATGCCTCGCAGGCGTAGCGGTTGCGGGAGACGGCACGCACCACGGTACCGCGCAGCTGCTCTTTGGTTGCCTTCGAATAGTCGAAGCTCACCGAGTAGTCACCGTAGGTGTCCGCCTCGTTCGCGGGGGCGAGAATCTTCACGCGGTCCACCAGCTGGGTCGAGCCGATGGAGTTCGCCACGGTCAGGCCGTAGGCGCTGGTGCCGGGGCCGCCCGAGTTGGAGTAGGTGTCGCCCACGGCGTTGTAGTTGTTGGCGTTACCCGCCGCAACCACGGAGAGGATGCCCTCGCGGTAGAGGGAGCCGACCGCGTAGTTCACGGTCTCATCAAACACGCCGAACTCGTTGCCGAGCGACAGGTTCGCGATGTCGGCGCGGTCGGAGAAGTCGCCGTCGTCGTTGGGGTCGAGCACACGGTCCAGGCCCTTGGGGACGAACGCGGTGGTGCCCTTACAACCGAAGATGCGCAGGCCAATCAGCTGGGCGTCCGGTGCGGAGCCGGGGCCGATCTTCATGTCCTTGAGCTGCTCTTCGGTGAGCTTGGAGTAGTCGCCGTGGAAGGTGCTGCCGTCCGCGTTCACACCGTAACCTGCCGCGGTGCCGGCAACGTGGCTGCCGTGGCCGCCGCAGTCGAGCGGGTTGTTATCAGGGTGGGGCGTGGAGGTTTCCTTCTTGCCGGAGTTATAGTCGTCGCCGACCAGGTCGTAGCCGCCGAGGAACTTCTTCGGATCGTAGGTGCCCTCGGGAATCGTGTCGGATGCCTTCGCCTTCTCGAAGGCTTCCTTGGTGCCGGGGCCGCCCAAATCGGCGTGCGTGTAGTCGATACCGGTATCGAGCACGACAATCTTCACGCCCTTGCCGGTGTAGCCGGTGGAGGCGGGGTTCGCCGGGCTCTTCGCCCACACGGAGAGCGTGTCCGTATCAATGAGGGTGCCGCTGTTCTGCGGTGCCATGTCCTCAATGATGCTGATGCGTTCCACATCGTCGCGGTTCGCGAGCGCACGAATCTGCTCGACGTTACCGTAGAGCGCCACGCCGCGCATCGTGTTGTGGGTGGTGTACAGGACCTGCGCGCCGGATTCCTTCGCCGCGGAGGCGCCCTGCTGCTGCACGCTGGCGCGAATTGCCTGCACCTGTGCTTGCGCGTTGACGGGTGCCTGCGCGCGGGAGCGGACCGCGTCCGGCTGGGTCTGGGCGTACGCGCCCTGACCCTTGAATCGGACGAACACGGCGCGTTCGCCGGTGGCGCCGTCCAGGCTGGGGGAGAGAACTTCGTTGTTGTTCTCGCCGGTGCCGGTGTTCTGGTGGGGTGCGTCCCGGTCTGCGCCGCGCACTACGCCCGGTGCCGCGTAGGCGGCGGTACCGAACGGCAGGGCGGTCAACCCGAGGGTAAGCCCCAGGGTGAGTGCGCCGCAGCTGCGTGCCAGCTGCTTGAGGCGACCCGGCTGTGTGCGCCGGGCGGCTCGCGCGGGGGTAGCTTCAGGGAAGGTTGCCACTGAATGCTCCTTTTTAGTGATGGTGCGTTTCTTAGCGGTTTCTGCACCGAGGTTCTGCGCGGAGAGTTCTACTCGGAGAGCTGTACGGCAAGGGTTCTGCACCGAGAGTGCTACGGTGCGTCTGCACTGTGTTTCCAGTGCGCCTCCAGTGTGCCCATGCGGCGTGAACGTCAAGGTTCATGCCGATGGTGAAGAAACCTTCACTTATTGTCTCAACGATTCTTTATATAACCTAGTCAGAATCGTATAACGGAACATTACGCGTAAATAGAAAGCACCCGACCACAGAAAAAGGGAGCCGCACCGCCGCAGATAAACTGCAACGGTACGGCTCCCTTGGTAGAACCTGCTGAGGTAGCACACCTACAGCGGTAGAACCTTACAAACCCTAGATTTCAGGGTTTTTAGATGCTGTGCCCCTAAATTTCAGGGCTTTCCTTCAGCACACCCGTGCTGTAGCGGTACACGAACGCCGCCATAGCGTCGCGGTGCACCGGCTCCACGGGGCGGAACGAACCATCGGGCCAGCCGGTGGTTACGCCCTGCTCAGCCAGCCACGAGATCTCGCGGTAGAACTGCTTGTCGGTCGGAACGTCCGTGAAACGAGCCTGCGCGGGGGCAGTGTACTCGGGCGAACCTGCGTAACGGTAGAAGAACGCAGCCATCGCGTCACGGTTCACCGAACCCTCCGGGCGGTAGGTGCCATCGGGCCAGCCGGTCGTGATGCCCTGAGCCTTCATCCACTCAATCTCCTTGTAGTAGGGGTGGTTGAGCGGAACATCCGAGAAGCTCGGGGTGGACGGTGCGGTGTACTGCGGCGAGCCGCTCATACGGTAGAAGTACGCAGCCATGGTTGCGCGGTCCATATTGTTCAGCGGGCGGAAGGTGCCGTCCTGGTAACCGCGGTCAATCTGACGGGCAGCAATCCACGTGATTTCACGGTAGAACTGGTTATCCGCCGGAACGTCGGTGAAACGTGCATCGTGGATGGTACGAGCCACCTTCACGACCTGCGCACGGTCGCCAGCGGCAACACCGTTAGCGGTCTTACGGCCGCTCAGGTCACCGGTCGCGTTATGCATGTGCAGGAACAGAGCCTGACGCTCCTTGTTGTTGTTCTTGCGGTGAACGGTCAGCTGACCGCCGTCACGGTCCACGAACAGGCCGGGCACGCCCGACTCCTCACCGGTGAACCAAACACCGGGGTTGAAGGGGGAGTACTCGATAGCCGAGGTGGTGTCCACGTAGGGGTTGCCATCGTTGTACCAGGTGTCGGTCTGCACCGTGTAGTTGATGCTCTGAGCCTTCTCAGCGGTCAGGCCCAGGTCCTTCAGCGGTACACCCAGAATCATGGTGTTGGTGTCCATGATGTTGGTGTCGGTGTCGCCCCAGGCGCTGTTCAGCGGGTAGCGAGCCACCACGGTGGATGCGTTACCGGAGATGGACCAGACCTTCACCAGCGGGTAGTCCAGACCCTTCTCACGGGTCACCTCCAGAACGTAATCTGCGGTGGAGTCGTTGTTCGTATCAATCTGCACCTGTACCTGACGGCCCCAGTGCATGCTGTCCCAGGTGCCCCAGGTCGAAATACCGAAGAACAGAGAACCATCGTTCGGGTTCTTGCCGGCAGCCTTCAACGCCGGAGCGTCCGAGGCGGCACCCACATACTGCAGGTCAACAGCCTGGTTCGACGGCAGCTTCAGCTGACCGGACGGAATACGGTCACTGACCGTACCCAGCTCAAACGCACCCAGCAGCGAACGGTAACCGCCCTGGTTCAGGGTCGTACCGCGCAGAGTCACCGTGGACTCCTTATCGGAGACGCCCTTGTAATCAATACGGGAGGCATCAACACGCATCTTCGAGACGGGCTTCGGTGCCACGTGAATCGACTGGCGGATTGCCTCGCGACCATTCTCAGAGAAAATCAGGCGACCAGAAGCGCTCGCAATGTACTGGCGCTTACCGGCAGCCAGAGTCTTACCGGTCGTCCAGTCCTGAGCGACCTGGTCGGCGCTCATCGCCGGGTCCATGGTCTTCTCCAGCTTGGACGGGTCAATACGCACGGTCACGGTCACGTTCTTACGCTCACCGGCACCCACGCTCACCTGCTGCGGGTAGGAGTACTCCACACCCGGGATGGTCGTGCTTGCCTCGTAGTTCAGAGTGTAGGTGTGAGCCTGCGAATCGGTGTTGTCCAGCACGATTTCACGCTGAACAGTCTGAATACCCGAATCGGGGGTGTACTCCAGTACACCGAACGCGGTCGAAACACGCTCGGGGGTCTTCGCATCGTACGCAATAACCTTCGCGTCCACGGCGGCGCGAGCATTCACCATGCCCGTACCCACACGATCCACCGCGTACTGCGTACCCTGCTCATTCTTGATCGGGGTGGACGCGCCGTTCATCAGCGCAGCCTTAATCATCTGCGGGTTGTAATCCTGATGCGCCTGCATCACCAGAGCGGCAACACCGGCAACATGCGGGGTCGCCATGGAGGTGCCGGTGAAGGAAACACCCTTATTGCCCGTGCCCACAGCGGCAGACACAATCTCAGTACCCGGTGCCGCAAGGTCAGGCTTAATGAAGCCATCAGAACCGTGCTGACCGCGAGCGCTCGAGGAATTCAGATCAAAAGCGTGCGAGTGAGGACCGCGGCCCGAAGCCTTGTAGTCCAGGTTCATCTCGACGGTCACCGGACCGGCAGCCAGGGCCTTCTCCAGGTCCTTCGTCGAAGAAGCAGTCAGACGCAGACCCGGAATGGTCGCATTACCACCAATGCCGATGGTGTAGCGCTCAGCCTTACCGGCCATCACCACACCAACACCGCCGGCAGCCTGAACGTTATCGAAACGCACCTTCGAACCGCACGGGAACGTCAAATCGTCCTGATCCCACTCGAAGTAAACCCACTTACCCTTCAAAGCCTTCGCCTCTTCAGCGGTGAAAGCCTCGCAAGCGTAACGGTTACGCTTCGGTGCGGCAACAACCTCGCCGCGCAGCTGATCAGCGGACGCCTTCGAATAATCGAAGTTCACAGAGTAATCACCCTGCAACCACTCCAAACCACTCTTCGTGGTCACGCGGGCACGGTCAATCGGCTGAGTGGAGCCGTAGGCGTTCGCCACCGACAGCGCCGCAGCAGCATTCGCCGGGCTACCCGAATCGGAGTAGGTGTCACCCACACCGTTGTAGTTATTGGCGTTACCGGCAGCAGCCACAGTGAACACACCCTGGCGCGCCATCGTATTAATCATGTACGACTCAGGGTCGTCAGCCGGGGCGAACTCGCCACCGAGAGACAGGTTCACAATGTCGGCGCGGTCAGAGAAATCACCGTCACCATTCGGGTCCATCACGGTATCAAGCGCCTTCATCACAACACTCGAATTGCCGTAGCAGCCGAACACACGAATCGCCAAAATCTGAGCATCGGGAGCAGTACCGGGGCCAATAGACATGCCCTTCAGCTGTTCCTCCGTCAGGTTCTTGTAATCGCCACGGTAAGTCGTACCCTTCGCCGTCACACCATAACCGGCGGCAGTACCCGCCACGTGGGTACCGTGACCGCCAGAACCGAAACCATCCGGGCGGCAATCCAGCGGGTTATTATCCGGCTGCGGAGTCGACTTCTCAGCCACCGACGCATTGTAGTCATCACCGACCAAGTCAATGCCGCCAATGAACTTATTACGATCAATCAGGCCCGAATCAGCGGACGGAAGCTCCGTCATCGCCTTAGCCTTCAGGTACGAATCCACCGTACCGGGGCCACCAAAATCAGCGTGCGTATAGTCAACACCGGAGTCAACAACCGCAATCTTCACGCCCTTACCCGTGTACCCCGTATTCTCACGAGTCCACGTGGCAAGAGTCTTCGTATCGATCTCGCTACCGGAGTTCATACGCTCCTTCGCGATAATCGGCGAAATACGCTCCACATCCGGGCGCTCCGCCAACGCACGAATCTGCGCAGCATCACCAGTAATTGCCGCACCACGCATCGCATTATGTGTGGTGTACATCAGCTTCGCGCCAGAAGCAGCCGCCACAGACTGAGCCTGCGACTGCACCTGGGCTGCAATAGCCTGCACCTGCGCCTGACGGTTTGCCGGCGCCTCCTTACGTGTCAGAACAGCCGCGGACTGGGTCTGCTCATACGCGCCCTTGCCCTTGAACTGCACATACACGGTGATTTGGCCTTCAGCCTTCTGCAGGCCAGGGCTGATACGCGAGGCAGCGTTACCGGATGCGCTCGCAGTGTTTCCTTCGACCTGCTGGGGGCTCTGAGCGTGAGCTGCAGAGAAAGTGGCGGGAACGCCGAGAGTAAGGGCAAGAGCTGCACTCAAACCGGTCGCACCGACAGCCTTCATTCTGCGGCGTGGCGCATGAGGCGTTGTCATGGAATCCTCCTTCGGATTTTCTATTTCTCGGTAATGCTGTGTGCTCTGTGGTTGTGTATCGGTGATGTGCGGAGGCGGCCCCACCGGCAGACGACGAGTGAGTGTATCCGCCGGTGAAACCGCCACCAAAACTTGAGAGGTTCCGCGGATTTCAGGCCCCGGACCCTGCCGGTTCCAGGTACCCCTCCCACCCCATGCAGGAGGTGGGAGAGGACCCGAACCGTTTGCTACCGGTTAGCTACCGTCTAGCGGCCGGCCTGGTTAGCAACCTTCTCGGTGTAGCGGTAGATGAATGCCGCCATTGCGTCGCGGGCAATGGGGGTCACCGGGCGGTAGGTGCCGTCCGGCCAGCCGGTGCTGATGCCCTTCGAAGCCAGCCACGTGATTTCACGGTAGAACTGGTTATCGGTGGAAACATCGCTGAAGTGGCTGGTTGCGGGCAGATCCACGTGCGGGGAACCCGCTGCACGGTAGAAGAACGCAGCCATGGCGTCACGGTTCACCGGTGCGGAGGGGCGGAACGTGCCGTCCGAGTAGCCGGTGGTGATGCCCTGAGCCTTCATCCACTCAATCTCCTTGTAGTAGGGGTGCGTGGTGGGAACATCCTTGAAGCTCGGAGTGGAGGGGGCAGTGAACTGCGGGGAACCCTGCATGCGGTAGAAGAACGCCGCCATTGCGCCACGTTCCACGGACTCCAGCGGGCGGTAGGTGCCGTCCGGGTAGCCGGTGGTGATGCCGCGCTGAGCCAACCAAGAGATCTCGGTGTAGAACTGGTCGGTGTTCTTCACATCGGTGAAGCGGGACGGAGTGATGTACTCAGTCTGCTGCTCCTTGATGCTCAGCACCTCGGCGCGGTTGCCCTTAGCGCCGTTGGTGCCGGAGAGATCGCCGGTGCCGTTGTGCAGGTGCAGCAGCAGCGCCTTGGCGGGGGTACCGGATTCGCCGAGCGCGGGGATTGCGTCAGCGGAGCGGTGCGCCGTCAGGGTGGTGGTGGGGGCATCCGGGTGGAGGCCAGCCACGGCGGAGGAGTCGCCGCTGAACCACAGCTTGGGGCTGAAGGGGCGGTACTTGATCCAGCCGGTTTCGCTGACGTTACCCCACTCGTACTGGGTGGTTGCGCTGACTCGGTACTGGATGTCCGGGTTGTTTGCACTGGTCAGGCCCAGATCCTTGAGGGGTGCACTCATGATGAGGGTGTTGGTGTCCATCATGTTGGTGTCCACATCACCCCAGGCGCCGTTGAGCGGGTAGTAGCCGAGTTCGACGAGGTTGCCGTTCTTGTAGCCGTAGAGGCGAACCAGCGGGTAGTCCAGGCCCTTAGCGCGGTCGGTGACCAGCTTGTAGTCGGTGCGGTTGTTGCCGTCAGTATCGATTTCTACGGTGAAGGTGTTCTCGTAGGAGACAACATCCCAGTTCGCCCAGGTGGAGATACCGAAGCGCAGGGTGCCGTCATCAGCGTTGCCGCCGGCTGCCTTCAGCGCGGGCGCATCCGAGGAAGCACCGACGTACTGCAGGTTCGCCTTAACGTTGCTGTTCAGCGACAGGGAGGTGGGAGCCACACGGTCCACGCTCGCACCGTACTCGAATGCGCCGAGCAGGGAGCGGTAGCCGCCCTGGTTGACCTCGGTGCCGTGCAGCGAGATCTGGGACTTGGTCCAGCCGGTGTCTGCCTTCTGTGCCTCGTCGCTGGAGGGCTTCTGAGTGAAAGTGACGGTGTCTTCGGCAGCGTGCATGGTGCTCACGGGCTTGGGTGCCACGTGAACGGGCAGGCGCAGTGCCTTGGTGCCGTCTTCGGTGAGGACGAGTCGGCCGGATGCGCTGGCAATGTACTGACGGTACTGCGCGGGAACGGTCTCGTTGCCGGTGTAGTAGTCAGTTGCGTTCTGGGTGGTGTCCATTGCTGCGTCGCGGGTCTTCTCCAGCTTGGACGGGTCGATGCGTACGGTGACTTCGAACTTCTTAGTTTCACCGGGTGCGAGGGTGACCGCGGAGGGGAAGGAGTATTCCACGCCGGGAATATTAGTGCTTTCAGCGTAGGACAGGGCGTAGGTGTGTGCCACGGAGTCGGTGTTCTCGACCGTCACCTCGCGGGTGAGGGTCTGAACGCCAGCATCCGGTGCGTACTCGAGTACACCGAAGCTCAGGGACACGGTACCGCTCTTGTCAGCGTTGTAGACGAGGGACTTCGACTGCACGGCAGCGAGGGTGTCGACTCGTCCGGCGCCCACACGGTCCACCGCGTATGGGTCACCGGATTCGGTGCGCACATCGTGGGTTGCGGTGTTCATGAGAGCGGACTTGACCTGTGCGGGGGTGTAGGTCGGGTGGCTCTGCATGACCAGGGCGGCGGAGCCGGTCACGTAGGGTGCCGCCATGGAGGTGCCGCTGAAGGTCACGGAGTTGTTACCGGTCGCTACCGCCGCGGAGGTGATGTACGAGCCGGGTGCCGCAATGTCGGGCTTGGTGTAGCCGTAGCTGCCGTGGAAGCCGCGGGCACTCATGGGGTTCAGCTGATCCAGCTTATCGGTGTCCACGCGCAGGGAGGACTTCAGCTCGTTGCCGAGGCGCACGGTCAGGGGCTTACCTGCCGCTTCTGCTGCGGTGATCTGTGCACGCAGGTCCTTAGCGGCGGATGCTGCCAGGCGGAAACCGGGCAGGGTATCGTTACCAGCAATACCCAGGCCGGGTTCTTCGTCATTGCCTGCAAGCAGCACGCCCTTGGCGCCTGCTGCCTCCAGGTTGTCGAAGCGCACCTTCGAGCCGCAGGCGAGTTCGCCGTCATCTTTAGCCCAGTCGATGAGCACCCACTTGCCCTTTACAGCTGCCGCTTCGGTGGCGCTGAGGGCGTTGCAGGCGTAGCGGTTGTTCTCGGAGATTGCGGTGAGTTCGCCGGTGAATTCCTTGGTGCCCGCCTGTGCCCAGGGGTAGGAGACGCTGTAGTCGCCGCGTACCTTGCGGGTGGTGCCGGTGGCGGGGTCGGTCAGCTCTGCCGCATCGACGGCGCGGGTGGAGCCGTAGGCGTTAGCTACGGTGATTGCGCTGGCTGCGGTGGCGGGGTGACCGGAGTTGGAATAGGTGTCGCCGCGCAGGCTGTAGTCGTTGGCGTTACCCGCAGAGATTACGGAGAGCACGCCGGCGCGGGTGAGCGCGTCAACGGCGTAGGCTTCGGGGTCGTCCTGCGGGGAGAACTCGCCGCCGAGGGACATGTTGACCACGTTCACGCGGTCGGAGAAGTCGCCGTCACCGTTAGGGTCGAGGGCACGGTCGAGCGCCTCAATAACGACGTTGGTGCTGCCGCTGCAACCGAAGACGCGGAAGGCGTAGATTTCAGCGTCGGGGGCGACGCCGGGGCCGATCTTCATGGTCTTGAGCTGCTCTGCGGTGAGCTTGCTGTAGTCGCCGGTGAAGGTGCTGCCGTCGGAGTTCACGCCGTAGCCTGCCGCGGTGCCCGCCACGTGGGTGCCGTGGCCGCCGGTGGTGCAGTCGAGCGGGTTGCCGTCGGGGGTTGCGGTGTTGGTGCCGTCGTAGGCGTCACCGACGAGGTCGTAGCCGCCAGCAACCTTGGTGCGGTTGATGAGTCCGGAGTCTGCGGAGGGCAGCTCGGTGAGCTTGGATGCCTTCTCGTAGTCTTCGAGCTTGCCGCTGCCGCCGAAGTCGGTGTGGGTGTAGTCGATGCCGGAGTCGATGACGGCGATCTTTACGCCCTTGCCGGTGTATCCGCCCGCGCCGGCGGGGTTGGTGGTGCCGGTCCATGTGGCGAGGGAGCCTGCGTCAATGGCGGCGCCCGCATTCTGGCGGTACTTGGGCAGGATGGGCGAGATCTTCTCTACGTCGGAGCGGTTGGCGAGTGCCTTGATGGACTCTGCATCACCGCGCACTGCCACGCCGCGTACTGCGTTGTGGGTGGTGTAGAGGACCTGCGCGCCGGACTGGCTGCTGACCTGCTGTGCCTGGCTCTGCACCTGGGAGGCGATTGCCTGCACCTGTGAGCTGGTGTTGACGGGTGCCTGCACGCCGGCGCGTACGCCTGCGGGCTGGGTCTGTTCAAAGGCTCCCTTACCCTTGAAGCGGACGAAGGCGGTGACGGTGCCGCTGGCGTTCTTCATGCTTTCGCTGAGTACTTGCTTGACGGCGTCGGGGTCTTCCGCGGCGTGGGCGGTGGTGCCCAGGGCTGCGAGGGGGCTCAGCGCCATGCTGAGGGTGAGTAGCCCGCTGCCGATTCGGCGTCGGTGCGACCGGCCGCGGGGGTTTGGGGAGGGGGTGTGTGTCACGGTGCTCCTATGCTTGGCTCCCGGGGTGTTTCTGGGAGGCTTGTGGTGTTGTTCTGGTGGGTTCCAGCTGAACTTGAACACACTAGATGTGAACTAGGATACACCTCAAAATGGCTTGTGAAGCGTTTATTACTCCTAAATGCATCAAATTGTGGACATGTTCGACCCTTTTCTTTTTCACGCTTTTCATTTGCACTTGGGTTTAGGTTCTTTTCAAGTTCGGTTGTTAGTGTAAAACCATCTATTGAACATCTATCAAAAATGATGGGATAGGGAAGACCGAACCATGGTCAAACGACGCATTTCCCCGAAAGAGTCTGTCATGCACAGCTCCCACCTGCTGGCAGCCGGCGGCGCGCTGGAGGTCGAACCGGTCCCGCAGTACGGTCGACCGGACCCCCTCCTAATTCCCATGAAACTGCTCAACGACCCCTCCGGTCATCAGGGGCAGATGAGCGCGGTCGCCATTCAGCAGTACCTCCCCGACGGGATAGGCCCGCAACGGAAAATCGTCGAGAAAATCTTGGCTGGCCCGGAACACCCGGTGGGCTATGTTCCGCTGAGTGAACAGCTGAAAAACGTGCGGTACACCAGGGCGATTTGGCCTTGTCTGGAGTCCTTGGTCATGGTTCTCCTGGTGATTCTGCTGAACCGTTTACGCTCGCTTCTTTGCTCTTTAATTCCCGTGCTACAGACACTGAATTCCTCGAAACAATCGTTCTCTTCCTGGTATTTTCTGGGGGCGTTATAGTTCTCTGGCTTATCCCTATTCTTTGGGCGGGTTTGCTGATCTCTGTGGTGAGTAAAGCAGTACGAAAGATTAGTGCTGCGTTGCGTGAGGGCACGACCTATGAGGATTTCTGGTTTTTCCTCGTGTATAACCGCCCTGTCGACAAGGGCTCCATGTACCGGTACGAGCTGGATGAAGAACCCAATCAGAAAATTATTGGTCCAAAAACACATGCCGTGTTGAGTGTTCAGGAGGCATCATGACCACCGATAACAACCAGCCCATCGACGACCAACCCGTTTCCCCTCATCAGCGTGTTTTGAAGGTGGCGCCGCAGGTGCATTACGGTCACCCCAACCCGTAGCTGATGCGCATCCACGCGGATGATGTTCAGGGGACTCTCCCCCAAGGAGAATTGCCGGAGGAGCACGGCGGCGAGCTGGTTGGATACAGCCCCGTATCGGTTCCTTACCGTAAGCCGAGTTCAGGGAGAGTTGGAGTAGAGGCGGTGGTATGCCTGGCGTTGGCTATCGTGGCAAATCCATTCGTCTATATACTGGCAGGTCCTATTCTGGGCGAAGAAACCTTGGTGTCTCTTTTTGGTGCATCCCTAGGATTTTTGATGCTGAGCTTCGGTATTCTTCCGCTGGTGCTGCTCGTCTTCTCCTCGTGGGCTGTTATCAACTTCTTTGCTGTGATGGCGAAATCTACCGGGAAGCGTGAGACCGAGGAGAGATTCAAGTTCCGGTTGGTGTACGAGTGCACTTCGCCTTCTGAAGCAAACCAGGAGGGCAACGCTTCGCCTCAGCAAGAGGTTATCGACCAACCGGTGATGGACTCTGGCCCCCTGCCCACTTCGTTCCAGAAGCCGGGAGGATGGTTTCTGTTCTTGGGAGTTTCTATACTGAACCCCTATATTGCGGCGGCGATTCTCTCCGTCACCGCTCTGTTCGGGTGGGGAGAACTCGTCGCAGCTCTCTTTACTGCGGTGAATCAGGTGAGCGCAGGGCTTATGGGGATTCCCGGCATCATCTGGTTTGTGGCGTGGATTTTGAGCATTGTGCGGCTTATCGAAGCGGACGAGGCTTAAGCAGACTAGCCGCTGACTCAAAGAACAGCCGGGGGATAGACCCCGCGCACTGAACACACAGTGTAGACAACACAACAGACACATAACAGCAGACACGCATTGGAGGAGGTCACCGTGGCGGAGCATAGCGAAGCACCGAAAAACCCTCAGAACCCAACCGAGAAGAGCGATAGCGAGTATCAACCCCTGTGGGATATAGAGCAGCCCGTCCCCGATTACTCGGCTTTGCTACTTCACGGAACGCCGGTTGCCGCGCCGACCGGGGAGATTCCCGGGCCAGTGAAGGAGGTCCTGGAAATACAGAAGGCTCGTTCTGCATCCGTGCCTGTTGACCCCGTGGTTCCTGCAGCACCTGATTCTGCGGTGCCCAACCCTGCAGCGCCCAATCCTGATGCGTCTACTCTGCAGGTTTCTGCTCCTGCGCCGTCTGCGCAGGCGGCGAACTTTTTCCCCTCGGCGACGGGTCATCCGGTGCTGAACCGGCGGCTGTATGGCCGCCCGGGCCCCACGATGCGCCGCATATCCCCCATGGGCACGGATGCTGCTGCATCTGCAAACCAGCAGGCGCCGTCCGCGTTCCCCTCCTGGTTGGGCGAGAAAAGTAGAGGGTGCACCTCGACCTATCGGGTACATCCCTGCGGCACCGGTTGCGGGTAGGGTAAGCGGATTAGACCTGCGGAGGAAAGTATGGCCTGAGCTCATCGCCCTCTTCTTCATTGGTGTGGTGTTCAACCCCCTGACCTATATATCCTTGGCTTCTAGTACCGGGGTTTCTGGCGCTGGTGGGTATGTCTTCTACATCTTCATGATGATTACCACAGTGACTTTGGGTCTTCCCCTGTTCTTGTGGGTTGGTGCGCTGACTTATACGCTGGTCCGAGTGAGCCTAAAGTACCGGGCGCTGAAGTGGGAGGCTATGCCTCTCGGGTCGTTCTGGTTCTACCTGGTGTATGACCGCCTGCCTAGGGATGCTGAGGAGATGCAGTGGATTCTGGGTGCGGCGTCTTCGATGTCTTCCGCGGCGGCTCTGACTCCTCAGCCGCCGAACTCGAATATGGGCGGCGCATCATGACCGGCGGAGCGCAGGCGCAGAGCCCGCAGTGGCGTATGGATTCCTTCACAGTTGATGCCGCCCTGCCGGTGGCGACGGAACCTGTCTACGGTATTCCCGGCCCGAGCCTGCAGCCCATGCAACTACTGAGTGCGGTGTCGAAGGATGCCGGACCCACGCAGGTGGCTTCTGTGCGCTGGCAGAATCAGCCCGGCACCGCTGTGGCTCTTGCTGCACCGAGGGAAGACACCGGCGAAGCTCAGGTTGTTGGCTACATCCCTGCAAGTACACCGGAGGCCACCGTGGATTGGGCTAAGGCTCGTCTCGGGTACGCGTGGTGGCTGGTTTTGTGCGTAGTGTTGCAGGTGATTAACCCGTTCCTTCTGCTACCCCTGGTGTACATGGTGAATGAGCGGGTTGCCGGGGAGGTTCTTGGCGCCTATTTCTTTGTCTGGCTGTATTCGTTTTTCACGGTGCCCTTTATCTGGCTTGGCTTGATGATTTATTCGCTGGTGAAGCTCCACAGAAGCGGCGGGAGGCGGTGGCGAAGGCAACGACGTACGGTGCGTTCTGGTACCACCCGGTGTACGACCGCGCCCTGCAGGAGGGTGCCCACCCGGACGAAGCGGGGGAGCCCGAGGGATTGTCAGTGCCAGCGGAGTAGCTTCCCGCAAATGCCCCCCAGTAGACCCCTGGTAACGTTGAACCCCCGGCAGTGTTAACACGTGCGTGTTGGAGCTTGTCGGGGGCTTTTTCTCAGCTTTTATCAGGCAGGTTTCAAGGGGCTGCCCAGCGCACGCTGGTACGGTGGTGCCACTAGGAGTATGTCTGGTAAGCAAAGGAGACGACCATGGCAAACCGACCCACTGAAAAGAAGGAAACTGCAAAGAAGGAAGAGACGTACCAGCCCCTCTGGGACACCGACCAGTCCATCCCGGAATACATGGCGCTACTCATGGACCAGCAGGCCTCAGAACAAGAAGGCGCTGAGCTGCACAAAGTCTCCGACAGCGAAGACTCCGACGGTAGCAACGAACCGGAAGACACCTCAGAAGATACTCACGAAAACGAAGTAGAAAACCACCCGGTAGCGCTCGCCTCTACCCAGCCCACCCAGTCCGCTGGCCAGCCTGTACTCTCTGCCCGTGAGCGGGCGCAGGCAATGCAGACTCAAACGATGCACGCCTACGGTGAATATGTTCGGCTAGAATCCCTCGGCTTGAGCCCGGGAGCTATTCTGCCGGTCATCCCCGACCCGCTCTTCGGCACCCCCGACTCGAAACTCATCGAAATGCGCCTGCTCGACCGCTCCCAGGATGAGTCCGCACCCATGCAGGCGTGCGCCGCCCACCTGAACCCGTCAAGGTTGAGGAGAACCCCATATCGCGGGCGGCAATGCTGCAACCGGTGGGCTATGTTCCAGTGAATAGGCCACCGACACAGTACAGCGTTGAAGACTTGAAGAAGGAGCTCGCCCTCACGAACATTTCGCTTGGTGTACTGCTGATGCTGAATCCCTTCGTGTTGGCGCCTCTTGCCAGCATCGTAGACCCCGAATACGGGTTGATGGTCGCGTTCATTTTCATAGTCATCGGTGTGGGGTCAATCTTTGTGGTTCCGATTCTGTGGATCATGGGCATTGTTCGCCTCTTCAAACGCCGGAATCAGATAAATGACCTCATCGAGGAGGGACAGGCCCCGCCCACCGAGTTCTGGTACTACCTCGTGTACAACCGCCTGCCGGAAGGCTACACGGGCGTCAACGGCTTCACGAAGGAAGAAGAGGACTCTTTCTCGGTGTACGAGTTTTTGAAAAAGCAGGAACGCGCAAAGCTACACGAGGCTGTAGTACCGCGCGAGGCCTCCGCACTACAGAAGCCCGCCGCGCATCCTGCGCTCGCCGATGAAGAGAAACAGGACTAACCCCAAGCCAACCCATACCGTATAACAACCTGCCCCTCTACGCACGTAACACCACGTGGAGGGGCAGGGGCGTCTTTTTGTGTCATATTCGGGTTTCTTCGTCTGTTGTCCGGCGAGGGTTAATATTCCATTTACCTTGCCTTGATAGGGTGAAACCATCACGAGCGTTGAGACTAAGCAGAGCAAGGCGGGCACCCTCCAAGAACGGCGAGTTAGCCTGCCGCCGCGCCTCAACGATTAGCTGTATCCACTCATCGATAGATTAAGGAAAAGAACGATGTCCCAGAACCCGAACCCTGAACAGTACAACCAGTACTCCCAGCAGGCACCCGCCTACTCGCAGGCGCCGGGTCAGCAGCCCAACGGTTACGTAGTCTCCTCCAAGGACGACCAGAACATGGCGATGCTCGCGCACCTGGCTTCTGCGATTCTGTCTCTGCTGTCCTTCGCAACCGCAAGTATTCTCGCGCCGCTGGTCATGTGGTTCATCTACAAGGACAAGCCCGGTTACGGTTTCACTAAGGAATCGGCACGCCGCGCGTTCAACTTCAACTTCTCCCTGTGGCTCGTCAGCATGGCTTCCTGGCTGCTGATGGTGGTGTCCCTCGGCATCCTGGGCATCATCCTGTGGGTTGTCCCGCTGGTTGTGGCTATCCTGATGGTTATCTTCCACAGCCTGGCTGCTATGGCCGCAAACCGCGGTGAGCAGTACACCTACCCGATGACCTTCATCGAGATCATCAAGTAGTCTTCATAAGCTCATACCGGTAGCGCCCCCGTCCGAATATCGGATGGGGGCGTTGCCGTGCCCGGTGAGGCTCACCGGCACCGTATCCGGCACGCCTACCGCCCCGTCACACGGGACTTAAAGGGGCGGGCACGGTATCATTAGAAGAGGTGTGCCTACCCGGATCATGAGGCGGTAGGTCGCCGCCGCGCCGTGAAATCCGGTGCGTATCTTCAAGGCTTTCAAGGAGCACAAAATGTCAGCTGTCGTGATTGTGGGCGCCCAGTGGGGCGATGAGGGTAAGGGTAAGGCAACCGACCTGCTCGGCCCCCGCGTAGACTACGTGGTCAAGCCCAACGGCGGTAACAACGCCGGTCACACCGTGGTGGTGAACGGCCAGAAGTTTGAGCTAAAGCTGCTGCCCGCGGGTATTCTGAGCGATAACGCCGTCCCCGTGATTGGTAACGGCGTGGTTGTTAACCCCGAGGCTCTTTTCGCTGAGATTGACGGCCTTGAGGCCCGCGGCGCTGACACCTCCCGCCTGAAGATTTCCGCTAACGCACACCTGGTCGCCCCCTACCACCAGACCATGGACAAGGTGACCGAGCGTTTCCTCGGCAAGCGCGCTATCGGCACCACCGGCCGCGGTATTGGCCCCGCCTACATGGATAAGGTTGGCCGCCTCGGCATCCGTGTTCAGGACATCCTGGACGAGTCGATCCTGCGTCAGAAGGTTGAAGGCGCACTGCGCCAGAAGAACGAACTGCTGGTGAAGGTCTACAACCGCCGCCACGTTGAGGTTGACGAGATCGTCGAGTACTTCATGTCCTACGCTGAGCGTCTGAAGCCGATGATTGTAGACACCACCCAGCTGCTGAATAAGGCACTGGACGAGGGTAAGACCCTGCTGATGGAAGGCGGCCAGGCAACCTTCCTGGACGTTGACCACGGCACCTACCCGTTCGTGACCTCCTCCAACCCGACCTCTGGCGGTGCGTGCGTCGGTTCGGGTGTGGGCCCGACCCGCATCTCCCGCGTAATCGGTATTCAGAAGGCGTACACCACCCGCGTGGGTGCTGGCCCCTTCCCGACCGAGCTGTTCGATGAGATGGGCGAGTTCCTGCGCACCACCGGCGGCGAGTTTGGCGTGAACACTGGCCGCCCGCGTCGTTGCGGCTGGTACGACGCCGTGCTGGCGCGTCAGGCTGTGCGCATCAACGGTTTCACCGACCTGTTCATCACCAAGCTGGACGTTCTGACCGGCATGGATAAGATCCCGGTCTGCGTGGCTTACGACGTTGACGGTGTGCGCCACGACGAGATGCCGATGACTCAGACCGAGTTCCACCACGCTAAGCCGATTTTCGAGTACTACGACGGCTGGACCGAGAACATTTCGGATGCGAAGAGCCTGGATGAGCTGCCCGAGAACGCCCGCAAGTACGTGCTGAAGCTGGAAGAGATTTCTGGCTGCCGTATCTCCGCGATTGGTGTGGGCCCGGACCGCGACCAGACCATTGTGGTCCGCGACCTCATCAACGAAGACTAAGCGCAATAATTCAATACGTGAAAGCCCCCCGGAGGCTACCTTACAGGTGCCTTCCGGGGGCTTTTCCTATGCCGGGTGCACGCGCGGTGCACATGACCAGGCGGGGCGTGTGCCGTATGCTGGAAAGAGCGCCTCGCACACGTGGCGCCAAAGCGTTCAGAGGAGTACAACGATGACCTACATTACCGGAGCCATCTACCCCAGCGGAGACCGCATCCGCGTAGGCACACCCGAAGAAGAAACCCTCAACGCCTACCAGCAGCCCAACACCGCCGTAGCCCTCGGATACGCCAACGCCAACATCCACGAACTACACGCCCTGCAAGAAACCTTCAACCTGCACGAACTCGCCATCGAAGACGCCGGACGAGGCCACCAGCGCGCCAAACTAGAACGATACGGCGACTCCCTCTTCACCGTCATCCGCCCCGCCATCTACCTCGACAAAGAAGAAGAAGTGCGCCTCAGCGAACTGCACCTCTTCACCGGCCCCCGCTACACCCTCGCACTCGTTCGCGACGAACAACGCAGCAACCAGCGCATCAACGACCAGTTCAACCTGCTCTACGCCACCCCCGATGCATCCCCCGCCCGACTGCTGCACCGCATCCTCGACAGCACCGTCGACGGGTACGCACCCGTGCTCGATGGCCTTGAAAACGACAGTGACGAAATCGAAGACATTCTCTTTTCCCACAGCGAGCGGCGCGAGGCCAACTCCCTCGCACAGCGCATCTACGAACTGCTCAACCAGGTTATCGACTTCCAGCGTGCCTGCCGACCCCTCGAATCCATGATCGGCCGCATCATCGAAGGGATGCGCACCGGCGCGCTCGACCCCTCACCCTACCCGGGCGTATCCGACGAAGAAAAGAACGAAGAAGCGGTCGAGCTCGCCCGGCAATTCCGCAACGTGCTCGACCACGTAACCCAAACAAAAGAACGCCTCGAAGACCTTCGTAGCTCCCTCGAAAACGCCCTGCGTGTGCACGACACCCTGCTTGGTCAGCAGCAGAACGACGACACCAAGAGAATCTCCGCCTACGCGGCGCTGCTCATGGTGCCCACCATCGTTGGCTCCGTGTACGGCATGAACTTTGAGGTCATGCCTGAACTCAAATGGGAGTTCGGCTACCCCGCCGCACTGCTACTCATGGTGGGTTCCTGCCTGCTTCTCTACTGGTTCTTCAAGAAGAACAAATGGCTCTGATATGCGCGTATGCCGCATAAGGCATACACGAATACCTTATGCGGCACGGTCGTACTGGGCACGCATCGCGCGGCGGCAATCACGACGCTCACGCTTGAACTTCTTACACACAGCCTCCGAATCAGCAAACATGTAGAAGTCCTCCGGCTCAGCCGACAAACCCAAAGTCGACAGCTCAACCAGCGACAGCATCGCGTAGAACACCTTGCGGCGCAGCTCAAAATTGCAGGCACCCGGAGCGGACTCCACCGCAAACACGCCGCCGGTGCACTCCAGCGCGCGCATCGCCCAGTGCTGAGCCCACAGGTCACCATTGACCGGGCTCACACCCAGGCGAGTCAACGCCAGGCCGGTACCCTGCACACGCTCAAAGCGCAGGCACATCTCCAGATCCTTCTCCAGGGGGAACACGAACAGCAGAGCGTTCTGCGCCGCTGCACGCAGCTCAGCCAGGTTCGCCTCGTAACCGGAAGCACCCTGAGTCAGGTGACGCATCACGCGGCCCATGGTCGAAGACGCCGGCGCGGTGCGGAAGCACGAACCGTCAGCCACCAGCTGCTCCAGAACGCCGCGGATCTCCTCCACGTTGAAACGCTCCATACGGACGATGGTGCCCTCCTGCATCAGCAGGTTGAACTCTGCATCACGGCACAGCTGCTCATCGGCGGTGCAGGAAATCTCTGCGTTTGCGTACTGGCTCTCGTGAGTGGTGTTGTCCATGACCGTTCCTTCCGTAGATGCTGAATCAACCTAGCGGCAACACCGCAGGAGACGGCGTGCCCGGTCGGAAGGACTGTCCCTTCCAATACCTACACTCTATGAGCGACCCCTGACACGATAAGCAGTTTTTAATCTACCCCGGGGTAAAACTGGGAAAATTCTGAAAACACCCGTGAAACCCCGTGAAACAGAGAAAACCGG
Organism: Rothia sp. HMSC069C03; assembly: GCF_001811075.1. Lineage (NCBI taxonomy): Bacteria > Bacillati > Actinomycetota > Actinomycetes > Micrococcales > Micrococcaceae > Rothia > Rothia sp. HMSC069C03. The sequence continues at coordinate 50,020 of NZ_KZ627138.1, forward strand.
GTGCCCCACAGTCGGAAACACCCGGTCACTCATACGGAATAAGACGGCACAACTAGCGCTGACGGTACAGCAACCACAGCATGTACACGCCACCCAACGCGCCCGTCACTAGGCCCACCGGAATCTGGAACGGCGCCAACGCACGAGCCGACACAAAATCAGCCAGTACCAAAATCACCGAACCCAGCAACGCCGAATGCCACATCGCCATACCCGGAGTGTTCCACAGGCGGCGCGCAATCTGCGGGGCAACCAGCGCCAAAAAACCAATCGGGCCCGCAACAGAAATCGCCACAGCCACCAGGAGCACGGCAGCCGCCACCAGCAGGTTCACGGTCCTCTTCACAGGCAAACCCAAACCCGCCGCTAAATCGTAGCCGAGCTCCAAGACGCGCAGGCGATGCGTCAGCATCAGCACCAGCGGAATCGCCACCAGCAGCAGCACCGCCTGCACCGACATCTGGTTCCACGACAGGGCATTTAGTGAACCGTGTTGCCAGGTCTTCGCCGCCTCCGCCTTCTCCAAATCACCGCGCGTAATCAGATAATCGTTCACGGAACTGAGTATCGCACTCACCGCAATACCGATCAGCACCATCTTCTGACCCATCGTCGCACCACCGCGCGCACCCGCCAGAAGCATCACCACAGCCGCCGTCGCAAAACCGCCAATAATAGCGCCCATACCCATACCCACGCCGGTAGAACTCAACGACCCAATCAGCACCACAGACAGTGCACCGGTTGCCGAACCCACCGTGAAGCCGATAATATCCGGCGAACCCAGAGCATTACGGGAAACCGATTGAAAAATAGCGCCCGACAAGCCCAAAGCCGCACCCACCACCACGGCGGCAAGCATACGCGGCAGACGCTGATTCAACACCAGCTGACGCTCAATCTCCGTGCCCTCACCCTGAAAAATCAGGCGAAACACCTGATCAGGGCTCATCTGATAACTACCAAACACCAGGGAGGCGACCGCCGCCACCACAAGCACCGCCACCACCAGCAGGGTACGCGGAATAGGGGTGCGGTAACGCCCAGGGATACGCACAGACCCGGCAACAGCAGACCCGGCTACAGAACGAGACACAACGCTCACAATAAAACCTCTCAGAAACCAGGGCCTACAAACCAGATACGCCAGACGAACCACGCGCAACAGGGGGGTGAGCACGATGCGGACCGTGCTCCGACACGTGAGCCGGACCCGACTCATCGTGCGCCTGCGCCTTCTCACCCATGCGGCCCTTCTTCGCACCGCGCGCACCCGTACTCAACCGCAGCACCAGAACCATCAGCACCGGGGCACCAATAAAGGCGGTCACAATACCCACTTCAAGCTCACTCGGCATCACCAGAACGCGACCCAAAATATCGGAGGCAAGTACCAACACCGGGCCGTACACCAGCGACAGCGGCAGCACACGCGCAATATCGGAACCCACCAGCAGACGCACCACATGCGGCACGACCAGACCCACAAAACCAATCGGGCCCGCAATCGCAGTCGCCGCACCACACAGCGCCATAATCGCAATAATCGTCGCGCCACGGACCATTGTCACCGGCACACCCAAGCCAGCTGCCGCATCCTCACCGAGTGCCAGGGCACGCAGAGGACCGATCAGCATGAACGACAGCACCAAACCGAACGCAACAAAGGGCAGCGCAGACAGCACCTGCTCAAAGGTGCGGTTCTCCAGCGAACCCACCACCCAGAAACGGTGCGAATCAAAAGCCCTCGAATTAAACATCGTGATAATGCCGGTAATCGTGCCCAGGCAAGCGTTCACCGCCACACCCGTCAGCACCAGACGCGCCGTCGAATCCAGGTTCGGTTTAGAATCCACCAGGCCCATGACGAACACCAGCGCCGCCGCTAGACCCGAACCCAGTAGAGCCAGCCACAGCTGAACGAACGGGGAGGACACCCCAAAAACGCCCACACCCACCACCACGGAGGCGGCAGCACCCGAGTTCACACCCAGCAGACCCGGCTCAGCCAGCGGGTTACGGCTCAACGCCTGCATGAGCACACCCGACACCGCCAACGCGGCACCCACCAGCAACGCCGCGGCGGTACGCGGGGCACGCTTCGCCCAAATCAGCTTCGACTCGGTAGTGTTCGCCTCCGGGTGGAGGAAACCGTCAATGGAGTGGTCCAGGGCGAACATGCGCGAACCCACCGCAAACGACAGGGCGCAAAGCAGCACCAGCAGAACGCCGCCAATAATGAGCGCAACCGCCAGACGCGAGATAGACTTGCCGCCCTGACCGCCCGAGGAGGCGCCAGATACGGCGTCCGAAGAAGCGGAGAGGGCACGAATTTTCGCCAGGGAAGCAGCGCTGACGGCGGGTCCGGAAGAGGTGGTGGTCTGTGGGGTCATATGCCTTGGAGGTGGTGGGGGAGCGGTGCGCTCCCGTGCGGACGGAGGATGCTTAACGTATCAATAGATGAGTATTAAGTATTGCATATGCATATATGAGGTTATCCTAATAAAATGGCAAATATGATGAATAAGATCACCCGCCGCTCCTTCGGCGCACTCGCACTCGGTTCCTTCGGTGCCCTCGCCCTGGCGGCATGCGGCTCCTCCAACACTTCCGGCTCTTCCTCCGCGTCTGCTTCTGCGACCGGTAAGAAGGTGGCACCCTCCACCCTGCCCTCCGGCATGGGCACCACCACCGTTGACGGCGAATTCCCCCGCACCGTCAAGCACTTCCGCGGTGAAACCACCATCAAATCCGCACCCTCCAAGGTCGTGATTCTCTCTACCGGTCAGCTCGACGGCGTGCTCTCCCTGGGCATCGTGCCCGTCGGCGCGGCAACCGCCGGTGATGCCGACCTGGTCCCCACCTACCTGAAGACCAAGTTCTCCGATAAGTCCGCAGAGCTCGACAAGATTGCCAAGGTCGGCAAGCGCACCGACCCGGACGTTGAGGCCATCGCAAACCTCAAGCCCGACCTTATCCTCATTAACAACACCAACAAGAAGGACGAGCTGTACGAGTCTCTCGCCAAGATCGCGCCGACCGTGGTCACCGAGGGTACCGGCGTCAACTGGAAGCAGGACTTCCTGCTGATTGCCGCCGCGCTGGGCACCACCGAGAAGGCTGAGAAGCTCATGGAGGAGTACAACACCAAGGCGAAGTCGGTCGGTCAGAAGGCTGGCAGCGAGAAGACCTTCTCCTTCCTGTACGCTTCCGCTGACCGCACCCGCATCTTCGCGAAGTCCTCATTCGTGGGCTCCATCTGCGCGGATGCATCCCTGGCACGTCCCGCAGCTGCGCAGGTTGAGAAGACCTCCATCGACCTGAGCTCCGAGCAGCTTGACCAGGCTGACGGCGACTACCTGTTCTACGGTGTGCAGGGTGGCGACGAGTCCAAGCTGACCGGTGAGGCACTGTGGAGCACCCTCAAGGCTGTTACCGAGAAGCACGCGCACAGCGTGGATTCTGACATGTTCTTCCTGAACGCTGGCCCGGCTGCCGCGCTTGGTGTTCTGGAGACCATCGAGAAGGCGCTCTAAAGGTTCTAGCCTCTCGTAGAGATTCGTAGAGATTCGCCGGGAAGCCCCGCATTCTTACCTCTCATGCCCGCGCATGAGGGTGAGGAGGCGGGGCTTTCTGCACGCTTGGCACCTGCTTTCGCACCTGCTTCTTGCCAGCCGGATGCACTCGTGACCGGAATTGGTGCGCGCCCGCCCGAAATAGGGTCTAATGGGGGTAGAAGGCGCAGCGGTACCGTTGCCCGCGCCTGACACACTGAAACCTTACACACCGATTAATTCACCGACGAAACGAGCACGCAATGCCGAAGAACAAGCCGTTCGAGGACATCGAAAAGCAGGCGAAGCACGTTATTGACCTGCTCAACCAGGAGGGCGCCCGTAAGAAGGCTATCGCCCTGAAGCCCTTCGTTCCCGCCGAACCCTTGCCGCAGACCGCATCCAAGTTTGGTGGCCGACCGTACCTGCCCGCAGGCGAGTTGCCGCCGACCAATGAGAAGGGTGAGCCGCTGGGCATGATTGCGCAGATTAACTGTGCTGAGCTGCCCGAAAACGACATCTACCCGGCGACCGGTATGCTGCAATTCTGGATTAACCCGAACGACGAAGAATGTTTGTGTGGTTACGACTACGAGAACCCGCTCTCGCAGAAGAATCACCGCGTCGTCTACTACGAGACGCTGGATGAACCGAACCCGGATGCCCCGTTCCCCAACGTTGACTGGGACGAAGGCGGTTGGCCCATCGGCGGTTTCGACTGTGAGAGCGGCCCGCTCGAAATTGAGTACGGCATGACCTTTGAGGTGCGTGAGCAGGGTGTGACCGCCTCCGGCTACGACTACTACGATGTTTTTGGCGCGAAGTGGGATGAAACCTACCCGGATGAGTTGCTGCCCGAAGCGCACGAGAACCCGTATAAGAACCAGCCTCGCCGCGAAGCTCTCTACGAGCTGACGGAGCCTTTCGAATCGGAGGAAGAGTACTCCCACGTGGGCGGATACCCGTTCTTCGTGCAGAATGACCCGCGTGACGAGTTCAAGGAGCTGCGCGGCCACACGGTGAACCTGCTGACTATCGTCTCCGAATCGGAGAACGAGGAGAACGAAGACGAGGAGATTGAGATCATGTGGGGTGATGCCGGTGCGGCGAACTGGCTGATTACCCCGGAGGCGCTTGCCGCCCGCGACTTCTCGCAGGTCGTCTTTGAGTGGGCTTGCGGCTAAACGTGGTTTTGGCTGAATAGTTGAAGGGGGAGGGAAATAGAGAATAACCGCTCTATTTCCCTCCCCTTTTTGTCTACCTTTTATCGGGCACGTCTAAGCAGCGCGATACTTACGGTTCTTACTACGCGGCGGAGCTGTAGGAACAATCAGCTTCGCCTCCACAAGACGGCGCAGATCATTCGTAATGGAGGTACGTGAAGCGCCCCGACCCCAATGCTCTTGGATATACGCCGTGGAAACAGCCTCGCCCTGTGCACGCAGGCCGCGCACAATACCAGCCTGGCGTTCGTTAAGGCCGTCAAGCGACGCATCGGCGCCTGCCGGTTCGACGGTGTCGGCTGAATGTTTGCCCGTGGGATGGGTTGCGTGCTGAGTCTTATCCTCAGGCTCGGTCTTCTGTTCTGTAGAAGATACATCCTGCGGGGGCTGTATCAGAGTGACCTGCACATAGAGTAGACGGTCAGCGAACTGGGGAGCGGGCAGACCCGCCTCCTTCAGCGCGCGCATAACCGTGGGAATACCGGAAGCCCTATTCTCTGCAATCAAACGCCCCGTACCCGGGTCGGGCAGATCAGTCAGAATGCTTGCCAAGTAGCTGTTGCGGGTTGAAGAAACACCGGGCTGACCGAAATCTCGGATAGTCACAGCACCGTAGATACCACCCGGGCTACGCACCACCAGGCGGTTGGTGTAGAGCTCAACCTGTACCTGTGAGCCGCGCGCACCCGGCGAGTAGTCGCGGTGCATGAGGGCGTTGACCAAGAGCTCGCGGATAGCCTCCAGCGGATACTCGTAGCGCTCAACCCGCCCGATACCGCTACTGTTGAGGCCCTCCATCGTGGACGTTTTGCGCATATTGCGAACCAAAACGCCCATAGCTTCATCCAACATGGAGGGGATAGGCCCGGTACAGCTGTGATTGTCCAGAAAACGTCGACCGTCCTCAGTGATCTCACCAAGCTCTTCACCGGGAAGAACAACAACGCTCATCATCAGCTGCGGGAAGAACGCCTGCGGGTAGGATCCCATGGCGAGAAGCGCCCCAAGAGTGGGCACTTCTCGGCCCTCAGAATCGATGCGTAGAATGCGTGCCTGCAGAAGAACCTCACGGTCAGAAAGCGCCGCAAAAACGCGAGGCTGCTCCTCGCGGAGGCGAGCGACATAGGCACTCACAAGGGTGGGGGAGAGGTCCTTGAAGCTTGCCTCGCTGACCAGCTCCTCGTCGTAGCGGGGCTGACTGCGGTTCTCTAGGAGGCGGTCAATCTCGTATTTGGTGAGGCGAATATCGGCCTCGCCGACGCGCTGGTAGGAGCCGTTATACATACCGTGTGCTTCGATGTAGTAGGGCTTCTGCGTCGGGTCGCCGGGGAGCACATCGATGCGCACGATACGGTGCTGCTCGTCTGCCGCCTCAATTTGAATATCTACCGGGGGTCGAGGCGTGATCTTGGAACGGATTGCCTCAACGGATGCGTCGTGGACTGCCTGTGCGTTGAAACCTTCAACTGGCTGTAGACCTTCTGCCGGGTCGGTGAGGCCAAGAAGAATGGTGCCACCGTCGCCGTTGGCGAAGGCACTAACGGTTTCAAGAACGGATTTGGGGAACCCGCCAGCTGCAGCTTTGACTTCTACTCGCCCGTTTTCAGCCTGGCTACGGCGTAGGTTTTCGATGAGTTCGGCGGTGTTTGTTTCCATGCATGCTCCCGATGGCTACTTCTTGGTGAACGTCATAGCAACGTCATAACAGTATCATAACAATTTCTGCGATGATGTTGTTATGATCCTGCGATGATGTTGATATGATTCGCTGTCTTCATCATTCTTAGAATCTTAAAAACCCCGAAATTGCAGGCTAAAACTGGGCATTCCTGTCGGTCTCATTGACCGCGCATCATATCAGCCGTCATAACAACTTCTGTTATGACGGCTGATATGATGCCCCGCTAAGACCCGTACGGCAGTCCCCGCTCGCCAAAAATAGCCCGTCATAATCCGCAATAAACGACATATAGGTACCCGCACTTGGTGCACCCCGCCGCCGGTGGCACAGTATAAAGTCGAGCCACTATCGACTCCCCGCACACAGGCGGGCAGATACACCAGGAGCAAACCAATGGCTGAACACACTTTCGGCTTCCGCACCCGCGCACTACACGCGGGCGGCACCCCCGACGCTGAACACGGTGCCCGCGCGGTCCCTATCTACCAGACTTCCTCCTTCGTCTTCAAAGACGCTGACGACGCCGCGAACCTCTTCTCCCTGCAGAAGTACGGCAATATCTACTCGCGCCTGTCCAACCCGACCGTCGCCGCGCTGGAGGAGCGCATCGCCTCCCTCGAAGGCGGCATCGGTGCGGTAGCGACCGCCTCCGGCATGGCTGCCGAGTTCATTACCTTCGCGGCTCTGTGCCAGCAGGGCGACCACATTGTGGCATCTTCCCAGCTGTACGGCGGCACCGTCACCCAGCTGGACGTGTCCCTGCGCCGCTTCGGCATTGAGACCACCTTCGTGCCCGGCACCGACCCCGCCGACTACAAGGCGGCACTGACCGAGAACACCAAGGCGATCTACACCGAGATCGTGGCGAACCCTTCCGGTGAGGTTGCCGACCTGGAAGGCCTCGCAGAGGTCGCACACGAGGCGGGCATCCCCCTGGTCGTGGACGCAACCCTGTCCACCCCCTACCTGATCCGCCCCATCGAGCACGGCGCGGACATCGTCATTCACTCGGTCACCAAGTTCCTGGGCGGTCACGGCACCACCCTCGGCGGTATCGTCGTCGAGTCCGGTCGTTTCAACTGGGGTAACGGCAACTTCCCGTCCATGACCGAGCCGGTTCCCTCCTACAACGGCGTGTCCTGGTGGGGTAACTTCGGTGAGTTCGGTTTCCTGACTAAGCTGCGTTCTGAGCAGCTGCGTGACTTCGGTCCGTCGCTGAGCCCGCAGTCCGCGTTCAACCTGCTGCAGGGTGTTGAGACCCTGCCGCAGCGCATGGACGCGCACCTGGCGAACGCTAAGCAGGTTGTCGCCTGGCTGGTTGAGGATCAGCGTATCGCCTACGTGAACTACGCCGGTCTGGAAGACCACCCGCACCACGAGCGTGCGAAGAAGCTGCTGCCGCTGGGTGTCGGTTCCGTGTTCTCCTTCGGCGTGAAGGCGACCGAGAAGGCTTCCGGCCGCCTGGTCGGTGGCGAGTTCATCGGCGCCCTGCAGCTGGCAAGCCACCTGGCGAACATTGGTGACGCACGCACCCTCGTGCTGCACCCGGGTTCGACCACGCACCAGCAGTTGACCGCTGAGCAGCTGGCTGCTGGCGGTGTCGGTGAGGACCTGATCCGCATTTCCGTGGGTCTGGAAGACGTTGAAGATATCATTTGGGACCTGGATCAGGCGCTGACCTACGCGACCGGCCTGAACCACACCGGTGAGCGTGTGGGCGAGTCCAGCGCAGACAAGGTTGTGGAGGCTGAGGAGGCGGTCGCCGCCGCTAAGGCCGCCGAGGACGCTGCCGCCGCTGAGGCTGCTGCTGGCGCATCCTGCTCCCTGCCTACTACCACTCAGGAGGAGAAGTAATGACTGAGAAGCGTACCTGGGTGGGTCCTTCCGCCCCTGAGCGTCTGAACATTCTGCGTAATACCCGCACGATCGCGATTGTGGGTATGAGCGATAAGATTTCGCGTGCCTCGTACTTTGTGGCAACGTATCTGCAGTCGGCGTCGCCGTACAAGCTGTATTTTGTGAACCCGATTCTGGCGGCGAAGGGCAAGCTTGTGCTGGGTCAGCCGGTGTACCCGGCGCTGCAGGACCTGCCGGAGGTCCCGGATCTGGTGGAGATTTTCCGCCGTAACGAGGACCTGCCGGGCGTGGTTCAGGAGGCTGTGGATCTGGGCGCGAAGACCGTGTGGATGCAGCTGGGCTCCTGGAGTGAGGAGGCTGCCGCGATTGGTGAGGCTGCTGGCCTGAACGTGGTGATGGATAAGTGCGTGAAGATTGAGCATGCGCGTTTCCACGGTGGCCTGCACCTGGCTGGTTTCAACACGGGCGTGATTTCTTCGAAGCGTCAGGTGCTGTCGAAGTAAGCAGCCTGTGCTGTGTAAGCCGCTGCGGCTTGTAATTACAAAAAATCAGGCGCTCGTTAGCGTTTGAATGGAAGGGGCGTACCCGGGGTGATTCCCGGGTACGCCCCTCCTTCTTTGATGCTGACGCAGTGATATAAGCAACCATAAGATGACCAGGGAAAACGCCCAGATTCCTTGAGAGCGTGTAGCTCCAATGTTATTGTTGTAGTAACAGTCCCCCCTCCGCCTCTGATTCAAGCGCATCTCGAGGGGGTCCTTTTTTATGTTCGGTTCTACGGCGAACCGAGTAAGGAGAGCAGTGGTTTTGCCCAAGGAATCGTGCGTATTTCTGCCTTCAATAGAGGACCAGAAGGAATACCTTGTTGCTAAGAGGTATTTTCCTCAGGGAACGACCCTGAGCGATGATGACCGAGACATGCTTGCATGCTCTAATTTCCACTACCTTCTGGGATACTTTCGTAATTACAACAAATACAAGAGCGAGGGGCTTCTACCCGAAAACTCAGGCATCTCGGATGTTTTAAATCTTGTGCGCATGGATGTGAAGGTCTCTTCCCTCCTGTACGGGTACATGAGGCAGAGCGAACAAGCGATTCGAGCTGCATGGGTGGACGTATTCTGCACTTATCGTAGCCCCCATGAGTACCTCAACCCGAATGCATATATCTGCATGAATCAGGACAGACCAGTAGATGCGCTCATCAAAGATATGATGCGGCATATCCTGCGATACCGTGAACCGTATGTTCGCGAGCGTATTGAGGAGTGGTGGAAATCCTGCGGAAAAAGTTCCTCTAAAAACCCCTCTGAAAACTTGGATGACTGGGAAGACGTTGAGGAGCTTCGAGAGATGATGCAAAAAGAGCTTCCCCTGTGGTCTGTTGTCGATTCGTTTTCATTAGGGCTTCTCTCCCATGCCGTGGTCCAAAGTTATGCTTCAGGAACTATCCCCGAGTCCGGAGACGCTGAAAAGCTGCTGCTCTACAAAAAGACAGCAGAGCGTATGGGAGTGAACCATAAGCACTTTGAGGGCCGTCTAAAGTCTCTGACCACTCTGAGAAACCGTGTAGCTCATGGTTCTCGCCTCTGGATGATGCCGACGACTGATACCTCTGCAAAGCCCAAAATTTTTGCTAAGGACCTCCGCGAGGCGGACCCGAAAGGTATGTTGGTCAGCTTCGCTAACGTTGCTCTTTTGCAGGGAAACACCCGTCGTCAGCGGGAAGCGTGGAAAGCGATAAAAGCTTTAGTGGAGCAGGATGAAAGTTACAGTATCGGGGTGGGATCACGGAAGATTTTTAACGTGATGGCCATTCCTGCCGCTGGCCTCGCATTATGACGCTGGCGTTCTCACGGGACTGAGGGAGGGGGCGTACCCGGGGTGAGTCCCGGGTGCGCCCCTCCTTCTATGCTCGGTGTAATACCCGGCAGGGCATCCGGCGTGTTGGGGCGAGATTGAGGGCGCAGCATCGCCCCTAGTGGAGGGCAGTTCAGCTTTAAGGTAAACCTACCCTTATATTCTGGGGTGCTGAGCCGGTATCCTAGTGTGGAGCCCGGCGGCCGGTACTCAGCACACACGCGTACCGACCGCCGGGTCTTTTCACGCGCGAAATATGACGAAATATATGTCTAAAATGTCGAAATATAACGCCGTTTTTCAGTCATAAAAAGTTACTCGGTCACAGAAAAGAAAAAACTAGTCAGCTCCCAAAAAGAGCCATAAGCTAACAATATATTTATCCCCGCATTTTATGCATAACCCTTAGCCGAGGACAGCATGACCGGATTCACCACGAAGGCAATTCACACTACGGACCGCGACAACCCGTACGGCTCCATCCTGCCTCCGATCTACACGACCACCACCTACGCCCAGCCCTGTGACGGCACCGAAGGCCCTTACGACTACCAGCGCGGCGGCAACCCCACCCGCGCGGCCCTCGAAACCACGCTCGCAACCCTCGAAGGCGCCAAGCACGCCTTCGCCTACCCCTCCGGAATGGGCGCCACCGCTGCCGCCCTCGGCATCCTCAAGGAAGGCGAGACCCTGCTGCTGGGCATGCCCTCCTACGGCGGCACCTACCGCTTCGCGACCATCGAGCTGCCCGCCCGCGGCGTCAAGACCCGCTTCATCGGCGACTTCACGGCCCTCACCGACGAGGACTTCACCGACAACGTGACCATGGTGTTCCTGGAGAGCCCCTCCAACCCGCTACTGCGCGTGAGTGACATCGCCGCCATCGCCGAAATCGCGCACCGCAACGGCGCAATCGTGGTCGTCGACAACACCTTCATGACCCCGCTGCTGCAGAAGCCCCTCGACCTGGGTGCAGACATCAGCGTGCAGTCCGCCACCAAGTACCTGGGCGGCCACGCCGACCTACTCGGAGGCGTCGCCGCAACCAATGATGACGCGCTCGCTGAGCGCCTCTGGCACCTGCAGATGATTACCGGCGCAATGCTTTCGCCCACCGACTCCTACCGCCTGCTGCAGGAGGTCAAGACCCTCAAGCTACGCCTGACCCAGCAGCAGAAAAACACCATCGAGGTCATCAACTACCTGGAGGCGCACCCCGCCGTGAAGCGCGTGCTCTACGCGGGTTCGCACAGCGAGTATGAGGCGCAGGTGCACGCCCGCCAGGCGAACGGCCTGGGCGCGCTCATCTCCATGGAGCTGGTGGACGGCGCAGACCTGCCCGCGTTCCTCGAAGCCCTGAAGATTTTCAGCCATGCGGCGAGCCTGGGCGGTATCGAGTCGCTGGTGGTTCGTCCCGCGCTCATGGTGCAGGCCGCCTACACGCAGGCGCACCGCGACGAATATGGCGTGAGCGACAACCTCATCCGCCTGGCCATCGGCATCGAGGAGATTGAGGACATTATCGAGGATTTGGAGCGCGGCCTGACCGCAGCCCTGGCGCATCAGGCATAGTCCCTGAACATGAGGCGCCGCACGACCGTATCGCGTGATTCGAGGTGCCCTAAATACGCGGTGTAATGTCACCCATAATAATTACTCAAAATACCCGGATTAATGTATTTCTTTCAATGTAAAAGAATGTTTTTAATGCGGGTATTTTGTGTACCCTCACCGCATTTTTATGTGACGTTGCGTGAACATATTAACCCCCGTGAAGTTTAGCTAGAACGGCATAAAAAATGCGGGTAGGGTAAATCTCAGATACACGACGACACACACAGCTACACCCGCGTTCGGGGTAGCCGGACGAAAGAGAACCACCATGAGCCAGCAGAACCAGCTCGAACCGACCGGGTTCACGACCTGCACCATCCACGCCGTGCACGATGCCCGCTACGATGCGTCCGTGCCGCCGGTCTACCTGGCTAGCGCCTTCGGTACCGCAGGTGAGGACACCACCTACATGTACCAGCGCGGCGCGAACCCCACCCGCGATAACCTGCAGGCGACCCTCGCCACGCTTGAGGGGGCCGAGCACGCCTACGCGTACCCCTCCGGCATGGCGGCAACCGCGGCGGCCCTCGGCGTTCTGGAGGCGGGCGACACCCTGCTACTGGGCATGCCGACCTACGGCGGCACCTACCGCTTCGCGACCACCGAGCTGACTAAACGCGCTGTGAAGACCCGCTTCATCAGCGACTTCACGACCCTGAGCGATGAGGACTTCACCCCGGACGTGAAGGTCGTCTTCCTTGAGACCCCCACGAACCCTACCTTGCAGGTCACCGACATTGCCGCGGTTGCGGAGCTGGTGCACCGCCACGGCGCCCTGCTGATCGTGGACAATACCTTCATGACGCCCTACCTGCAGCGTCCCCTGGAACTCGGCGCTGACATCACCGTGCAATCTGCCACCAAGTTCCTGGCCGGCCACGCCGACCTGCTCGCCGGTGTCGCAGCCACGAACGACCCCGACCTGGCCATTCTGCTGCACCGCGGTCAGCTCGTCAGCGGCGCGCTGCTGCCCCCGATTGACTCCTACCGCCTGCTACAGGACGTGAAGACCCTGGCCCTGCGCCTGGAACGCCAGCAGCAGAACGCCCGCGAGCTCATCGAGTTCCTCTCCGAGCGCCCCGAGGTCGAGAAGATTTTCTACGCCGGTAGCTCCTCCGAGGAACAGACGGAGGTGCAGTCCCGTCAGGCCCGCGGCATCGGCTCCGTCTTTTCGCTGCTGCTCAAGGACGGCGGCGACGCGCAGGCCTTCGCCCGCTCTCTGCCCATCTTCGTGAACGCCGTGAGTCTGGGTGGCATCGAATCGCTCGTGAGCCTGCCCGCGCACACTACGCACGGCGCCTACGCCCAGGAGCACCGCGACGAGTTCGGCGTGGATGACCGCCTCGTGCGCCTGGCAATCGGCATTGAGGATATTCAGGACCTCATCGCGGCCCTGGAGATTGGCTTGAAGGCCGCCTTCTCCGGCTAGGTTCGTGCCGCCGGTTCATACCGCTGGCGAACGTCACCGGTCCATACCGCAGATTTCAACTTTTACACCACACATCAACGTAGATTAAGGAACCAAGAATGACCGTTCTCAACACCTCCGCCGTGCTGAACCGACGCTCCCTGCTACTGGGCGCGGCCCTCGCCGGAACCGCCGGCCTGCTCGCCGCCTGCTCCGGCGGTAATGGCTCCAGCGCAGGCTCCGCACAGAGCTCCTCCAACCTGCTGGAGTCCATCAAGTCCGCGGGCAAAATCCGCATCGGCGTGGAGGGTACCTACCGCCCCTACACCTACCACGACGCCTCCGGTAAGCTCGCCGGCTTCGAGTACGACATCGCCGAGACCCTCGCCAAGGACCTGGGCGTGACCGCCGAGTACATCGAAACCCCCTGGGACTCGCTTATCGCCGGCGTGGACGCGGGCCGCTACGACATCGTGCTCAATAACGTGGCACCCACCGAGGAACGTAAGAAGAAGTACGATTTCTCCGTGCCCTACGCGCACTCCCGTGCCCGCGTGGGCGTGAAGAAGGACTCGAGCCTGAAGAACGCCTCCGAAATCTCCGGCCATAGCGCCGCCCAGAGCGCCACCAGCAACTACCGCAAGCTCGTGGAGGAACGCGGCGCCACCATCATCGAAGTCACCGGCTTTGACGAGGCTATCGAGCAGGTGCTCACCGGCCGCGCCGAGCTGACCGCCAACGACTCCGTGTCCTTCGCCGAGTACTTCAAGGAGCACCCGGACGCCAACCTGCGCCTGCTGGATGGTGAGGTCGGCCCCGGCACCAACGTCGCCGTTCTGTTGCCCAAGAACCAGACCGCGCTGAAGGATGCGATTGACGCCTCCATCAAGAAGCACCTGGGCAACGGCGATTTCAAAGCAATTTTCGAGAAGCATGTGAGCGAGGACTTGAGCCCCGCCTCCTAAGCTTTCGTGAAAGGCTCGGAAGGGGCCCGGAAAGGGTTCACCCGCCAGGACTTCTGAAATTGTGTCGTGGTTAATGTCTCTGCGGCTTATCCTGAACCGATGAGAGAATATGACGGAATGTTACGTTGAATTCTTTCCCGCCGGGAATAGCTGTAGGATAGCCAGCGTTGCACCCGCAGAGAGGGGCACACCGCACGATGCCCCCGGGTTACCGCAGGGTGACAACCCGCAACTACAAGAGCATCAACCACCACACGAAAGAAGAACACTATGTCCGCAATGATTAACCGCCGCACCGTCCTCGCAGGCTCCGCATTCACCGGCCTGGCTGCGCTACTCGCAGCGTGCGGTTCGTCCAGCAGCACCGCATCCAGCACCAACAAGCTGGAGGCTATTAAGTCTGCTGGCAAGATCCGTGTGGGCCTGGAGGGCACCTACCGCCCCTTCTCCTTCCACGACTCGAACGGAACCCTGGTCGGTTTCGAGAAGGAAATCATCGACCTGGTCGCTAAGGACCTGGGCGTGACCGCAGAGTTCACCGAAACCCCCTGGGATTCGCTGATCGCCGGCGTGGATGCTGACCGCTACGACATCGTCATCAACAACGTTTCTGCAACCGATGAGCGTAAGCAGAAGTACGACTTCTCCGTACCCTACCTCTACTCGGAGCCGAAGGTTGCCGTGAAGAAGGATTCTTCCCTGCAGAACGTGAGCGAGATTTCCGGTCACTCCTCGGCGCAGTCTGAGACCTCGAACTTCCGCAAGATGGTGGAGGCGAAGAGCGCCTCGATCGTGGTTGTTTCCGGTTTCGATGAGGCTATCGAGCAGGTCCTCTCGGGCCGTGCAGAGATGACCGCGAACGACTCCGTGTCCTTCGCTGAGTACTTCAAGGAGCACCCGGACGCTAACCTGCGCCTGCTCTCCGGTGACCTGGGCACCGGCAGCAACTCCTCCATCCTGCTGCCTAAGGGCCAGGACGCCCTGCGTAACGCTATCGACGAGTCGCTGAAGAAGCACCTGCAAAACGGTGACATCAAGGCGATTTACGAGAAGTACGTGGGCGAAGACCTCTCCCCGAAGAACTAATTAAAGGAGCTGAGTTCCGTTCATGGAACGCTACCTGAATCTTTGGGCTGAGTCCCTGCCTCAGCTGCTGGGCTCGACCCTGGCAGTGACTATTCCACTGTCGCTGATTTCTTTTGCGGTGGCGCTGCTGGTGGGCATTGTGTCTGCTGGTGCGCGCACGAGCCGTTTTGCACCGGTGAACTGGTTGGCGTGGGTGTACATTTGGGTTTTCCGTGGCACCCCGCTGCTGGTTCAGCTGTTCATCGTCTTTTACGGCCTGCCGAAGGTCGGTATCGCCCTGGACGTGTGGAGTGCCGCAATCATCACGATGAGCCTGCACACCGGCGCGTACGTGGCGGAAACCTTCCGCTCGGCGGTGGCGGCTATTCCGCGCGGCCAGTTTGAGGCGGCGGCAACCCTGAACTTCACCCGTATGCAGACCCTACGCCACGTGGTTATTCCGCAGGCGGTGCGTATTGCTCTGCCGAACCTGGGCAACAACTTTATTGACCTGATTAAGGGCACTTCGCTGGTGTCGGTTATTTCGATGGTTGACCTGTTCCAGACCGGTAAGCAGATCGCGTCGCGTACCTTCGAGCCGCTGGCAATGTACTCCGAAGTCGCCATTATTTACCTGGTGATTTTCACTCTGCTGACCGCCGCGCAGTCGGCGCTGGAGAAGTACAGCAACCGTTACGTGAGGAGCAACAATGCTTAGCGTTGATTCCCTGTCGAAGAGCTTCGGCGAGACGCAGGTGCTCAAGAACATCAGCCTGGACATCCCCGACGGTGAGACCACGGTGATTCTGGGCCCCTCCGGTAGCGGCAAGTCGACCCTGCTGCGCTGCCTGAACCTGCTGGAAACCCCGCAGTCCGGCACGCTCACCATTGATGACGCGCAGGTGGATTACAGTCAGAAGCTCACCGACGCGCAGGTGCGTGATATTCGCTCCCGCTCGGCGATGGTGTTCCAGCAGTTCAACCTGTTCCCGAACTACACGGCGCTGAAGAACGTGGCGCTCGCCCCGACCCTCAACGGCACCCTGGACGCCAAGCAGGCTGAGGAGCGCGCCCGCGAGCTGCTCGCCAAGGTGGGTCTAGCCGATAAGACCGGCTCCTACCCGGAGTCGCTCTCGGGCGGTCAGCAGCAGCGCGTGGCGATTGCCCGCGCCCTGGCGCTGGAACCCTCCTACCTGCTCTTTGATGAGCCGACGAGTGCGCTGGATCCCGAGCTGGAGGCGGAGGTTATTCGCGTGCTCATGCAGCTGGCGAAGGAGGGGCGCTCCCTGGTCATCGTGACGCACAATATGGCGTTCGCGAAGAAGGTTGCGGACCGTATCGTGTTCCTGGAGAACGGTACCCTGCGCTATAACGGCGAGCCGAATGGCTTCTTCGCCTCGGACGATGAGCGTATCCGCAAGTTCCTGACCGTGTACGACAGCACCGAGTACACGATTTAGCCGTACTGTACATAGTAAATATGGGCTGGTTTCTGCCCGTCAGATAAGCATCTGACTAGCGGAAACCAGCCCATATTCTATATTTAGCATATATTGGCTCTTACTCTGAAAGCCCCTTAGAGCGGCGGTACTCCTCCAGCTGCTCAGCGTTAATAACCTCAAGCTGCTCAGTGAGCGGCTCACCGGGCGACCAGCCCTCATTAGCGACGGTGCGATCCTCCTGCTTGCCAAGAGTGAAGAGGCGGGGGCGAGGCACACGCAGCTCCGCCGGGGTGGTCGGCAGCTGCCAATTCTTCATATGGGAGAGCACACCCAGCACCAAACACAGCAGAATGGACAGACCCATCGCCAGGTTCGGGCGGTGGAATAGGCCGGTCACGAGGGCGGTCTCAGCGGCACCCACAAACGCGACCGTCGCGTACAGGGAGTTACCACCAAAGATTGCCGGAATACGGTTGACCATGATGTCACGGATAACGCCGCCACCGACCGCGGTGGTCACACCCAGTGCGATAGCGGGCAGCCAGTGCAGACCCAGGTTCAGGGACTTGATGGTGCCGGTTGCCGCCCACGCGCCCATACCGATGAAGTCAATGATGAGCATGGTTCGGGTCGCCCACCGGGCACTCAAATCGATGCTGTACGCCAGAATCGAGGAGCCGATAGCACCCACCCAGTAGCCGCCGTCGGTGAGCGCCACGGGCAGGCCCGAGTTTAGTAGCACGTCACGAATCATGCCGCCGCCCATACCGCAGGCGACCGCGAGTAGCAGGAAGCCCACGATATCGAATCGGAAGGCGCGCGCCACGGCACCGCCGAGCAGACCGTTAGCGACAACGGCGGCAATGTCGACGATGCGGAATACCTGATCTGGGTCAAAGAGCTCGTGCATGGGCGTTCTCCTGCGTACGTGATGCGTGTGCTACGGGTGCCGGTAGGGGGAGGCGCGCGCAACGGGGGGGGGTCGGGTGACGACGTTATCACCGCATCCGGCTCTGTCTGCCTGTGCGCGTACCTGAAATGGCACCGATTTATTGTAGACCCGCCGCCGCCTCTGCTCCTAGTTGAGAGACGCTTGTTTCAAGCTCTACGGCTTAGTGGTTTAGCCCAGTGCCTTAGCCAGCTTGAACGAGTCGAGCCGTATGAGAATTGCCTTATCGATAGCATGCAAGGGTGATGCATCCTGCCGCCTCTACGGGGGCGTAGCCGTAGCGTTTGTAGAGCGCAACGGCGTGTTCAGTACCGACGTCGGTAGTAATGAGTCGCTGTCGAATGTCTTCTCGGTCAAAGTCCTCAATGACACGCTTTAGAAGCGCAGAACCAATGCCCTGTCGTTGGGCGTGCGGATGCACTAGGAGGTCCTGAATGTAGGCGATAGAGTGTCCGTCCCCGACGGCGCGGACTAGCCCGACGAGCCGTCCCGTTCCGTCGGTGATTGCCTCTCGTGCGGTGTAAAGATACCGCGATCCTTCCACCATCGGGATGAGACGTTCGGGTATTTTGGTATAGGCACTCCAGCCGACAGAATCGTAAAGCTCTGTGAGTTCTTTCACGCTGGGATAGGGGCTAGTGGAGTCCAAAATACAGTACTGCATACAGGCATTGTATAGCGCCAAATCGGGGGAGTTTAGAAACTTCTGCCCAACACGTTGCTGGGCTTGAGGGCATAGAGGAAGCGGCGCATCTGACCCGTAAAGGGGTGGACGCGCCGCTTCTGTGTAAGCTCTAACGCTTAGTGGGTTTAGCCCAGTGCTTCAGCCAGCTGAATGCCCTGTGCCACGCCACCGAGGGTTGCAGCAATACGGATCAGGTCGTTGACCTGCTCCTTGGTTGCGCCCTCTTCACGCAGGGTGTGCTCGTGAGCCTCAACGCAGTGGGAGCAGCCGTTGACTGCGGACACTGCCAGAGCGAACATCTCGAAGTCCAGCTTCTCAATGCCACCGTTCTTGCCGATGATCTGCATACGCAGGTTTGCGCGCTGGTCATCGTATGCACCGTTCAGGAAGCCACGGGTGCGGTAGAAGATGTTGTTCATGCCCATGATGGATGCAGCACCCAGAGCAGCCTCGTAAGCGGTGTCGCTCAGGTGCTCCTTAGCCTCTGCAGCAATCTCAACAACGACAGAGTCAATCTTGGTTGCTGCTGCGGTTGCGAGGATTGCGCCCCAGAGCTGCTGCTCGGACAGGGAGGTGATGCGGGGTAGGGAGGACAGGTTGAGGTTCATGTCCTTCGCGTAGGAAGGCAGAGCCGAACGCAGGTTATCGATGCTCATGGATTACTTCATCTCCTTGAATGCGTCGATGGTCTCTGCACCCTTCTTCCAGTTGCATGCGCACAGCTCGTCGGACTGCAGTGCGTCCAGCTGGCGGAGTACCTCGTCGGTGTTACGGCCGACGGAGTCAGCGGTAATGGAGACCGACTGGATGGTGTTGTGGGGATCGATGATGAAGGTTGCGCGGTCTGCAACGCCATCCTTGTTCAGGATGCCCAGTGCGCTAACCAGCTCACGCTTGAGGTCGGATGCCATGACGATGGGCAGGTCCACGAGCTCTTCGTGGGAGCGGCGCCATGCGTAGTGGGTGTACTCGTTGTCAACGGAAACACCGATCACCTGGGTGTCGCGTGCCTCGAACTCGTCAGCGAGCTTGCCGAATGCTGCAATCTCGGTGGGGCAAACGAAGGTGAAGTCCTTCGGCCAGAAGAAGACGACGCGCCAGGTGTCTTCGTCCAGACCCTCGGAGGAGACGGTGGTGAAGTAGTCTTCGGGCTTGGTTGCTTCGATGTCAGCCAGCTTACCGGGGACAACGCCGGTGAGCTCGTATGCGGGGAACTGGTCGCCGATGGTCAGAACTGCCATAGTGTTCTTCTTTCTGCTTTGTGCCGCGCGGATTCGTTGCGCGGCGCTTATTTTTACTGCCCAGTGGGCGGGCTCGATAACTATTTTATTATGAATAATTCATAATAATCAAGTGATGACGGGTGAAAATGCGAGTATTAAGTCGTGATTTGCGTCACTGAATATTCTGGGATGTTCACAAAAGCTTTTCCGACGCACAAACCCGAGGGTTTAAGCTCGAACCATGACCCCCGAACACAGCGACTTTTCTGAGCACAGCGAACACGTAGAGCCCAACCAGCCCGAACTCATTACCGAGCGCCTCACCCTCCGCCACCTGTGCGAGGCGGATATCCCCGACATCGTGGAATCCTGCCGCGACGAAGAAACCCTCCGCTACACCCGCATTCCCTTGAACTACACGCGCGCTGACGCCGAGGACTACCTGCTCACCACCATCCGACAGATTGCCGCCGGGCAGATTCAGCGTTGGGCGATTGACGCCTCCGGCGTGTTTGCCGGGACCATTGAACTGCGCCTGCCCGAGGGCACCCCCGAAAGCCCCGGAACCCGCGCCGAACTGGGCTATTATGCCGCCCCGAAAGTGCGCGGCAAGGGCTACATGACCGAGGCGCTGCGTGCCGTCCTCGGCTACGCTTTCGACCCGCTTGGCTTGGGGCTTGAGAGTGTGCGCTGGACCGCCCTGGCGGGTAACGAGCCCTCCGAACGAGTGGCGGTTAAAGCGGGTTTCACCGGCATCTACGACGATATTGACCCGAGCTCCGGCCGCCCCGACGAGAACGGCCACCCGGTGCAGCATCGGGTGCGCCGCGCCGATATGACCCGCGCCCAGTTCGCGGCGCTCTGGTCTGACTAGCTCTGGGCTAGCTAAACCGCGCTACTTTAGTCCGCGCTACCTGATGCCGAAGCCGCGGAACGAGCCGGACGGCTCCTCCCACTCGACGAGCACCTCATCCACGCGGCCCGCGGTGTCGCCGCCGCGCAGAATATCTACCAGGCGAGCGCAGGAGACGGCGGTACCTTCCGCAACGACTTTCACGCGCCCGTCGTCGAGGTTTTCGGCGTAGCCGGTCAGCCCCATGGGCTTGGCGGTTCCGGCGCACCACCAGCGGAAGCCCACGCCCTGCACTTTGCCGCTGACGAAAGCGACGAGGCGGATTTCGGCGGGTTCTGCCGGGGTGCGGTCGGTGAAGAAATCAAAGAAACCCATGGGTCCTCCCGTGGTCGTCTCGTTGAGGGTGGTTTGATGGGGGTGAGCGCCGGTGGTGGCGCTCTGATAGCTTCTATAGCTTCAGTCTAGAGGGTTCGGCCCGCGCCCGGCGAGGTGCCGCGCGCTCGCCGGTCAGCGGCTGCTAAGCGCTGATTAGGGTAGAGCAACCGGAGCCGCGCCCACAAGGGGAGTAAGATGGGGTGATATTTATCAGCGGCAACGCTGAACACACAGACTGTACCCGCAACGCTCATCCGCTGGAGGATCATTGAGTTCACGCCCCAAGAAAGCGCCTCTCGTCGGTAACCCGGCGAAGACACCCTACAAGCCCTGGCCTGCTCTCTGGTCCCTGGTTGTTGGCTTCTTCATGATCCTGGTGGATGGCAATATTGTCACCATCGCCCTGCCGCACATGCTGCAGGATTTGGATGCGTCGCTGTCGGCGGGCATGTGGGTGACGAGCGCCTACCTGCTGGCGTATGCGGT
Source organism: Rothia sp. HMSC069C03 (assembly GCF_001811075.1). Classification (NCBI taxonomy): domain Bacteria; kingdom Bacillati; phylum Actinomycetota; class Actinomycetes; order Micrococcales; family Micrococcaceae; genus Rothia; species Rothia sp. HMSC069C03. The sequence goes on from NZ_KZ627138.1 coordinate 71,260, forward strand.
GCCGCTGCTCATTACCGGCCGTATGGGTGACCGCTTCGGTCAGAAGAACCTGTACATGATCGGTATGGCTATTTTTACGCTTGCTTCCTTGTGGTGTGGTCTGGCACCGAACGTTGAATCGCTGATTACTGCCCGCGTGGTGCAGGGCCTGGGTGCGTCGCTGATGACCCCGCAGACCATGTCTCTGATTACGCTGATGTTCCCGCCGAATGCGCGCGGTGTTGCGATGAGTATTTGGGGTGCGACGGCGGGTGTCGCCTCGCTGGTTGGCCCGATTCTGGGCGGCGTGCTCGTGGATGCCCTGAATTGGAGCTGGATTTTCTTCGTGAACATTCCGGTGGGTTTGGTCGGTCTGTTCTTGGCGTGGCGTAACGTGCCGGTGTTTGAGCAGAAGAAGCACAGCTTCGACTGGTTGGGCGTGGTGCTTTCGGCGGTCGGTCTGTTCCTGCTAGTTTTCGGTATTCAGGAAGGTGCCACCTACGACTGGGGCACCATGACCGATTCGTTCCTGGGCACCGGTATTGCGGTGAGCGTGTGGGGTCTGATTATTGCCGGCATTCTGGTGCTGGGTCTGTTCATTGGTTGGCAGGCTATTAACCCGCGTGAGCCGCTGGTTCCGCTGAGCCTGTTCAGTGACCGTAACTTCTCGGTGTCGAATGTGGCCATCGCGGCAATGGGTGTGGTCGCTATCAGCATGGCATTCCCGCTGACCCTGTACCTGCAGCAGGTGGAGGGCCTGGACCCGACCCAGGCTGCGCTGATGACCGCCCCGATGGCGTTGTTCTCGGGCGCGTTGGCGCCGGTGGTGGGTGCGCGTCTGAACCGTAACGACCCGAAGTGGATTGCCGTGATTGGCTTTACGCTGATGGTTGTTGGTTTTGCTCTGCTCCGCCCGACGATGGTTGCGGAAGGCAACCTGTGGCTGATGGTTGGTCCGATGATTATTCTGGGTGCGGCGAACTCCTGCATTTGGGGTCCGCTGTCGGTGTCTGCGACCCGTAACCTGCCGCCGCAGCGTGCCGGTGCCGGTTCGGGCGTGTACAACGAGACCCGCCAGATGGCGTCGGTGCTGGGTTCGGCTGCGATTACGACGATTATGGCTTCTGCGATTACCTCGCACCTGTCCGCGTTGGGTCCGGCTGCCGCAGCGGGCGGTAGCTCTCACGGCAGCGCTGCTGGAGGCGTGCTTCCGCAGGTCCTGCGTGAACCCTACGCGGCGGCAATGGCTGATTCCATGATGCTGCCCCTGGTTGCCGCGGCGGTGGGCGCGGTCGTGTGCCTGTTCTACGCCTCCAAGAAGACCTCCGAGGCAAAAGCCGCCGCACAGAACGCTGAGGCAGAGCCTGAGTCAGAAAACACTAAATAGAAGGCTTATCAGAGCGCTTTTACGGCATAAGCGGTGCATAACCTGAGATATGGTGCTATACCGGAGAAAATCTATATGCACTCTGTGTATGATGAAGCGGGTTATTGTTGCCCTGAGGTGTTGAAACCTCGTGAGAGCGCAATAACCCGCTGTAGAAGGACATCTTCGTGGAGATGGATTACATGCCCGGCCTGCTCGCCAGCGAGGAAGAGCTCGACCGCATCACCGAATCCTTCGCCCAGCTTCCCCTCCGCAACCCGAACGGCACCACCGGCATCAACATCCACCTGGAGAAAGAGAGATGGCTAAAATCCCCACCTTGAGTTTGGTATTTTTGCCATTGTCTTCCTTGATTTGTTCAAGATCTTGAGCCAAAATCCTCACTTCCTCTTTCTAAAATCTATTTTTTATGAGATGCTTGGGTGCTTACGCTTTCAATTTGTCAAACTTTGCTTTGACATTCGCCTTGAATTCTTCAAGCTTAGCCTTGCGTTCGGCTTTACGTTCAGCCTTCATCTGTGCACGCGCCTGGTTGTAGAGGTCTTCTTGGACTTGCAGAGCTGCTTCGATTTCGGCTACGACGGTTGCTACATCCCAACGCACGATTTGGGTGTCGTACTTGGTGAAGTAAGCATCGATGACTGCTTCGTTGTCTTCTTGCACCAAGGCAACAACGGCTGTTTCACCGTTAGTCAATTTTTGAGAAACAACGTCAATCAGGCCAGCTTCTGCCGTATCAACGGTAGCACCAGCAACCAAACCATTGAGGCTACCAATACCATAACCAAACAAGACGCCGATAGGACCACCCAAAAGCCCGATAACTGCACCGAGCAAGCCACCTTTTAGGGTTGCATCCGTCGTTGAATCTTCAAAATCATAGCGTTCTTTTTCAACGATATGACCGTTTTCATTTTTGACCAGGGCGATTTGAGCAACCTTGGTCGTCTGAGTTTGGCGGAAAGCCTTCAAATCTGCAAAGGACTGATAAGCTTCGCTTTCGGTGTTAAAGACTGAAATTACTAGGTTTTCCATAGTTGGTACCTCGTTCCTAAAGACTATATATACATTGTAATACAGTTCTCTTTTTTTGGGAACTACTTTTTGCGACAATTTACCTCGGCGGCAGCCGGTAGGCTGAGTCCTAAAGCAGAGGGGCCCGGCATCCAGTATGGATGCCGGGCCCCTGGTGTTTTAAATTCGCTGTCTTAGCGGCTCATGCCCCTTAGCGGGTAATGGTCGCCGAAGCAGTCAGACCAGAAATGTCCTGGTAAGCTACGCCTCGGCGGGCTCGTCCGGGGTTTTGTCGGCGAAGAGATCGAAGAATCCCACGGGAACCTCTTGCAGTTGCTCTAAAAATACATGGTACTTTAGGATACTGAGCGATGCGGCACCAACCTTGCGTGAGAGAAAAACACGCCCCAAACCCGTGAAGAGGCTCGGGACGCGTCCGCACTCAGCCGGGGCGGGTGCATCCGGCAAACCCTAGCGCAGCTTATTGCTGTTAGGCGCCGATGCGAGAGCCTGAGCTATCGGGGTGGGCCCGCCAATAAACGGGAGCGCCTTCCCAACCGTGGACGGGTCCTCAAGAACCGCCGCCAGCACCTGGGCAACGGTGGCCCGCGGAGTATTAGATTCGGCGCCGGGCGTGTGGGCGGGCTCAATCCCCAGAGTAATGCCGCCTGCCTCCTCAAGGGTGAGCGTCCCCGGCCCCAGAATCGTGTAATCCAGCCCCGAGCCGCGCAGGTGCTCATCGGCGATCGTCTTCGACTCGGCGTAGGCGTAAAAACTGTCATCAGGGTCGATGCCGTGCCCGGAACCCGCGCCCAGGTACGATACCATCACGTACCGTTTAATACCGGCCAGCCGCGCCGCATCCATCGACCGGATCGCAGCGTCACGGTCAATCGCATAGGTGCGTTCGGGGCCACCTACACCGCCCGCACCCGCGGACCACACCAGCACTTCTGTATGTAAATCCTTGAAGAGCTTCGCCATCTCCTCGGTGCTCAACGCGGTAATGTCAGCGACCACAGGGTTCGCCCCGCGCGTGACAATATCCTCTGACTGCTCCGGCCTGCGAATAAGCGCATTGACCGCATGCCCGCGCTCCACCAGCAGCGGCTCGGCCAGAAGAGCAACCTTGCCGTGCCCGCCAATGATCGTAACGTTAGCCATCGTATCCTCCTGTATGTTGAAAAATACTTGTATATCCAGAATAGGCTTGCTGTGCCGCAACGTCTATGGTTTTTCTTATGCTTCCCGAGAACGACAGATACCCGCATTCCCTGTGCTGATGCGCTCAAACAGCACCGCATGATGAGAATTCTCGTGCGGGGCTCAAGACGGCGTTATGATGAAGTGCTAGGTTTTTATTGCCCGGCGGCACCGATGACGTGAACGACAAGCCGAACTACCTGAGCGTCATGAACTATTGCTACCAGCTGAGGGTCTGGTTCCCGCGAAGGACTAGCCTCTAGCAGCTACCGGCGGTGCCCAGTAGGCTAAGCCATAAACACAGCGAGGGGCCCAGCATCCATAACGGATGCCGGGCCCCTCGCTGATGTTCGGTACTTTAGCGGCTGATGGTTGCCGAAGCGCGCAAACCAGCCAGATCCTGGAAGGTGTACTCGCCGCCCTCGGTCAGCTGCATTGCGACGTTACCGCTGGTGATCTGAGCGGTGGTGGTCAGGGTGTAGCTGGAGGTCACCTTGGTGAAGTACACCGGAACCAGCGACGCCAGCACCTGCGCGTAGCTCACGCCGTCCTTCGCGGTGGCTTCCAGGTAGTCGGAGGTGCGGATGTCCAGTACGCCGGTCCAGACGTTGTCCTCGATGGTCGGCTCGTAGAACTTCGCAGTGTATGCGATGCCGTTGAACGCCGCCACGGCGGGGTTGTTGGTCTTTGCGCCGCCCTCGCTCTTAGCGAGTGCCGGGATCTCAACGTCGTTATCGACATCCCACAGCAGCGGGTCGGTGACATCCTCGGCGGTGGGGAAGGTGAACTCGAAGGTCACCTGCAGGTGCGCCTGAGGGTACAGCCAGGAGCTGCCCTGGAACTCGCCCTTGGAGTTAACGGGTGCGGAAATCCACAGACCCGCACCACCGTACAGGCCGGCACCGACGCTACCGCCGGGGGTGAAGGTGCCGCCGCCGAGGCTCTGCGGGGTGGTGGAGGTTGCGGTGATGTTGGGTACCTGCACGGTGTAGGAGTCCAGGCCGTAGCGGGTATCAAAGTCGTTGGCGGGGTTCGAGTTGAACGCCTGAGTGAAGACACCGAACTTCATGGTCGGGGTTTCCTGCGCATCGGTGGACGCCGCGTAGGCGGGTACCGCCGCTGCGGTTGCGATGACGGGGGTGCTCCACGCGGCACCCTTGATGAGGGCGCGGCGGTTCAGACCGTTAGTGGTGTTCGAGGAAGAAGTCATGGGATCTCTCTTGTCATTAAGAATGTGGTGATGCATGTGATTTGAATTACTGATACTCTAATGTAATTCAGCTCATCTTCAAAATTATCTCAACTTTTACCTCAATGTATGAACATTGCGGCACCCAGCTCACCTAACACGTGAAACGGGAGCATCATGGAAACCGAGGAGAACGCCCTCCCGGAAAACTCCATCGAAACACCACCGGAACATTATCGGTCACCACACACTAAGGAACACAACATGGCATTTCTGAAGAGCGCACGCGTCACGCTTGCCTCCCTCGCAGTGCTCTGCCTGGGCACTATCGCAGCCCCCGCAGCAAACGCCTACAGCCCCGACATCGACGGCGACGGCATCCCCAATACCTGGGAACTGAAGGGCTACGACGCTGACGGCGACGGCAAAATCGACGTCGACTTCCCCGCAATGGGCGCAGACCCCAACCACAAGGACATCTTCGTCGAGATGGACTACATGGCAGGCCTGTTGCCCAGCGAAGACGAACTGGACCGCATCACCAAGATTTACGCCGACCTGCCCCTGCGCAACCCCGACGGCACCCACGGCGTGAACATCCACCTGGACGCAGGTGACGCCCGCAGCGCCAAGTACAACCTGGGCGGCGGCAACGAAATCAGCTACCAGGCACTCGACAGCGAGTTCAAGGCACTCCACCGCATCAAGGCGACCGAAGGTAAGTTCAACCCCGCCCGCGAAGGCACCTTCCACTACGTCATCTGGGGCGATTACTACGACAACAGCACCTCCTCCGGCATTGCTAACTTCGGCGGCCGCAACCTCATGGTCACCGTCGGCCCGCACTTCTGGGGCAAGGCAACCAGCGACATCCGCGTGGCAGTGTTCGTGCACGAGCTCGGCCACAACCTCGCCCTGAGCCACGGCGGCTGGGACGAAATCAACTACAAGCCCAACTACTACAGCGTCATGAACTACCAGTACACCCTCACCGGCGTGCCCATGGCTGACGGTAGCCGCTACTTCGGCTACTCCACCGCCGAATACCGCATGCTCAACGAGGCGAAGCTGTACGAGGCGCGCGGCTTCGGTCCCCGCGCGGCTGGCTTCCTGTACAAGGGCAAGCCCGCCAACCAGCCGATTGACTTCAACGGTAACGGTAAGATCGACACCGAGCCGGTGTCCGTGGACCTCAACGGTGACGGCATGATCACGAACCTGGGCGCGGCAAGCGATGTGAAGATGATCCGCTTCCAGGCGACCGAGCACCCTGAGAAGGACAAGGGCCCCGAGCACATTGAACCGAGCGGCATTACCGCCGAGCACGCTCGTTCGCTGGGCCTGATCAAGTAGGCTGAAGGCGGCACGCCGCCGGTTGAGAGCCTTGTCAGCTCGGTAAAATAGCAAGGTGCGGATACCGAATCATCATTCGGTATCCGCACCTTTACTCTATGCAGCTTTTCGGCTCAGCGTTCAGACCAGCAGTGGAGCCTAGACATCCTAGCTCACGCGGCCGGTATCCACCAGCACCTGCGCAATGTGGCCCAGCGCCTCCTCGTTCTGCAGCGAAGAAACATCGCCCAAAGAACGGCCCTGGTACAGCTCACCAAGCAGACGGCGAGTAATCTTACCCGAACGAGTCTTCGGGATATCAGCAACTGCCACAACATCCTTCGGCTTAGCAATCGGGCCAATGTGCTCACGCACGTGCGCGGTCAGCGCTGCCTTCAACTCATCCTCAGTCAGGTCCTTACCCTCATCGGTGAGCGTCACGTAGGCAACCGCCTGGTGACCGGTCAGCTCATCCTCCACGGGGCAGACGCCAGCCTCAACCACAGCCGGGTGAGTCACCAGTGCCGACTCAATCTCAATGGTGGACAGGCGGTGACCCGAAATGTTAATCACGTCATCAATACGGCCGAGGATGTACACGTTACCCTCTTCGTCTTCCTTCGCGCCGTCGCCAGCGAGGAACCAGCCGCGCTCGCCGTAGTGGCGCCAGTAGGAATCCAGGTAACGCTGCGGGTTCTGCCACACGGTACGAGCCATCGAGGGGCCAATCTTATCGACCACGATGAAGCCCTGCTTGCCGGGCTCGACCGGGTCGCCGTGCTCATCCACCACGCGGGTGGATACGCCTGGAACGGCGCGGGTAGCGCAACCGGGCAGGGGAGTGCAGTGCGGGGTGCCCTCCGGGTAGGTGCCCTCGGGCGCGAATGCCGGGTCGTGGGGGCGCGGGGAGCACACGGTCGAACCGGTCTCTGACTGCCACCAGGTGTCGATGAACGCCGCGGTGCCGCCGCCCACGTGCTGACGCAGCCAACGCCACGCCTCCGGGTTAATGGATTCACCCACCGAACCGAGCAGACGCACGGTCGAGAAGTCGTACTTACCGGGCTCTGGGCCGTTCGGGAACGCACCCATGAGGGAACGAATCAGGGTCGGGGCGGTGTAGTAGTTGGTCACGCCGTAGCGTTCGATGACCTCAAAGTGGCGACCGTAGTGCGGGGTGTTCGGGGTGCCCTCGTAAATCACCTCGGAGACACCGTTAACCAGCGGGCCGTAGATTTCGTAGGTGTGTGCGGTCACCCAAGCGAGGTCGGCGGTGCACCAGTGAACGGTGGACTCAACCTTCTCGGGGTCGTTGACCGCGGACAGCTCGTCGGGGCGCAGCACGCCGTTCTCGTCCACGTAATCCGGCAGCAGATCGTACAGCAGCGCGTGAGTGTACGCGGTCTGCACCAGGTAGCCGCCCATCGTGTGCACCAGGCCCTTGGGCTTACCGGTCGTGCCGGAGGTGTAAATAATGAACAGCGGGTCTTCTGCGTCGTGCAGTTCGTAGGCGTGAGTATCCGGCTGATCGTCAACCAGGTCGTGGTACCAGACGTCGCGGCCCTCAGTCCACGGCACAGCGGCGTGCTCTACAGGGTCAGAGGCGCTGGTGCGATCCACCACGATGACGTGCTCAATATTGTTCTCACCGGAGCATGCCTCGTCGGCGTTCACCTTCACGGGAACGACCTTGCCGCGGCGGTTCTGACCGTCGGTGGTGATGAGAACCTTCGCGCCGGTGTCTTCCACACGGAACTTCAGCGCCTCGGCGGAGAAACCACCGAAGACGAGGGAGTGAATCGCGCCAATACGCGCGCAGGCGAGGGTGAAAATAATGGTTTCGGGGATGACGGGCAGGTAGATGACCACACGGTCACCCTTGCGCAAGCCCAGGGACAGCAGGCCGTTCGCTGCCTTCGCGATGCGGTGCTGCAGCTCTGCGTAGGTGATGGCCTCACGGTCGCCGGGTTCACCTTCAAAGTAGAGGGCTACCTTGTCGCCGCGGCCCGCCTCGACGTGGCGGTCTACACAGTTGTAGGCGACGTTGAGCTTACCGCCCTCGAACCACTTAATTTCGGGGATGTTGAACTGTTCGATGCCGTCCTCGTCGAAGCCGAGGGACTTCGGCTTCTCGAAGCGGTGCGCGGTGTGCCAGGGCTCAGCCCAGGTGAGTCGCTGCGCCTGCTTCTCCCAGAACGCGACGCGCGCCTCGTCAGATTCGTGGGCGGGGTTCGGGGTGGGGCTCAGCGGGTCGGTGAACGAGTAGGGGGTGGGCAGTCCCATTATTCTCCCATCGGTTGCTGGCATTAGCACCCTTGCTCACCGTGCCGCTGTCTGTGTGACCGTGGGGTCTGTGTGTGCGTTGGCGAGGGGGTTGCTGCGACGTCGTTGAGCCAGGTCTCTCGGTCGCTCTGGATGGTTTGCCTTCTTAGTAAAGCGCGCTCGAGGGGGTGGACGCAAAGGGGACCGTCATATTCGGCATGGTGAGTACCAGTTCGTAATATAACGACATATTTAAAGACCCCGCCCCGCGCTCACTGCTGTGGGGCGCGGGGCGGGATTCATCATCATCATTCAGTAGGCGACAGGTTTCCCCCGCCGACTTCTTTCTCCGGCGCGTAGCGATGATTAGCTCACCTTCGGGAGCAGCTATGCGGCGGACATCTCTCCTAAAACTCAGCGCGTGCTGAGTGTTGCGTATAGCTGTGGTGCTAGTTGCTGGGGTACTTCGCCTTCACCCAGCGCTCGAAAACACCCACCAGCGCGTCGGTAATCTTACCGAGCACCGCCAGCGCCACAATAGCCAGCAGCAGGCGGTCGGTGCGGCCGTTGTTCTGCGAGTCGGTCAGCAGGTAACCCAGACCCATGGATGCACCCAGCAGCTCAGCGGCAACCAGGAACAGCCACGCCTGAGCCAGCGCCAGACGCAGACCCGAAACGACCGACGGCAGAACCGCGGGAAGCTGAACCGTGGTGAACAGGCGCAGACCCTTCAGACCGAAGGCGCGTGCCGCCTCCACAAGCTTGGGGTCAACGTGCGCCAGAGCCGCAGAAACCGTGGTGTACACCGGGAAGAATGCACCAATAGCAACCAGGGTTACCTTGGAATTCTCGCCGATACCGATCCACAGCAGAAGCAGCGGAACCCACGCCAGGGACGGCACGGCACGCAGCGCACCAATGGTCGGCGCGGCAATCAGACGCGCCGGTGCAGACAAGCCAATCAAGGCACCCAGCACTAGGCCGAGCACGGCACCAATACCGAAACCAATCAGCACACGCTGAGTAGAAATCGCCACGTGGCGGCCCAACTCGCCGCGCTGCGCCAGCTCAACACCGGCGCTGAGCACACGGTCGGGGGAGGGCAGCTGAACCTGGGTGAACACGCCGTTCGTGCTCAGAATGTACCAGAGGGCAATCAGCACCAGGGGCAGAACCAGGCCCAGGTACTGCTTACCGGCGAACGGGTTCGACGGCAGCTTCACGGAAGAGACACGCTTCTCGGCACGCTCAGCGCGAGCGCTGGAGGCGGCGGTAATCGTTGCGGCGGTCATTACTTCTCAACCACCTTTGCGATCTTCTCGACGGCTGCGCTGTCAGCCTTATTTGCGAACTGGTCGTCCACAATGCTGTTCAGTGCCTTGTCCACGTCGGACTGGGAGGGAACGTCGCCGGACTCCACCAGGATCGGGCCGACACCCTTGAGAACCTCAACCTGCTTAGCGCCCGGAACCGGGTCGATATCCAGGTGGGTGCGCTCCATGACGACCTGAGCGGTCTCGTGCTTAATGCCGGACTCCTCCTCGACAATCTTCACAGCCTCTTCGGGGTTCTTCTTAGCCCAGGCGCGAGCGTATTCGTACACGTCCACGATGGTCTGTGCGGCGGTCGGGTTGGACTGAATGAACTTCTCGGTCGCGTTCAGGAAGCCGTAGGTGTTGAAGTTCAGGTTGCGGTAGAAGAGCACGTCGCCGCTTTCCACCTCGGCGGCAGCCATGATCGGGTCCAGACCGCTCCACGCGTTGACCTGACCGTTATCCAGGGCGGTGCGGCCATCGGCGTGCTGCAGGTTCTGAATGGTCAGGTCCGAAGCAGAGATACCCTCCTGCTTGAGTGCCTGCAGCAGCAGGAAGTACGGGTCGGTACCCTTGGTCACGGCAACGGTCTTACCCTTCAAGTCCGCAACCTTGGTGATGCCCGAATCCTTGCGGGTCACCAGAGCCGACCACTCCGGCTGCGAGTAGAGGCTAATGACCTTGATGGGGGAGCCATTAGCGCGTGCCAGCAGCGCCGCCGAACCGGCGGTCGAGCCGACATCAATATTGCCGCTACGCAGCGCCTCATTCGCCTTGTTCGAACCGGCCGACTTGACCCACTCAACCTTCTTACCCTCGGCGGCGAGGGCGGTTTCAAGCCAACCCTTCTTGCGGATAATCAGGGACAGCGGGTTGTAGGTCGCGTAGTCAATGGTCACGGTGTTCTGATCGCCACCACCGGCAGCGCCGGAGGCGTTAGCGGAACCGGAACCTTCACCGGCGCAGGCACTGAGCAGAGTAGCAAAAGCGGCGGCTGCGGCAAGGGACTTGAGGGTGGTACGGCGAGACGGGGAGTAAGTCATGATGAAATCTTTTCGCTTCTGAAGATGATGATGTGATGTGTGAGAAATGTGTTGCGTGGCGGCTTTAGGCGTTATCTTCCACGCCGAGCTCAGCCAACAGTTCGCTACGCAGCGCCGTGATCTCTGCATCGGCGCGGTCACGCGGGTGAGAACGGTCAACGGTCACAATGCGCTGGATGGTGGCGGGCGCCTCCGGGGTGTCCTTACCGAGGACGATCACCCGGTCAGAGAGGTACAGCGCCTCTTCCACATCGTGGGTGACCAGCAGAATCGTAGTCGGGTCTTGACGGTGCACGTCCAACAGCAAATCCTGCATGTTGATGCGGGTCAGCGCGTCCAGAGCACCGAAGGGCTCGTCGAGCAGCAGCACGCCGGGGTTGCGTGCGAGCGCTCGCGCCAGGGAAACGCGCTGAGCCATACCGCCTGAAATTTCCTTGGGACGGTGGGTTGCGTATTCGCCCAGGCCGACCAGGTCGAGCAGACGCGCTACGGATGCTGCGCCTTCAGATTTTTTGGTGCCCTGCGGCAGTCCGAGCGCCACGTTGTCGGCGACGGTGCGCCAGGGGAGCAGGCGCGGTTCCTGAAAGCCGATAGCTACGCGGGGGTCGAGGCCGGTCACTGCCTTCTCGCCGATACGCACGGTACCTGCGGTGATGCGGTTCAGGCCTGCTGCTGCACGCAGGAGGGTAGATTTGCCGCATCCGGAGGAGCCGATGACGGAGATAATCTCGCCGGGGGCTGCGGTGAAGGAGACTCCGCGAAGAACTTCGTGGGTTCCGCCGGGCACGGGGAAAGATTGTCCGACGCCTTCAAAGCTCAAGGGGACGGCGGCGGTGGATACGGCGTGGTGGCCGTTCTTTTCACTGGTGGGTACGTCAGTTACTGCACTGTTGAGTGTCATGTCACTTCCATCGTTCCTGGCGTTAGCACCGGGGGCGGAAGAATCCGTGCCGGTTGCTGCGACGTCGTGGAGCCAGGTCTCTCAGTCGCTCTGGATGGTTTGCTTCTCCCACCCTATGGGCTGTGGCGTGCCTCAATCAACCCGGCGGGCGCGTATGAATTTCTATGACCGTATATTTCGCATTTATCACGAAATATTTCGGTTCCACGTCACAAAAAGATTTTTTCGTCACAAACGTGACCTCCCTCCCGCGCGCCCCGTACACTCAAACCACGAGATCATGAGTCCCGGCGCGAAGCTCTGGCTAGCCGGGCGGCAACCCTCTCCCGTAGCGGGGTGCCCCAGATGATGATCTGGCCTCAACGAAAAGAGGCAAGTACGGCGCGAACGCGCCACCTGCACGAAGGCCACCACCGAACGCAGAAGGCAAGAAGGAGGCGGCGCGCGGGGTGCAGGGTACAAACCCGATCGTCCCCGATCATTCGCGAAAGGAAAATCGATGGCTGAGCAGAAGAAGCGCATCGTAGTTAACGCATTCGAGATGACCTGCATTGGTCACCAGAGCTTCGACCTCTGGCGTCACCCGCGCTCCCGCGCAACCGAGTACAACACCATCAAGTACTGGACTGACCTGGCTAAGACCCTTGAGCGCGGCCTGTTCGACGCCGTGTTCATCGCTGACGTGGTCGGCATCTACGACGTGTACAAGAACTCTGCCGCTCCCGCCATTGAGGGTGCCGCTCAGGTTCCCGTGAATGACCCCGCAACCCAGATTTCTGCAATGGCTGCAGTGACCGAGCACCTCGGCTTCGGTGTGACTGCTGCCGCTACTTTCGAGCAGCCCTACACCCTGGCTCGCCGCTACGCCTCCCTCGACCACCTCACTGAGGGCCGCGTCGGATTCAACGTGGTGACTTCTTACCTGCCTTCGGCTGCTGAGAACCAGGGCCTGCCCACCCAGATCCCGCACGACGAGCGTTACGAAATCGCTGACGAGTTCCTGGACGTCTGCTACAAGCTGTGGGAAGGTTCCTGGGAAGACGGCGCAGTCGTCAAGGACCGCGAGCGCGGCATCTACGCTGACCCCTCCAAGGTCCACCCGATTGGCCACAAGGGCAAGTACTTCTCCGTGCCCGGCATCTCTCTGACTGAGCCGAGCCCGCAGCGCACCCCCGTGATCTTCCAGGCTGGCGCATCCAGCCGCGGCCAGAAGTTCTCCGGTAAGCACGCTGAGGCTGTGTTCATCAGCGCTCTGCGCCCGGACCTGACCCGCGTTGTGACCGACCGTATCCGTGCCTCTGCCGAGGAGCAGGGCCGTAGCCGCGACGACGTCAAGATCCTCGCAATGCTCTCCGTCATCGTGGATGAGACCGAGGAGAAGGCAAAGGCAAAGTACGAGGAGTACAAGAAGTACATCAACCTCGACTCTGCACAGGCTATCATCGGCGGCTGGTCCGGTGTTGACCTGTCCCAGTTCGACGAGGACGAGGTCCTGAACTACGTGCAGACCGAGTCGATTCAGTCCTTCCTGACCCCCTTCACTCTGCAGGCGAAGGACAAGAAGTGGACCCGCAAGGCCATCGCTGAGCACACCACCCTCGGCGGCATGGGCGATGTCATTGTTGGTGACCCGGTTCAGGTTGCTGACGAGCTTGAGCGCTGGATCGACGAGGGTGGCCTGGACGGCATCAACCTGGCATACCACGTCTCCCCGGGCTCCTTCGAGGACTTCATCGAGTACGTTGTTCCCGAGCTGCAGAAGCGCGGCCGCTACCGCACCGAGTACGAGGGCAACACCCTGCGTGAGAACATCTTCGGTAAGGGTCACACCAAGGTTGCTGACAGCCACCCGGCTGCTAAGTACCGCGGCGCATACGTGGGTAAGCCTTCGGCTGCTGACACCCCGGCTCGCGCAATCGCTGAATAAGCGTTGCCGCTGATGCGTACCGTGTAGGTTCGCTCAAACTTAACGATTGAAAACAAGAACGCCCGTTCTGCTGAGGATGTGTATCCCCGGCAGAGCGGGCGTTTCTTTATACTGGGTGGCATGACTGAACTGAACCAGGTTGAACTTAACCATGATGACCGCTGCCCCTGCTCGAGCGGCGAGGTGTACGGCGCCTGCTGCGGCAGGTTCCTGGGCGAGTTTGCCGCCTCCGGCACGTTGACTGCTCCCGCGCCGGAGCAGCTGATGCGCTCGCGTTTTACCGCGTTTGCGACAGGGGATGCGGCGTACTTGCTGGCGAGCTGGCATCCGAGCACTCGCCCGGCAGCCTTGGAGTTGGAGGACGACATCCGCTGGTATCGCCTGGATATTCTGGGTGCTTCGGGTGGCCCGTTTGATGCGTCCGGTACGGTGGAGTTTGTTGCGTATTACCGTTCGGTGCCGGGTGTTCCTGCGGAGGAGCGGGTGAAGGGCAGCATGCATGAGCTGTCGCGCTTTGAGAAGGTGGGCGGCACCTGGTTCTATGTGGATGGAGACGTCCGCTAAATCTCGTAACTTTCCCTGCCTCTCGTACGTGTAGAGTGTGGGCATGGAAGGAATGGCAGAATCATTCCGAAAACGGAACGATTCTGCCATTCCTTGTTTTAGTTAGCTTCTGTCTTTTAGAAGATTTTCAAAGTTAGCCTGAGATATCAGTCAGACCAAGCCAAGAGGCACGCTCTGCCCCCAATAGCAGGAATCAAAATAGGGGATGCGGTCATGACTAAGACGCTTTCTTGAAAACAGAATCTTGAAGAATACGCTCTGCCTCAGCGTAGCTTCGCGGATCTGCCAAATCTAGAAGATCTACCGCCACATGCAAAGGCAGAATATGGGGTGGCTCATCGCATTCACGCAAGATAATGTTCGCCGAATCTACAGACGCTGGAAGCAGGTTGTACAGAAAAATGATGTTCTCTAAATCCTGGCTTGAAACATATGCATCAACCATTGAGCCGTACACCTGAGAAATATCGCTACTAATGCCGGTAAGCGACAATGCAGGGTCTTCCAAAATTGCAGGAATTTCAGCGGGAGGAGCCTGCAGATGATGCACTTTCAAACCGCGGCGGGCTCGGTATCGCTCAACAGACGCAGGTCCTTGCACCTGAATTGCTGAGGCGCGTTCTTTTGCCCTGCGGCGTTCCTCAGCAGATAGAACAGATGACTGACCATCGCAGTAACGCGCCAAAGCGTTGAATGCATCGAAGGAAATAGGACGGCCAGCATGACTGTGGTGCGCAGCGGGAAGAGCGTCGACAACCCAGCGGCTTCCCAATTTACGACCTTGGAGCATTCCACGTTCTAAGCGGGCGCGCACGCTTCGCTCTGAAACCTTAGCTTCTTGAGCATACTCTTGAACGGACATCATGGCAGAATCATACCGAGAACGGAATGATTCTGCCATGATTTTCTCGCACCTGGGAGCGATAAGGAACATGTAAGAGCGAACCAGATACGCCAAAGGCAGGCCCTTCGGCAGCTTGAAAACTTACATTCTCAGCCGCATCAGGAACCTGCCTTCAGCAAATATGTAGACTGTCGGATTTAGCTAGTCCAGCCGTTAATGATGCCCATACCGAAGTAGATCACGAACACCGCGGACACCAGGTACATCAGCCAGTGCACGTCCTTACCGCGGCCCTGCACCAGGCGAATGAAAGTGTACGCCACGAAGCCGGCACCAATACCGTTCGCAATTGAGTACGACAGCGGCATGAAAATAATGGTCAAGAATGCCGGAATACCCAGACCCCAGTCGGTCCAGTCAATATTCACGGCCTGGCGAATCATCAGGAAGCCGACCACGACCAGCGCCGGAGCAACCGCCTCGAAAGGAACGATGGTGACCAGCGGCGAAATGAAAATCGCCAGTAGGAACAGCACACCGGTCACAATGTTCGCAAAGCCGGTGCGTGCACCCGCACCAATACCGGTAGCGGACTCCACGAAAATCTGGTTCGCCGAACCGGACGCGCCACCACCAACAACGGAACCAAAAGCGTCCACGAGCAGGACCTTGTCGATGTCCTCAACCTTGCCGTCCTTCATGGTGCCAGCCTCGGCGGCAAGACCAACCGAAACGCCCATCGCGTCGAAGAACACGGACAGCAGAATGGTGAACACCAGCAGCGAAGCAGCCAGCGGACCGATATGGGTGAACGCGCCGAACAGGTCAGCGGAACCGATGAGGGAGAAGTTCGGGGTGGTGAACTTCATGTCCGCCAGGGAAGGCACGTTCAGGGACCAGCCGGTCGCCGCCTCCTTCACGGAACCGGAGGGGACAACCGCCTCCAGAATCAGGGACAGCGCGGTGGAGGCGAGCACGCCCCACAGGATCGCACCCTTCACGTTACGGATGAACAGGGCGATGGTGAAGAACAAGCCGAAGAGGAAGACGAGGGTGGGCCAGCCGAGCAGGTGACCGCCCGCGCCGAGGGTCACCGGAACGGTGGTGCCGGCTGCGTCAGGCATGCGGCGGATAATGCCGGAGTCGACCAGACCGATGAAGGAAATGAAGAAGCCGATACCGACCACAATCGCGGTCTTGAGCGACTCGGGGACCGCTTCAAACACCGCGGTACGGAAGCCGGTGAGCACCAGAACGGTCATGATTAGACCGGCAAGAACGACCAGGCCCATGATGTCTGCCCAGGTCAGGTTCGGGGTGGTGGCAATGGTGGATGCGAGCAGCGCGTTCACGCCCAGGCCAGCCGCCATGGCGAAGGGCTGCTTGGCGATAACGCCCATGAGGATGGTCATCACGCCGGCAACCAGCGCGGTCACAGCCGCGACGGGTGCGATACCGAGGGTGCGTTCGGAAGCGTCCTTGCCGAGGCCGATGACGAGGGGGTTCAGCACCACGATGTAGCTCATGGCGAAGAATGCGGCGAGGCCGCCGCGGAATTCTGCGGCGATGGAGGAGCCGCGTTCGGAAATCTTGAAGTAGCGGTCGAGTGCGCTGGTGGGCGCTGCCGCCTTCTGGGGTTCAGACATGTGAGGATCCGTTGATGTTGTTCGGTGTGTACTGTTGCGCCGCCGGTTTCGCGGGTAAATTTCGCGGGTGCATTTCCCGGGTTGGGCGCCACGATGGTTCAACCATTGTAGGCGCCGCCGCGTAGCTTGTGCCGTTGAAACGCGTTGTGTGCGGTGGTTCAGTCGGTGATGTGGTGTTTCCCCGCTCCTATAGTCAGATCGGCTGCAGGGGAAAGAATAGCGCAGGGCGGGGTACCGGCAACCAAAGGTGCCGATACCCCGCCCTGCTGGTGCCTGCGCCTCCACGTGTGGAGGGTTCGGCACCCGATGTATTTAGTGCATCCAGCCGGTAATCAGGCCGTTAGCGAAGAAGATGAGGAACACTGCGGAAACCACGTACATGAGCCAGTGCACGTCCTTGCCGCGGCCCTGCACCAGGCGGATGAAGACGTAGGACAGGAAGCCTGCGCCGATACCGTCCGCGATGGAGTAGGACAGGGGCATGAAGATGATGGTCATGAACGCGGGGATACCCAGACCCCAATCGTTCCAGTCGATGTTCACTGCCTGGCGGATCATCAGGAAGCCAACGAACACCATTGCGGGTGCAACAGCTTCGAAGGGCACGATGGTGACCAGCGGGGACAGGAAGATTGCGACGAGGAACAGCGCGCCGGTGACGACGTTCGCGAACCCGGTGCGTGCGCCCGCGCCGATACCGGTTGCGGACTCCACGAAAATCTGGCTGGAGGAGGAGGAAGTGCCACCGCCGACTACGGAGCCGAGGGCGTCCACGAGCAGGACCTTGTCGACGTTCTCGATCTGACCGTCCTTGATGGTGCCTGCTTCGGTTGCGAGACCGACGGAGGTGCCCATTGCGTCGAAGAACGCGGAGATGAGGATGGTGAAGATCAGCAGAACTGCAGCCATGCCGCCAAGGGTGCCGAAGGCACCGAACAGGTCAGCGGAGCCGAACAGGGAGAAGTTGGGCAGCTTGCTGGTGTTGGAGTCCCAGACGGGGACGTTCAGGGACCAGCCGGTGGGGGACTGAAGCGAGCTGCCGGAGGGCACGACCTTCTCCAGGATGATGGAGAGGGCGGTGGAGGCGAGCACGCCGTAGAGGATTGCACCCTTCACGTTGCGGATGAACAGCGCAATGGTGAGGAACAGGCCGAAGAGGAAGACGAGGGTGGGCCAGCCGAGCAGGTGGCCGCTCACGCCGAAGGAGACGGGCACGGTGGTGCCTGCTGCGTCGGGCATACGGCGGATGATACCTGCGTTGACGAGGCCGATGAACGCAATGAAGAAGCCGATACCGACGACGATTGCGACCTTGAGCGATTCGGGGACCGCGTTGAACACTGCGGTGCGGAAGCCGGTCAGCACGAGGATGGTCATCAGCACACCAGCCCATACGACGAGACCCATGATGGCGGGCCAGGTCAGTCCGGGGGTGGAGGCGATGGTGGTTGCCAGTAGCGCGTTCACGCCGAGGCCTGCCGCCATGGCGAAGGGCTGCTTGGCGATGACGCCCATGAGGATGGTCATGACGCCTGCGACCAGTGCGGTCATTGCTGCGACCTGCGGTACGCCGAGGTCGTTGCCGGATGCGTCCTTGCCGAGGCCGATGATGAGGGGGTTCAGCACGACGATGTAGCTCATCGCGAAGAAGGTGGCGAGGCCGCCGCGGAATTCGGCGGCGATGGTGGAGCCTCGCTCAGTGATTTTGAAGTAACGGTCCAGTGTGCCCTTGGCTTCTGCCTTGGGGGTCTGGGGAGCCGCGGTGTTCTCAGAAGACATTCGTGAAAATCCGTAGATACTCATAGTCGGGGCGGGGTTCGGGGTTCCGATCCCGCATAAAAAAGTGTCACTTCCCGGTGTGTTGGGGAGGTGACACTGTTGTTACCGAAATATTCTACGGTTAAAGTTTCTCTAAGCGTTAATCCAGGAAATTCCCAGCTTTCGTTCAGGAAGCCTGATTAAGGCAGGGTAAAAACTCTAAAATCCGCTGACTAGTAAAAAAATATATGTTTTAAATCTAAATATTCTGAAAAACTATATTATTTTCTTCACTGTAGTGCTAGTATTGTTACCACACACAGGACGGAAGAGCAAAATATATTTCCTGCAAAGGGGAAAGTTCTACCGAAAGGTAAGACTATGAAAGTCATGAAATCACTCGCTGTGCTCGCCATGTCGGGGGCACTCGCAACTGGTGTTGGGGCAGCCGCCCTGGCCGGTACTCAGAAGCCGCATGAGGGCGGCGATTGGAATTATGGGGTTGAGTGGGTCGGTAACCGTGCCTTCTCTGATTATCACCATAACGATCGTTGTCATGGTTCTACTGTTACTACTGTGGTCGGGACTGTCCGCTCCGTAGATACTCGTGCTGGTGAAACTTCTCGGGCATCGAAATGGACCTGGGGAAATTTGTTCTTGTACCATCACCCTTCCTATCACTACCGTGTCTGCTAAACCTGTAGGCACATAAACGGATACGTGGGCGGGCGCTGTAAAAGCGTCCGCCCACTGTACAAAATTACGTCAGTTACCGGAGTTCAACGATGAAAAATGCTCTGAGAGTGTGCGCAGTATTGTGCACGGTTCTGACCTTTCTGCTGGGTAGCGCCCTCATCTCTGTCCTGGAGACGCAGGCTCCTCTGGGCACCAATGCACAGGTACAGCTTTCTCTGCGTTCTTCGCAGCAGTCTAAGTCTGAGCTGATTCAGAACTTTGATACCTTGGTGGATCGCTACGCTGCCGATGGTGCCCAGCTACTCAAGGTGGTCGCCGACCCCGAAGATTTCTGGCACGGAAAATCCATCTACGTTTTTGGGGCAAATTCACTGAGCTCTGACGGTGAAACTATCGATTGGTTCGACCCGGATAAGCACGGGAAAAAATATCCATCACGAGCACTCGGGGATTCTTCGCTTGACGGCCAATACGCGCTAGCGGGTAGCCAAGAATTTGTGCGTGCTTTTGAAAACCTTGCCCGTGAACAAGGCATGGATGTTAAAGTTACCTCCGTTAACCCGGTGCGTGTTGTCTACGGGGCTGTTACTTCTTCGGGCTCTTTGACGAGCCTTATCTGCCTGGCTGTGCTCTTCTGTACCGCAATCATGGGGTGGTTGTCGGTCCGTTCGCGAACTCAGAATATTCTGCTTCTAAACGGATACTCCCCGCGTCGTCTGCAGCTAAGGGATGCACAAGATCTCCTGCTCCTGGCGCTACCTCCTGCAGCGGTAACAGCATTGTGCATGGGATGCGTAGAGGGGTTCGTGTACGGTGTGGCGCATCTTCCTCAACTGATGGGGGTTACAGCGCTAATCTTTGCCGTGTTTACCGCTCTCATGCTGGTTGCTCTACTGCTGATCAACCTCATGACTTGGCCAAGCGTTAATGCTGTGGGACGTAGGGAACCGGCGTATCGACGTTTTACAGTTCCGAGTGCAATCGCTAAGTATGCTGTGGTGGTTTTAGTGGCGTGCACTATTCCGGGTCTGGTCTCAAGTGCTCAAGTGAGTTTGGGTAGGAGCGATTCGGCGGCTGGCTGGTCTCTTCTTTCTGACCAGTACACCTTACGAGTGAACGTGCCTGAATCGACGATACGGGATGAACAGGCGCTCGCCTCCTACGACCAGGCCACAGTGCGTGCTTTAGGTTCTCTTGAATCACGGAACGGTGTCCTCTTGTCCTATGCGTTGGAAAACGTTAAGGGTTTGGAGGGTAGCGAATACGATGGCGCCCTTATGGTGAACCGCGCCTATGTGGACCTTCTTCAGCAACGTCTTGGCTTGTCGTTCAAGAACGTTGAGGATAGCAACTTCCCTGGATCTCAGTCTTTGCGTGCAGAGTATTCTTTCCACCAGAAGGACCGGGAGGATCGCGGATTTACTCTGCTCACTGTGGAGGATAAAACCAACTCGTCGGGGGTAAAGGTGCCTGCTTTGAGCTCTCAGGATTCACGGCTTCTGAACTATAAAAAGCCTGTTCTTGTGGTAACCGAATCGGCGACGCAGAATCTACAACCTTCCTTTATTTCTGCGGCCTTGACTACCGGTAACGTCATGGTCTCTCAGCCTGCGTCTGTACGGGCTGCCTACAACGCTGAGGAAATTGGGCAGACCCTACTTTCTGTGGACCGCGCGGGAGAGGAACACCTTTACATCGCGCAGCTGGAACGTAACCAGTATGTTGCGCATCTAGTGGGCCTAGCAATTCTCTGTGCGGCACTCATTATTGGCACAGCAATTAATACGTACATTACCCTTGCGGCTCGTGCTCGTAATGATTTTGTTTTACGTACTGCTGGTCTGCCTCTCAGAACAATTTTTAGTGGGTACCTTCTGAAGGAAACCTGCATTGTGTGCCTTTGCTCTGCTGCTGGGTTGGTACTTCTTCTGGTGCAGGGAGCAGAGTACGCCTTTTCAGCGATGGCGGCACCGCTGTTGTACGGCACTATTCTGGCGCTGGTGCTGAGACTGAGTTTTAACCGTATCTTCACCGCGACGGTTCACCGTCGTCACGTATAGGAGTGAATGATGAGGAATACTGTTTATCCCTCTGGCAATGTGGAACATCCTGAGGTAACTATCGCCTCCCGCGACATTGTGGTGTATGCGCAGGGGCAGCCCATTCTCCAGAGTCCTCACTTTGAGGCATATGCGGGGGAA
The DNA here is from genome assembly GCF_001811075.1 of Rothia sp. HMSC069C03. Classification (NCBI taxonomy): domain Bacteria; kingdom Bacillati; phylum Actinomycetota; class Actinomycetes; order Micrococcales; family Micrococcaceae; genus Rothia; species Rothia sp. HMSC069C03. The sequence goes on from NZ_KZ627138.1 coordinate 92,519, forward strand.
GTAACTGGCATTGTGGGTCCGAGCGGATGCGGTAAAACGACGCTTTTGAATGTGTTGGGTCTGCTGATGCCGCCTCATGAGGGTGAGGTTGTTATTGGGGGCCGGCATATGGAACGTGCTCGCGAGAAGGAGCGTCTTGCGTTCTGGGCTGATGAAGCTTCCTTCGTTTTTCAGGATTACGGAATTATTGAGGAATGGAGCGTTATCGAGAATATTCTGCTTGATCGTAAGACCTTTGGTCGTGCTCGTATTACGGATGAGAGCCGCGAGCTTTTGAACGTCATTGGTCTTGAAGGGAAGGAACGTACTTCGGCTGCCCTGCTGAGTGGTGGTGAGAAGCAGAGGGTGGGTATCGCTCGGGCAATCCACAAGGGTGTGCGCTACATTTTTGCGGATGAGCCGACGGCAAGTCTTGATGCTGAGAACCGGGCATTGGTTGTTGAGCTGTTGAGCTCTGCTGCTCGGCGTGGAGCCACAGTTATCGTGGCGACTCATGATGCAGATATGATGACCGCCTGCGATAGGCTATGCCGTCTTGAAGCCCCTACCAGAATTCCCGATTCGGGATTAGTGGATGTAAATGTAAATCCTCATCGGAAGGAGAATAAATCATGACGACCAGGAGCCCCCTAGCTCGTGATGAGTATGATCGTGCGCCGGAAAATTCAGGAAGCGATGCCCCTCAAAAGAATGGATTGCGGCATCTGCCGCGAAAAGTGGTGGGCGTTCTAGCATCCTGCGTGGTCTTTGTTGGTGCTCTTCTGGGCCTGTACTGGGGCGGAGCTTTTGAGCCATGGCTGAATGAGTATTCGACCAGTACTCCGGCTTGTGCAACAGCTTCTTCACCGGAGGATGTGCAGCAAGCTCTTGCGCGGACTGAAGAGCTTAACGCTATTCGTTCGACTGCGAAGAATGTTGAATTCTCCCAGACTCTTCTGTGTGATGGGCAGAAGGCTGTTTTGACGATTACGTATACTGACCGGTCGGATTTTAAGCGTTTGAATGATGCGGTGACTTCGGCACATTTGGGTGCTGCTGCTGAGATTAAGCTCAAGAGGTAGGTGCGTATAGAACGGGTTGTTTATCGCCTCTGCGCGAACAATGATAGTGCGTTAGGTTAGTAGACCCTAAGTTTCTGCTATATTCAAGGTGAAACATGCGTCGCCGGATGCCAGGTTCCGTGTGGTGAGCCTTTTTCGGCATAGATGAGAATTCGGCATAGATAAGAAGGAGCCCACCGTGACTGAAACTTCCCAAGAAAACACCGCTGAGAACTATCCCGCCGCGGAATCCCTGCCGGTACGCCAGCGCGCCGTCGTAGCAACCGACCGCCCCGCCCGATACATTAAGCAGCTCGGCTCGCACATGGGTCGCAAGCTCGGCACCGCAGAACTGCCCGACGGTCTGCGCCTCACCTTCAACCGCGACGGTATTTTCCGCGGCTACGGTGACCTGCGCGAAACCGACGGTGCACTCGTCATGGAGGTGCGCGCTGAAAGCGACGAGTTGGCTGCTGGTCTGGCGGATGTGCTGGACCGCCACCTGGTCCGCTTCGGTGAACGCGAGGAACTGGTCGTGACCTTTGAGGCGGTACCCGCCTCCTAGCCCCTGCTTTCTAGTCTTCGTTACCCTGCCCCGCCCTCCTGCACCTCGGAGGGTGGGGCAGTTCTATGCCCGCTGCGCGCGGAGGCACCTGGAGCCGAACGCGCCGCGCTGCCTGGATTAGGTGACAGAAAATTGTCCTATTTAGTGGGCGAAGACATATAAGCCCCCGAACACCCGTCAATCCCCGGTAAAATAGGCAAGAAGTGAACACTAAGCTCACCGCCTGTTCGCGCCGCACCGGGCGCCGGACGGTGAACTTCGAAAGGAAGATTTTCGTGTCTGAAGCAGCACGCCCCCTGCGCGTCGCCGTTATTGGTGCAGGTCCCGCCGGTATTTACACCGCCGATATCCTCACCAAGTCTGAAGAGGTCCGCACCGGCGCCGTCGAGGTCGCCATCGACATCTTCGACCGCTACCCCGCCCCCTTCGGCCTGATCCGCTACGGTGTGGCACCGGATCACCCCCGCATCAAGGGCATCATCACCGCGCTGCACAAGGTCCTGGACCGCGGCGACATCCGTTTCTTCGGCAACGTTGAATACGGCAAGGACCTGACCCTCGCAGACCTGCGCGAACACTACGACGCCATTATCTTCGCAACCGGCGCGATTTTTGATGCACCCCTGAACATTAAGGGCATCGACCTGGACGGCTCCTACGGCGCAGCAGACTTCGTCTCCTGGTACGACGGCCACCCCGACTACCCCCGCACCTGGCCGCTCGAAGCTGAGCAGGTTGCAGTGCTCGGTAACGGCAACGTCGCCCTGGACGTCTCCCGCATCCTCTCCAAGCACGCTGACGACCTGCTCGTCACCGAAATCCCCGACAACGTCTACCAGGGCCTGAAGGCTTCCCCCGTGACCGACGTGCACGTCTTCGGTCGCCGCGGCCCCGCACAGATGAAGTTCACCCCGCTCGAGCTGCGCGAACTCGCACACTCCCGCGACGTGGACATCGTCCTGTACCAAGAGGACTTCCAGTTCGACGCTGCTTCCGAAGAAGCAATGGAGAAGAACGCACAGACCAAGGTCATGATGAAGACCCTGCGCGGCTGGCTGGAAGACCAGAAGACCAACGAGCAGACCGCATCCCGCCGCCTGCACCTACACTTCCTGCAGTCCCCGCACGAGATTCTCGGCGAAGACGGCAAGGTCGTGGGCCTGCGCATGGAACGCAACAAGCTCGACGGCAACGGCGGCATCATCGGCACCGGCGAGTACGTGGACTACCCCGTACAGGCTGTCTACCGCGCAATCGGCTACTTCGGTTCCGAACTGCCCGAAATCGGTTACGACGACAAGCGCGGCGTCATCACCAACATTGAGGGTCGCGTCGTGGACGAGAACGGCGAGGTCGTTCCCGGCCTGTACGCATCCGGTTGGATTAAGCGCGGCCCCGTCGGCCTGATCGGCTCCACCAAGTCTGACGCACTCGAGACCATCACCCACCTGCTCGAGGACCGCGAGAACCTCTACACCGCACCCGAGCCGGAAGCAGAGGCATTCAGCGCCTACCTGGACTCCAAGGGCATCAAGTACACCACCTGGGAAGGCTGGCACCGCCTGGACGACCACGAGAAGGCACTGGGCGCCGCATCCAAGGATGCAGCCGGTGAGCCTCGCGCCCGCGTGAAGGTTGTGGACCGCGACGAGATGATCAACATCTCCCGCGGCGAGTAATCCTTACGTTGAGTACGTAGAACATAGAAATCGACCCCGTACCGTGAATCGGTGCGGGGTCGATTTTTGCCTATATATAAGGAGGCGGGGGAGTAACGGGGAGGGCTCTCGGAAAGTGCTCGCCCGGAAGAGTTATCGAAAGAGCGGTTAAAGAAACCCACCCCGCACCATGAGGTCATGCGGGGTGGGCTGGGTAGGTGCCGAAGACACTCGAGGACATACCCTCCGGCTACCCGGACGCGCAACGAGCCCATGCAGTGACTCCACGTGCGGCGCATCCCTTAACGGGGTCTAGAAAGCTAAAGAAACACCAAGATTAGCTCTCTAAACAAGCGCATAGCCGTACGGTGTGTAGACTATGCACACTTTTTGAGGACGTCTTCAATGCCCAAAATGGCCTTGAGTACGGTTTCAGTTTCAGTACCCAGCTTCTTGCGGGCTTCACCAGAAATGACGGCCTTCACGATGTTCTTGAAGGTCTTCCACTGCTTGAAGGCGTTAACGAGTGCCTTAATAAGCTTGTAAATGGCGATGCCCAGCTGAATGACAAACTTTGCAATACTGACAACGCAGGCAATAACACCAACGGGGGAGAGCGCTGCGTGGGCGCGTCCATCAGACTTACGAACAGCGGCCTTAGCGCTTGCAATCTGACGGCCTGCGTCAGTGCCCTGGACGGTGGTCAGGTTGCCCAGTGCGCTCTCAATGCCGCTATTAACGCGGTTGGAGGATCCAGGCTTCGCATACTTCAAACGGGCAGGTACCTGCTCTAGGCGGCGCAGAATCAGCTTGAGCTGCTGGTCGGCAGTCATTGCCTTCTGCGGGTGCGCCATCTGCTGTGCCTGCGCTGCGGGTGCAGCTACACAGCCGAGAGCGATGGTTGCGGTGCCTACGCCGAGTGCACGGAATGCCGTGCGGCGATTCATCGTTGCGGACACTGGATCCCCCTTTGGATCTCTATGCGGTTTATCGGTGCTGTAATGTGCGGTGACTTTACGTCTGGGGCTCCGGAAGTGGCCCCGTGCAAGGTCCGGAAGTGACCTCACGCCCTCTATAGTACGGTGCTCAAAGAGGGGGCTTCAAGCCAATTCAGGGGGTATTTTCAGCTGACTTTCATCTCTCCTTGTCAATCGCTAGAGGTTTATCAAATCTTTATATTTCTGCGTCGTCATAATTGCGTAGATATCTGCACTGAGAGAAAAATAAGCGTCTGACAAGCCGGTTTATTGTATTCCCAAGAGTGAATATTTGCATCTACGTGCATTCTGGCCTGTAGTTGCTTTGCGCGGCACATTTTTGAGGGCTCCGGGGAGGCTGGGGTGAACCCTCTAGAGAGGTGTTGCTGTGCACTCTCTTGCAGATATTTGCACCCAGGGTAGCGTCTTGCCTGCATGTCCTATATAAGCGCGTAGAAAGTTGTCGAAAATTTTTTGGAGATATTGTGGAGTTTTTTGGCCGCTGCGATGCGCATAAGAGGGGTGTATAAGAGATGTGAAGGTGGGTTTTCGGAATTCTTGCGGGACTGATGCCGGCATCTTCGAAACAAAATTTCGGAGGAGTTTCGGAGGAGTTTGTAGAAAATCTGTAGAAATGGAGGTGGCGAAAAAGTCTTTCTCTGGATCCCTGTAGGTGCCTAAACGTGTCTAAAAACCTCCCAAAAGTCCCTGATTTGGGGTGTTGTGAAGAAATTTTAAAATTTTTTGAAGTTTTTCTGAATCCTCATTGACAAGCTTAAACACATATGTGCCAGGCTATAAATGGTCGAAAATGGGGGTCAAAATCGGGCAAAATCGAACAAAACGGTTTGCACGCCTCCGCAAACCTGTCATAGACTAGTGGAGGTTCGAACGACGGGATGAAGAAAACGGAACCTGTTCGATCGACTAGGCCCCCATCGTCTAGCGGCCTAGGACGCCGCCCTTTCACGGCGGTAGCACGGGTTCAAATCCCGTTGGGGGTACTTGCAAATCTCACGATTTGCAAAGCCAAGTTAGATGATATAGAGTTTACTTCTGTTGATTCCAACAAGGCCCCGTAGCGCAGTTGGTTAGCGCGCCGCCCTGTCACGGCGGAGGTCGCGGGTTCAAGTCCCGTCGGGGTCGCTCTGGCCGCGTAAGTTCAGATGATTATTCATCCGAAGACGCGGTCATTGCGTATCTAAAAGTAAATACGCAAGGCTCTGTAGCTCAGTTGGTAGAGCGTACGACTGAAAATCGTAAGGTCACCGGATCGACGCCGGTCGGAGCCACGAAATCCGCCTCCAGGCTTCTACAGTGGGGCGGGTTTTGTTTTTAAAAAACTTTGCGGTTCCAGATATTGCAAAACCGTCGAAAAGGCGGCATCTTGGGAATAAAACCCTGAGATGCCGCCTTTTTGTATATGGAAACAATGCCACGCCCACACTAGAAAGCCCCACCGCACCCATGACCGCCCAAAATTCAGCCGCACAAAATTCAACTCACCAACGCCTGGAGGACTCACCCCAAATTCCGTGGGCAAAAAATGCTGCTGTCGATAGTGCTCAGGCGGGCGGAATCCGCTTCGAGAACATCACCAAGAGCTACCCGAGCCGAACCGGTGAACCCACCACGGTACTGCAGAACCTGAATCTGCACATTCCCGCCGGTCAGATTACCGTGTTCGTCGGCCCCTCCGGATGCGGTAAAACCACTAGTCTACGCATGATTAACCGCATGGTTGAACCCAATAATGGCACCATCACCATTGACGGCGTGAACGTGCACGAGAAGAACCCCTACGAGCTGCGCCGCGGCATTGGCTACGTGATGCAGCAGGGCGGGCTCATGCCGCACCGTACCGTCGCGCAGAATATTGCCACCGTGCCGCGTCTGCTCGGTGCCTCCCGCAAGGAGGCGCAAGCTCGCGCCCTCGAACTGCTCGACGTGGTCGGTCTGGATTCTTCGTACGCCAAGCGCTACCCCTCCCAGCTTTCGGGCGGTCAGGTGCAGCGCGTTGGTGTGGCACGTGCTCTCGCCGCCGATGCGCCCGTCCTGCTGATGGACGAGCCGTTCTCCGCAGTGGATCCGGTAGTGCGCACCGACCTGCAGAAAGAGCTGCTACGCCTACAGGGGGAACTCGCCAAGACGATTGTGTTCGTCACCCACGACATTGATGAGGCGCTTCTGCTCGGCGATACAATCGCCGTCTTCGCGGAGGGCGGCCGCCTCGCACAGTTCGGTACTCCAGAAGAGATTCTCTACAGCCCCGCCGATGATTTTGTGCACTCCTTCGTGAGCCGCTCCGTTGCCGGTCTGCTGGATGAGCAGACGGTGCGCCAGGCGCGCGCACGCCGACTTGCCGCCTCCCGAAAAGCGCAGAACGGTGCGGTAGAAGGCGAGAAAAGCGAATGAGTCTTCTAAGAAATAGTGTGCTCGCGGCACCACCTCTCGCCGCGCAGCCCCTAGTGGTATCACCCCTCGCCGCAAGCGATATGCACTGGGAATGGGTAGCCACCAATAGTCAGCGCATCCTAGAGCTGACCCTCAGCCACCTCTACCAGGGCGTCGTACCCGTCGCGATTGGCGCTCTCGTCGCGCTGCCGGTCGCCTACTACGCGAGCCGTCGCCGTGACCGCGGTTCCGAACGCCGCATCGGTGCACGAACCCTCATGCAGCTCTCCTCGCTGCTCTACACCATCCCCTCCATCGCACTGTTCGTGCTGATGCCGCTCATTCTGGGAACCTCCATTATTTCCCCGCTGAACGTGCTCGTCGCCCTGAGCGTCTACTCCTTCTCGCTCATGGTGCGCTCCGGTGTGGATGCCTTCGACTCCGTACCCGATAGCGTGCACGAATCTGCACGCGCCCTCGGATACACGCCCCGACAGGCGCTGATGGAGCTCTACCTGCCCCTTGCTACACCCGTCATTATGTCGGGAATCCGTGTGGCAACCGTGGCAAATATTGCGATGGTGTCCGTGGGTGCCCTCATCGGTGTGCCCTCGCTCGGTACGCTTTTCACCGATGGACTCGCGCGCAATATCCCTTCGGAGATCCTGGCTGGCGTAATCCTTAGCCTGCTGCTGGCACTGGTCCTCGACCTGCTCCTTATCCTTCTGACGAGGGCACTTACGCCCTGGCAGGCGGCTACGGTTACGAACCGCCACAGCCCCGAAAGGAAGGCATAACCCGTGAACGTCATAGAACGAACCTTCGCCTACCTCATGGACGGCTCCAATTGGCAGGGAAGCGGCGGAATCCTCGTGCGTCTGCTCGAACACCTGAGCGTCACCGCCCTCGCCACCGCCTGCGCGGCACTCATCGTCGTGCCCCTGGGCCTCTGGGCTGGACACCACCGACCCTCCGACGGCACTAACCGTCGCCGCAGCAACCTGCTCATGAGCACCGTAGCCGCCACCCGCGCGCTACCCGCGCTCGGTCTGCTCACCATTCTGGCGCTCTGGCTGGGTGTCTCAACCCTGCCCGCCCTCATCGTGCTCATTATTATTGCGGCAGCACCCCTGCTCGCCGGAGTTCTTGAAGGCCTCGCCGCCGTACCCGAAGACCTCGTGGACGCAGCCCGCGCCCAAGGCCTGCCCGAATGGCAGATTCTGACCCGCCTCGAAATCCCGCTCGCCGCCAACATGATGCTCGGCGGGCTCCGCTCCGCACTCGTGCAGGTCATTGCAACCGCGACCATCGTCGCCTACCTGAGCGGCGGAACCCTCGGCAGGTACCTCTTCGATGGGCTCGCTGTGCGCGATTACCCGCGCATGCTCGTCGCAACCCTGCTCGTGGCGCTTCTCGCCTTCGCTGTGGACGCGCTCATGGGCCTTGTGCAGCGTGTGCTCACCCCCACGGGGCTCACCATCAACCGGAAGAAGGCATGAACCCGATGAATCAGACGCCTCAAACCTTCGCACGCCGTACCGTATCTCGTCGCACTGCCCTCACCGCAGCCGGAGCGCTCGGCATGGCGGGTATTCTTAGCGCCTGCGGGCTCAGTGGCGACAAAGTTTTCAGCGGCGAACACGAAGGAATCATCGTTGGCTCAGCGGCCTTCGCCGAATCCCAAATCCTTGCCGAAATCTACGCTGGATCCCTCACCCGGGCGGGATTCAATGCCCGCACCCAGCTGAGCATCGGTGCCCGTGAGGCGTATCTGGGGGCACTCGCCTCCGGTGCGGTGGACGTTATCCCGGACTACTCCGGAAACCTGCTGCTTTACCTTGACCCGAAGGCTACAGCTAACACTGCGCAGGAGATTCTGCAGGCGCTACCCGCCGCCCTCAGAACCCTTGCCACGGGTGGCTCCGGGGCTGAAATCCGCGCCCTCAACGCCTCCGAGGCGGAGGATAAGGATTCCCTGGTCGTTACCGCGCAGACCGCCCAGAAGTACGGTCTGCGAAGCCTTGAAGACCTCGCCTCCCGCTGCACGAATCTGAAGCTTGGCGCCGCCCCGGAGTTTGCCGAGCGCGCCTACGGCATCCCGGGTCTGAAAGAGAAGTACGGATGCATCCCCGCCGAGTTTGTGCCCCTCTCGGATGGCGGCGGCGCGCTGACCGTCAAGGCTCTGCTGGATGACACCGTGCAGGTGGTTGACCTCTACTCGACCACCCCCGCAATTGAGCAGAATCAGCTGGTGGTGCTGGAGGATCCGAAGAACATGATTCTGGCTCAGCAGGTGCTGCCCATTATCAATACGTCGCGAGTTCCCGACTCTGCGGCGGAGGTTCTGAACCGCGTTTCGGCGAAGCTCACTACCGCTGATTTGCGTACTTTGAATGACCGTGTTTCGGGTACCTCTAAGCAGGAGCCCGCGCAGGCGGCGGCTACCTGGCTGAACGAGCACGGCTTCTAAGATTCTTCCTGATATTCCATATTAATTCCTCTATAGGAATGTCTATAAACAAAACCGACCTGGGAATATTCTAGAAATAGAATATTGCCAGGTCGGTTTATATTGCCCTTATCCCACACGTTAGGGGAGGGGCATATAGTAGCTTTTAGCCCTCAATCAGCAACGCCAGAGCCTCGTAGGGGCGCAGGCTCAGCGTCACCGTCTCAGCTGAATCAGATACAGCAGAATCCGCCGCAGCGGAATCGACCGTAGAATTCTTGTAATTACACACCAGCACGCGACCGGAACGAACAAATTCAGCCGGAACCTCAACCTCGGTCGGCTCACCGTAGAAGTTCGTCAGTACCAGCAGGCGCTGCGCCGGGCTACCGTTCTCAGCACTAGCCTCAGCGGGCAGCTCACGCAAGTACGCAAACACCCGCTCGTGATCCAGCGCGTAGGGCGCGTACGAACCCGCAGAGATGACCGGGTACTGCTTACGCAGGGCAATCAGGTTGCGGTAGTAGGGCAGAATCACGCCGTCGCGTTCCTCATCCTCCACCGAAATGCCGGCACCGGTCGCCGCGTCACGTACCGGGGCGGGAACCAGCCACGGCGACGTGGAACCAAAACCGGCAGTCGCCGAATCCGCGGTCCACTGCATCGGCACACGCGAATTATCGCGAGCCTTCGAGGCTACAATCTCCAGGGCCTGCTGCTCGCTCAGACCGCGCTCACGCAGCATCGCGTAGGCGTTGTGCGCCTCCACATCCACATACTGCTCGATTGAGGAGTAGACCGGGTCAATCATGCCGATTTCCTCGCCCTGGTACACGTACGGGGTGCCGCGCAGCAGGTGAATTACGGTCGCTAGCATGGTCGCCGACTCGGCACGGTAACGCTCAACGTCACCAAAACGGTTCAGCGCGCGCGGCTGGTCGTGGTTATTCCAGAACAGCGCGTTCCAGCCGCCGCCGGCCTGCATACCCAGCGCCCAATCGTTCAGGATTTGCTTCAACTCGGCAAAACGGAACGGCACCTTCGACCACTTCTCGCCGTTCTCGTAGTCCACCTTCAGGTGGTGGAAGCTGAACACCATGTCCAGCTCGTGGTTTACCGGGTTGGAGTAGCCCACGCAGTTTTCGATGCTGGTCGAGGACATTTCGCCCACGGTCACGGTGTCATCATGCTGACCGAATGAGGCGCGGTTCAGTTGCTGAATGCGGGTGTGCACAATCGGGGTGTCGGTGTATTGTGCCTTGTCCACGGTGCCTTCGGGGGCGTCGAGCAGCTCTTCGTCCTTACCGATGACGTTAATGACGTCAAAACGGAAACCGCGCACACCCTTCTCGTACCAGAAATTCACGACCTTAAACAGTTCGTCGCGCACAGTCGGGTTGTACCAGTTCACGTCCGCCTGGGTGCGGTCGTACAGGTGCATATAGAACAGGGGAGTGCCGTGCTCATCCGTGTACTCGCCAAAGCGGGACCAGCAGGAGCCGCCGAACTTCGACTCCCAGTTGGTCGGTTCGCGCAGCTGACCGTCCTCGGTGTATTTGCCGGGGCGAATGTAGAAGTAATCCCAGTACTCGCGTTCACCGGCGAGCGCACGCTGGAACCACTCGTGCTCGGTCGAAACATGGTTGAGCACCATATCGAACATGACGCCCACACCGTGCTCGGCGAGGGCAGCAATCATCTCTTCGACGTCCTCCATGGTGCCAAGGTCGGGGTTAATGGCGTAGTAGTCGGAGATGTCGTAGCCGTTGTCGTTCTGCGGGGAGGCGAAGAACGGGTTGAACCACACCATATCCACACCCAGGGAAGCAATGTAGGGCACCTTCTCGATGACGCCGCGCAGGTCGCCGTAGACGCCACCCGCCGAGGAGTAGAAGGACTTGGGGTACACCTGGTAGATGACGGAGGACGCGAAATCTTTACCGCCTGCCGGGCTGGTTACCGGCGTGAGGGTGAGCGATGCGGTGGGTGCCTGTGTCATAGAAACCTTCTGAAATGTATGCAGCGTTCAGTGTGTATAAAAGCGTGTATAAATCAGTGTGTTGGAAACGAACCGCGCCGGTGCTACATGTGGTGCTACGTATGCGCAGCGAGGCCCGTACGCGGCAGGCACGGCAGCCCGCCGCCTCCCGGTGCGTTCGCCGACTGAATATCGCCGCCCGCAACCTGGGCTCATTCCAGATTAGGGGGCATAATGGGGTGATGTCCCCCATCTACCCCAAAGGGGGCAATTCTGCCGCAGATCCGGCACAACCCCGTGGCCTCAACACTCCCACCGATAGGCGGTTGCAGGCTCGTGCGCGTTTCGATGCATGAAACCAAAGTGACCCTGAGCTGAAGAGCGTTGGACGCCGCGCGTAAAATCAGTACTTGCATCACTACGGAAGGTAAAACAATGCCAGAACTGCGTTCACGTACTTCAACTCACGGCCGTAACATGGCTGGTGCCCGCGCCCTGTGGCGTGCCACCGGCATGGGCGATGACGACTTCGGCAAGCCCATTATTGCTATCGCGAACTCTTTCACCCAGTTCGTGCCCGGCCACGTGCACCTGAAGGACATGGGTGAGCTGGTCGCCGGCGCGATTCGTGAGGCTGGCGGCGTCGCCAAGGAATTTAACACCATCGCTGTTGATGACGGTATTGCGATGGGCCACGACGGTATGCTCTACTCGCTGCCTTCCCGCGATCTGATCGCTGACTCGGTCGAGTACATGGTCAACGCGCACCGTGCCGACGCGCTGGTCTGCATCTCTAACTGTGACAAGATCACCCCCGGTATGCTTCTGGCGGCTATGCGCCTGAACATCCCCACCATCTTTGTCTCTGGCGGCCCCATGGAGTCCGGCGAGGGCATTGAGGGTATTGTTGAGCACCGCCTCGACCTGATTGACGCCATGGTGATGGCTGTTGACGATAGCGTCAGTGACGCTGCGCTCGCTCAGGTTGAAAAGAATGCGTGCCCGACCTGCGGTTCGTGTGCGGGTATGTTCACCGCGAACTCCATGAACTGCCTGAATGAGGCGATTGGTCTGGCTCTGCCCGGTAACGGCACCACCCTGGCTACTCAGGTTGCTCGTAAGGAGCTGTTCCTGGACGCTGGCCGCCGCATCGTTGAGCTGGCTAAGCGCTACTACGAGCAGGATGACGAGTCGGTTCTGCCCCGCTCCATTGCGACCAAGGAGGCGTTCGAGAACGCTATGGCGCTGGATGTGGCGATGGGCGGTTCGACCAACACCGTGCTGCACACCCTGGCGATTGCGCACGAGGCGGGTGCTGACTTCACCCTGAAGGATATTGACCGCATTTCGCGTCAGGTTCCCTGCCTGGCGAAGGTTGCCCCGAACTCCACCAAGTACCACATTGAGCACGTGCACCGTGCCGGTGGTATTCCCGCCCTGCTGGGTGAGCTGAACCGTGCCGGTCTGCTGCACAAGAACGTTCATTCTGTTCACGCTGATTCGCTGGACGAATGGCTGGACGAGTGGGATATCCGCGGCGGCAAGGCGAGCGAGAAGGCGAAGGATCTGTTCCTCGCAGCTCCCGGCGGCGTGCGCACCACCCACGCGTTCTCCACCGCCAACAAGTACGAGTCCCACGAGACTGACGCTGAGAACGGTTGCATCCGTTCGGTCGAGCACGCGTACACCAAGGACGGCGGCCTGGCCGTCCTGTACGGCAACATCGCCCAGGACGGCGCAATCATCAAGTCCGCAGGTATTGATGAGGAGCTGTTCCACTTCAAGGGTCGCGCCTTCGTGGTCGAGTCTCAGGACGAGGCTGTGTACGAGATCCTGTCGAAGAATGTGAAGGAAGGCGACGTTGTCGTCATCCAGTACGAGGGCCCGAAGGGCGGCCCCGGCATGCAGGAGATGCTGTACCCGACCTCCTACCTGAAGGGTCTGGGCCTCGGCAAGAAGTGCGCGCTGATCACTGACGGTCGTTTCTCCGGTGGTACCTCCGGTATTTCTATCGGTCACGTCTCCCCGGAGGCGGCTGCTGGCGGCGCAATCGGCCTGGTGCAGACCGGCGACGAGATTGAGATTGACGTGAACAACCGCATCCTGCGTGTAAACGTTTCGGATGAGGAGCTGGCTGCTCGCCGCGAGGCGAAGGGTGCCGCACCGTGGCGTCCGACCAAGCCGCGTGAGCGTCAGGTATCGAACGCCCTGAAGGTGTACGGTATGTTGGCTGCTTCGGCTGATAAGGGCGGCGTACGCATCCTGCCCGAGGACGTATAAGCCCCTCACGTATCGTGTGAGAATTTAATATCTTGCCCTGATGGGCTGGCGCCCCGTTCCGCGGTTTTTCTGCGGGCGGGGCGCTGTTCTTTGTCCGCGTCTTTGTCTGCCGTCGTGGGATACCCGGTGCGGCGTATTGCCTTGTCAGTTGCGGTGCAGTAGGGTGTAAGAAGGTATTTAGGTACCCGCTTCACCGACTCAGCACAACCACTCAAACACAACGCAATTCGCAACCCTCACAAGGACGTATTCATGGTTACCTTGCCCGCACGCGCACAGCGTGCTTTTACTCGTCGTGCCCTGACGGCTCTTGCCTGCATCGGTGCGCTCGCTTTGAGCTCTTGCTCTGCTCAGCCGCAGGCTGAGGAGTCTGAAACCACCCCGATGATGGTGGCGACTTCCTCGGCGTCCGTTGATGCGAAGACCCTGTTTAAATCGGCGGATGGCTCCTGGAAGCCGAATACTGTGCAGATCTCTGCCGGCCTGGACGCGCCGGCAACTTTCGATGTTGTAGCAACCCCGGCCGATGAGCCGAGCACCGACGCCGAGTACGAGGCGGCATACGCCTCGGCGAGTGGTTCCGCGAACACTATTGATGCGGGCACCCGCTGCGGTGTGACGAGCCTGCTGGGTGGTTCCGCCGGTATTTACGTGTATGACGGTTCGGATTGTGCGAAGGCTCAGGAGGCGGTGCGTCTGTTCAACAGCCGCAAGAACCAGGACGGTTCGGCGAGTGTTGAGTGGTACCAGTGCGCTACGAAGGTGCAGGGTCGCGACTACATTACGGGTGCCTGCTTCACGCAGGGTGGTGGCGTTGAGAAGCCGCGCCTGGCGTTGATTCCGGCGCAGACCCGCATGCTCTCGGGTACGCTGACTTTCGCTGAAGTCTACGGCGGCGGAACTTTCGGTCAGGGCGATTCAGCGAAGACTGTTGAGGCGCTGCGTTTCACCAGCCCGGACTCTAAGGTCGCGTGCTCGGTGACCCCGTCGGGTGTGGATTGCCAGGCGCTGGTTGGTGTGACCCTGGAGGGCTGGGATGCCGCCTCCGGTAAGGCGCAGCAGCGCGTGCACATGGTGCAGGGTCAGGCTCCCGAGGCGAGCCTGGTCGGTCAGAGCGCCACCCCGGAACCGGTGAAGACCGAGGGCATTACTGCGCTGCCGGCTGGTCAGGTGGTGACTGCGTACGGTTACACCTGCAAGTCGGTGAATACCGGTAAGGTGCATTGCGTGAGCGCGACGAGTGGTTTCACTCTTGATTCGGTGGAGGTTGGCATAGAGCGCCGATAAGCCGAGAGCGCCGCTAAACCGAGAATAAAGGCGCGCTGCGAGTTGCCGCGCTCGCCTCCATAACTGACATGCGAAGGTGCCCGGCACCCCTCACATAGGGGGTGCCGGGCACCTCGGTCTTTAACGTCGTTTAGCGGAAGTTGACGATGCGAACGTCCAGCTCGGAGGAGAGCAGCGGCTCCCATGCGGCGACAGCCTTCTGGAAGTGTTCGGTGCCCATGTGCTTTTCGAGCAGTTCCTGGGATTCCCAGCGCTCGATGAATGCGAAGTCGGTGTCGGAGACAGCACCGAAGTCGTAGCTGACGTTGCCTTCGTCCTGGCGGCTTGCGGTCACGAGCGGTTCGATGGTCTTGAGGAATTCTTCGACGTGCTCGGGCTTGACGGATACTCCGGCGTAAACACCAATCATGGGGCTCTCCTTGTGGGGTGGTGCGGCGGTTGCCGCGTCGTATATGACTCTTTTACCGTACACCTTTCCCCGCGCCTCGGTGAGGTATGCGCGGGGGTTTCTCGCGCTGTGTTGTGCGCTGTGTTCTGTGCTGGGGTTTGCGTTGTGGCGGTGTGTGAGAGGAGTTGCGGGTGATCCATTCGCTAACTGTAAAAAAGGTGTTTTATATTTGCGTGCCCCTTTCTTTTCGACCTATAAAAGAATGAGGACGATACACCGCATGAATGGAAGGAGAAGCGGTATGGCACGCATGGGGGGTGACACTCATGGGATTTTCACCGGCGCACATCAAACGATGCACCCTGACCTGGGAGGCGCCCGACTATAGCGCCTCGTACCCTGCCGGGTACACGGATCAGGGTGTTGCTGTGATTGCGGTGGCTCAGGAGCATCGTACGGCGCAGGGTTTTTGTTATTCGGCCTTGTCGACGGTGGTTTTTATTTCTAAGCAGGACGGCACCCGCACGGTGGTGAATGAGGAGCCGATGCTTTTCACTCACGTTCATTCCCTGATGGAGTGCTGCGATGAGGTGCATCCTTGCCTGCTGGGTCGTGCCGTGCTTTCGGCGTGGGATGTGGTTCCTGAGCAGTACCGTCAGAACCTGGTGACGATTGCTGCTGACCGTAAGAATCTGAAGCATCTTTTCCGTGATTGCGACCAGTTGAAGGGGATCATGGAGTACCGCGCCTTTGAGAAGGTGCTGGACCCGTACGATAACCATTCTTTGGGTGAAGTGCATGTGAAGCTTGCTGGCACGCCCGCGTATGAGCGGATGCAGGCTGAGGTGTGTGCAGCACGTACCGTCGTGGATGAGATGGTGGAGGAGGCGCTGACCCCTCGACCGCTGGATCAGCTGCAGGACTATAGCGTTTTCACGGATTGTTCGTTCCGTTCGACTCACAATAAGAAGTATCAGCGTGGCGGCCGTATGGGCATCGCCGGCGTGAGTGAGGACGGCTTCTATTTTCATGCCCACTATGATGGCGTGAATATTATGACCGGTGAGCTGTCTGCGATGTTGGCGGCTTATACGGTGTTCCATAGTGGCTCGCGCCGCCTGATTATTCATACGGATTCTTTGGGTGCGTTGACATTTGTGTTGCGTTTGGCGCATAGCCGTTGGGCTTTTGAGGCGTGGGTTTCTGAGGGTATTCAGGATGAGCGCGTGGTGGCTCAGATGCGTGCTTTGACGGAGGCGATCCGCGAGAAGCGTGTGCTGGTGAAGCATGTTCCGGGCCATACGGGCCACGGTTTGCAGGAGAGTAGCGACTCTGTGTCGAAGATGCATCGCCATTTTCCGGGGCAGATTGTGGATAAGCGTCATCAGAGCGAGTTTAATCAGCGTTGCGAGTCGATTATTACTGCTTTGTCAGGTTGTGCGAAGGCTGTTCGCCTGCTTGCGCCGGAGTGGTTGCAGATTAAACCTTCTTCAATCCACACGGGAAACCGTTTATGGCGCTAAACTAGTCCAGGGTAGAAATGAACGCGCGATGCATTCGCCGCATACGAAGGTATGCGATGTCGGAGGTGTCGCGTGTTTCTTTTTGCCCTTTTTCTGTGTGTGTGCTTGTTCTGTGTGTGCTTGTGTGCGGTGGGTCTGCAGCGATAGATGCACAGTGGCGGGGATAGAATTGTGTGAAGAATTTTTCGATTCTCCCGATTTTTAGCGGGTGCACACTATTTTTTGGGACCCAATTTATGCAGTTTCTCCCTCCTCCTGATTCTCCTCTATATATTCCGCTGGTGGTGCTGTATGCGCTGACGGCGCTTTCGCTGGTGCTCTTTATCTGCCTCTACCTGCGGGAACGCCGTAGTGTGTTTGTCGGCTGGTTGCTGATTGCGACCGTGGGGTTGCTGGGTACGAGCCTGGGCGTAACGGCGATTGTGGCAGAGAACCAGATTTTGCTGGTGTTGGCGTTCCTCATTGTTATCGTTCCGGCGATCCTTTCGATTTTTACGCCTTTGGGTTTGACCGGTCTTTTCCTATATAGCGGTGTGCGTCTTATTGTTCGTGAGGGTTTTTCGCTCACTAATTCTTTGGCATTAGCTGCCGGTATTGCCCTTATTGTGGGTCCGTTCTTTATTCCCGGTCCGGCGGAGAACACTCCGTTGGGCGGCGTGTGGGGCACTATTTATTTCTATTTTTCGCTGGTGCTGACCTATTTCACCATCTACGCGGTGGGCTTTACTGTGTCGGCAGTGTTGAACCTGGTGAATTTCCGTCAGCAGGCTGACTATGTGGTGGTGCTCGGTTCGGGTCTCATTGGTGACCAGGTGACTCCGCTGCTGGCGGGTCGTATCGATCGAGGCATTGAAATTTACCGTAAGAACCCCGGCTCGAAGCTGATTATATCTGGCGGCCAGGGCGCGGATGAAGAGGTTCCTGAGGGTGTGGCGATGACTCGCTACGCTGTATCCCGCGGCATTCCCGAGGCGGACATTATTGTGGAGGACCGCGCGGTGAACACCCGCGAGAACCTGCTCTTCTCTTACGCCTTGATGCCGGAGGTTGCCGAGGGTAAAACCCCGAAAGTTGCTGTGGTAACAACCAGCTACCACCTGTTCCGTGCGTTGCTGTTGGCACGTTCGCTGGGTCTGGAATGCTGGGGTGCGGGGGCTCGTACGAAGCTGTATTTTGCGGTGAATGCTTTTATCCGTGAGTTTATTGGGTATTTGAGTATTACTCGCCGTCGCCACATCATCACTTTGAGCCTGTGCACGGTTCTCTACATTGCAGTGGCGCTCTTCGTGTGGTGGATGCACTCCGCCGGTTTGGTGGGCCCGGGCGAACCGATATAGCCCCTGGTCTGCTCTAGTACGTATCCGTGCTCTAGCTTGTAGCCCGGTGCATCCTGCGATAGCGCCTCATACAATAAAACTGCCCACCCGGGGTTATCCGGGTGGGCAGTTTTATTTAGAGGAGCGATGACCACAGTCGGCAGAGGTTCTCCGTCATCTTGATGCGGCGCGGGCGCTCCGCCCACTGGGTGTACAGCAGCTCGGTGCAGACCTGCTCGTATTCGGCGCATACTTCATCCAGCATCGCCACCATTTTGCGGTCAATGACGAACGTTGACACTTCCATGTTCAGCGAGAAGGAACGCGGGTCCATATTGGACGAGCCAATGAACGCGATTTCGTCGTCGACCATCATGAACTTGGAGTGCAGCACGGTCGGGCTGGGGTACTGCAGAATACGCACACCCGCCTGCAACAGCTGCTCGTAGTAGGAACGCTGCGCCATGTTCGGCAGGAACTGGTCGCCCTTCTCGCACACAATCACGGTGGTTTCAATACCGGAGTATGCGGCGTTCGTGAGTGCCTGCAGTAGGGTCTCTTCGGGTACGAAGTAGGGTGAGCAGATGGTGATACGCCGCTCGGCATTGTAGATCAAGTAGTTGATGAGGCGCAGGTTGTTTTCGGTTTCAAAACCGGGGCCGGAGGGCACAACCTGGGCGCGCATCCCATCCTTGTAGTAGGGGATATTGGTGTTAATTTCTGCCAGGATCAGCTGGTTCGTTTCGGAGTACCAGTCGGAGACGAAAACGGCGTTGAGCTCTTCAACGATGGGGCCGGTGCAGGAGAAGGTCAGGTCCTTCCACTCCAAGCCCTTCTTAATGTTTTCGGGCATGTCGTAGGAGCGGTGAATAGCGTTCTGCGAACCGGAGAACGCGACGCGTCCGTCCACGACGAGGACCTTGCGGTGGTTACGCAGGTCGGGTCGCTGCCACTTGAGTTTCCACGGTTTGAGCGGCAGCATGAGGCGCCACTGCATACCCGAGTCGTTGAGCATTTTCACGAGTTTCTTATAGGACGGGTATTTGCGGGAGCCGATGTGGTCGAGGAGTACGCGCACCTGTACACCGCGTTCGTGGGCTGCGAAGAGGGCGTCCCAGAGGACTGCGCTCGCCTCGTCGTAGGCGGTGATGTAGAACTCGAAGTGCACGTATTTGGTGGCGCGGTCGACTTCTTCCGCCATGGCGACCATTGCCTCGTGGTTGTCGGTGTGGAGGGTGAATTGGTTGCCGCCGACCAGGGGGAGTGAGCCCAGGGTGTAGTTGAGCTGGCTGGCTGCCTTTGCGGGGTCGGAGAGGTCGTCGGTGCGGGTGAGGAAGGGCTTGTTCTCGCTGACTTCGCGGATCAAGTCGTTCATGGCGTGTTGGCGTGCGCGGCGGTAGGCGGGCAGGCGCGAGGAGCCGAAGACGAGGAATGCGATGAACCCTACG
This sequence comes from Rothia sp. HMSC069C03, assembly GCF_001811075.1. Lineage (NCBI taxonomy): Bacteria > Bacillati > Actinomycetota > Actinomycetes > Micrococcales > Micrococcaceae > Rothia > Rothia sp. HMSC069C03. The sequence continues at coordinate 111,822 of NZ_KZ627138.1, forward strand.
AAGGGGATGAAGAAGATGGCCATGAGCCAGCCCAGGGCAACCACGGGTTTGCGGTTGTAGGGGAGCCAACAGAGGGCTGCGAGTCGGATGAGGATATCGGCGATGCCGAGTGCGAGGCGTAGCCAGTCTGGCAGGAAATCGAGATAGGCGGGGGCAAACAAGTTCATCCCTCTATTATGCCGATGTTTTGTGTGGGGCTGGAGCTTAGCTGGCTATGCTGTGGGCCTTAACGCCAAAAATGCACTTGAGCATTGTGTGCAGTGATGAAATAATTGCAGTTATGCAGAAAAAGGAACAGAGCCTTCGCGAACGCCGCCGCGAACAAACCTGGACGGCAATCCACGAAGCAGCCCTCAAACGCGTCCGCGAACACGGGATGCGCGGAACCACCGTTGAAGAAATCGCCCAAGAGGCGGGCGTCTCCCCGCGTACCTTCTTCAACTACTTCCCCTCCAAAGAGGATGCCGTCCTGGGTCTGCGCGAACCGGTGGTCAGCGAAGAAATCCTCGAAACAGACCGCGCCCACGAGGATGACAACACGATTATTCGTGTAACCCATCTTCTCTGGGAGGTCATTTTCCAGAGCTTCCACTACGCCAAGGGCAAGGACCCTCGAGCTCCCTATCAGGAGTTCCCCGAGTCCGCGAAACGAATGAAGATGCACTACATGAAGTGCGAACAGGTGCTCACCGAGTACCTGAACACCATCGACTGGGTGGCTTTTGATGCTGCTGGTCGCCGCGGCCCCTTCCCGCGCCGAAACCCGGCTGACCCGCTGACCGATCACTTCCGCGAGCGATCGCGCGCAAAGGTCCAGCTTGCCTCCGCGGTGCTTCGTCAGCTGGAGTTTGCCCGCGACCTGGAAGACAAAGAGGATATCGCCCGCGGTATTCGCCAGACGGTGAAGACCTTCCAGTTCCTGCTTTTTGAGCAGAGTCGACCGGCAATCTAGCGGCGGTTCACTGCTACAAATGACAAAAGCCCGCCGGAACCAAATCGGGGCGACCGATTCGAGCAACCGAATCAAGAACCTGGCGGACACATAACAGAAACATATAGAACGTAACTAAGGATTAAACGATGAGTACAGAGGAAAAGAAGCTACCTCAGCCGCCAGCCGGTGAGACTAAGCAGGAAAGTAAAAACCGCATCCGCGCCATGTTCCTGGGCCTGGTCATTGTGATGCTCATGTCCTCGCTGAACCAGACGATTCTGGCGCCGTCGCTGCCCACGATCGTCGGTGAGCTTCACGGCGTGGAGCACATGAGCTGGGTGATTACCATTTTCATCCTGCTGTCGACGATTACGATGCCGGTCTACGGCAAGCTTTCTGACCAGTTCGGACGCAAGCCCTTCCTGATTTTTGCGATTGTCGCTTTCATGGCGGGTTCGGTTGTTGGCGCGCTCGCGCAGAACATGAACTGGCTGATTTTTGCTCGCGCCCTGCAGGGTCTGGGCGGTGGTGGCCTGATGATTCTTTCTCAGGCGGTGATTGCTGACGTGATCCCTCCTCGCGACCGAGGCCGCTACATGGGTATTATCGGTGGCGTTTTCGCGTTCTCGTCGGTGGCTGGTCCGCTGATTGGCGGCTGGATTACTGAGGGCCCGGGTTGGCGTTGGGCGTTTTGGCTGAATCTGCCGTTGGCTATTTTGTCGATTCTTGCGGTGATTTTCTTGCTGCCGCACCGCCCGTTCCGTGAGCGTGAGAAGCACAGCATCGACTACCTTGGTTCGTTGATTTTGATGGCGGGTACGAGTGCGCTCGTGCTTGCTACGATCTGGGGCGGTAACCAGTACGAGTGGACGTCGCCGCAGATTATTGGTCTGCTGATTTTCTCGGTGGTTGCTGCGCTGGTGTTCATCCCGGTGGAGAACCGTGCGGCTGAGCCGGTTATGCCCATGTACCTGTTCAAGAACCGTAACTTCCTGCTGACTCTGGGTGCTTCGCTGGCGCTGGGCGTGGCGATGTTCGGTGCGGTGGAGTACATCCCGACCTATCTGCAGATGGCGCTGGGCGTGAGTGCTACGGTGGCTGGCCTGCTGATGATCCCGATGATGGGTGTCATGCTGGTGGTGTCGATTGTGACGGGCCGCGTGGTGTCGAAGACCGGTCGCTATAAGAGTTACGTGACGACCGGTACCGCGGTTGTGGCGTTGGGCCTGTTCCTGCTGTCGACTGTGACTGTTGAGACTCCGACCTGGCTGTTCTGTATATACCTTGCGGTGATGGGTGCCGGTCTGGGTATGTCTATGCAGTTCTTGACTCTGATTGTTCAGAATGCGTTCCCGGTGAGTGTGGTTGGTACCGCGACGGCGTCGAATAACTTCTTCCGTCAGGTGGGTGCTACTGTGGGTGCCTCGCTGGTGGGTGGTCTGTTTACCTCGCGTCTGACCTCGCTGATTTCTGAGCGTATGCCTCAGCAGGCGCTGCAGTCTTCAGGTAGCCATGCGTCTTCGTCTCTGACTCCTGAGCTTGTGGCGTCTTTGCCGGAGCCGGTGCACGGCATCATTGTGAATGCCTATAACGATGCGTTGATTCCGCTGTTCCTGTACCTGGTGCCGCTGGGCCTGGTGTCTACGCTGCTTCTGTTCTTCATTCGTGAGGATGCGCTGGCGACGACCCTGGAGACTGAGCCGGCTGTTGATATTGCCCGTGCGGCGACCGGTGCGATTCCGGTGATTACTCCGGAGATGGCGGCGAAGGATGCGCAGGCTCTGAAGAGCATGCAGGGTCCTAACCGCAGGACGATTGCTGAGTCAGTGAGCTCGGATGCTTCGCATGAGGCGGGCTCTTCGGAGGATGGCGGCTCCTCGCGTTCCTAGAACGAGGGATAACGAAAAGGTGCGCGCCGGAGGCGTTGCCTTCCTATATAAGCGGCGCCCCGGTGCGAGTCGTGTGCTCGTGCCGGGGCGCCGCTTTTGGCTGAGTTGCCTTAACCAGTGCGCTTAAGAGGTGTGCCTTAGTGCTTGGTTTAGGGGTTGGAAGTGTTGGTTTAGTCCCTTAAATAGTGGGTTTACGTGGTGTTTTGCCCCAGTAAAGCGCTTATCGAAAAGGTTATTACGTCCCTATGTCGAGAGAATTGTTTCCGATGTAAAATTTTCGTAAAAATTGTTAATCCGCCCCTTTTCCCCGGTATTCCGGGGCATTTTTTTACCCAGCTCCCTTTTAGCTTGCATACAGGCTGTTCTAAGGGGTGAAAGTGCCCAATGTGGGTTTGGTGGAAGTGTTACAGGCTATATAAGATAAAGTACATATGCTCCTAGTGACAGTCATCACGAAGCAGTGCGCTAGGACAGCATGACACACATGCCTTAACACCGACATCTACACAAGGAGGGGAACCGTCCCATGTTTAGGTACATCCTCCAGCGATCGCTGACGTACCTCGTCATGGTCTTTATTACGACCACGATGGGTTACTTTGCAGCGGTTACTGCCCTGAAGCCTGCCCTCTTGGAGCAGGAAAAGGTTCCGAAGCCTAGCCCCGAGCAGGTGAACCGTAACTTCGCATCCCTGGGTCTCGATCCCGAAATGAACCCCTGGGACCGCTACGTTCAGTGGCTGACCAATGTGGTCACCAAGTTCGATTGGGGCCGTAGCCCCAACGGCGCGTACATTAACCAGGAATTTGGCCAGCGCGTGTGGGTTTCTACCCGCCTGCTGCTGGTGGCTACCATTCTCTCGATTGTGATTGGTATTGCCCTGGGTGTGTACTCGGCAGCTCGCCAGTACAAGTTCTCTGACCGTGTTATCACCGGTTACTCCTACCTGGTCTACATCATCCCCGCTCCCGTTGCTTACTTCGTGGTGCAGCAGGGCGCGACCACTATCAACAACATCGCCGTTGCTAATGGTGGAGAGAAGATTTTCTATGTGACCGGTATTTCGACTCCGGGTCTGACCGGATTCTGGGAAATCACCATGGATATGGCGGCGCACTACGTCGTGCCGACCTTCTGTATGACCATCTTCGGTTGGGCTGGTTACCAGATTGCACAGCGTCAGTACCTGCTCGATAACGTGAACGCTGACTTCGTGCGTACCGCTCGTGCTAAGGGCTTGACCCGTAACCAGGCGATTACTCGCCACGCACTGCGCGTCTCCTTCATCCCCGTGGCACAGTCCATCGCGTACCAGATTCCGATGATTTTTGCGGGTGCATTCTTCGCCGAGACCGTCTTTGCATGGCCCGGTATCGGTAAGTGGTCGATTGACTCCATTTCCGCGCAGGACGTGAACGCTGCGACCGTGACCCTCGCGTACGGTTCTGCACTGTTCGCTGTCGGTGCGATCATCGCTGATATCGCTACCACCATCGTCGACCCCCGAGTGAGGATCTCATGAGTCAGGTAACTGCAACTTCCTCCGTACCGGTGGTACAGGAGAACGGTGACTTCAAGGTCATCAACAAGAGCGTTATTATTCTGCGCCGCTTCCTGCGTAACAAGGCTGCAGTCTTCGGTCTGTGCGTGTTCATCGGCATGGGTCTGTTCGGTCTGTTCGGTAAGTACCTGACCAAGTACAAGCCCAACGACATTGACTACATGGCGCTGGGTGAAGGCCCCTCGGCCGAGCACTGGTTCGGTACCACCATCGCGGGTAATGACGTGTTCGCCATGATGTCTGAGGCCGTCTGGACCTCTCTCCAGATTGGTGTGGTCGTCGGTTTGGCCACTGTGTTCATCTCCGCAGTTTACGGTTGTGTGATGGCGTACTTCGGTGGCTGGATTGACAAGATTATGCTGTTCATCCTCGAGACCCTGATCATGGTTCCCTCGCTGCTGATTCTGGCAATTCTGATCAACGGTCAGGTTGGTAAGCAGATTCAGAAGAGCGTCCCCACCTGGGTTCTGCTCTCTGCAGTGCTGATTGCCTTCGGCTGGATGGGTAGCGCCCGTGTTATTCGTGCAATGGCGCAGTCCCTCATCAACCGCGACTTCGTGAAGGCTGCACGCTACATGGGTGTGCACCCCTTCAAGATTGTGATGCGCCACCTGGTTCCGAACATTGGCTCCCTGCTGGTTCTGAACTTCACCAGCGGCATCATGGGCGCTGTGCTCTCTGAGGTCGCTTACTCCTTCATCGGCATCGGTATTAAGTACCCCAACTACTCGCTGGGCTCGCTGATTTCGGATGCTTCGCAGCAGATTAACACCCTGCCGCACATGTTCTGGTTCCCGGTTCTGTTCTTCTTCCTGCTGGTTGGTCCGCTGGCCCTCATGAACGACGGTCTGCGTGACGCATTCGACCCGACTTCGATGTCGGTCGGTAAGATCAAGAAGTCCAAGAAGAACGAGAAGGCAGAGGCACCTGCTGCCGCTGCAAAGGAGGCGAAGAACTAATGAGTACCTCTCCCGTTCTGAGCGTTAAGGACCTCAACGTCCGCTTCAACACTGAGAATGGCATCGTGCATGCTGTTCGCGGTGTGAACTTTGACCTGTACCCCGGTAAGACCCTGGGTATTGTGGGTGAGTCCGGTTCCGGTAAGTCCGTTGCCTCCATGGCGATTATGGGTCTGCACCCGACTACCGCTGACATCACCGGTTCGGTCAAGTACAACGGCACCGAGCTGCTGGGCTTGAGCGATAAGGAAATGTGCGCATACCGCGGCAAGGAGATCTCTATGATCTTCCAGGATCCGCTGTCCTCGCTGACCCCCGTGTACACCATTGGTGACCAGATTGCCGAGGTGCTCAAGGTCCACAACAAGGGAATGAGCAAGCAGGCTATCAAGGACCGCTCCATTGAGCTGATGCGTATGGTGGGTATTCCTTCGCCGGCTGACCGCCTGCGTTCCTTCCCGCACGAGTTCTCCGGTGGTATGCGTCAGCGCATCATGATCGCTATGGCGATTGCGAATGACCCCCGCGTGCTCATCGCCGATGAGCCCACCACCGCACTGGATGTGACTATTCAGGCGCAGGTGCTGGAGGTTATGCAGAAGGCTCAGGAAGAGACCGGCGCAGCGACCATTATGATTACCCACGACCTCGGTGTTGTGGCTGGTATGGCTGACGACATTCTGGTGATGTACGCCGGTAAGCCGGTGGAGATTGCGAAGGCAGAAGACCTGTACAAGCATCCCTCCCACCCGTACACCATCGGTCTGCTGGGTGCGGTCCCGCGTGTGGACCGTTCCGAGAAGGTCTCCCTGGTTCCGATTGAGGGTACCCCTCCGAACCTGATTAACCCGGTGACCGCGTGCTCCTTCCGCCCGCGTTGCCCCATCGCTAAGAGCGGTGGCCAGTGCTGCCAGGACTCCAGCGGAGAGCCCGATCTGCAGCTGCTGGAAGGCGTTGGCGAGGGCCACTACTCCTCCTGCACCATCTCTCAAGAGCTGGTCGGTAAGACCGCTGACGAGCTGTACCCGGTTCCGGAGCCCCCGGTATCGAAGTACGACGGCATTCCGCGTGAGGAGCGTGCCCCCGTCCTGGAGGTCCGCAACGTCAAGAAGCACTTCCCGCTCATGAAGGGTGCGCTGATTAAGCGCCGCGTGGGCACTGTGAAGGCTGTGAACGGCCTGTCCTTCGACATTCGCGAGGGCGAGTGCTTCTCCATCGTGGGTGAGTCCGGTTGTGGTAAGACCACCACCCTGCTGGAAATCATGGAGTTCAACAAGAACACCGACGGTGAGATTCTGATTAACGGAACCTCCACCAAGGACGGCAAGTCCGCAGGTGAGATTCTTGAGCTGCGTAAGAACCAGCAGATGGTGTTCCAGGACCCCACCGGTGCTCTGGATCCGCGCTTCACCGTTTACGAGGTGCTGGCTGAGCCCCTGGAAAACCAGGGCATGAACAAGGCAGACATCAAGAAGCGCGTCATCGAGCTGATGCACATTGTGGGTCTGCAGCCCGACCACGTGAACCGCTTCCCGAACCAGTTCTCTGGCGGTCAGCGTCAGCGTATCGGTATTGCTCGTGCGCTTGCCGTTAACCCTAAGCTCGTGGTTCTGGATGAGCCGGTGTCCGCACTGGACGTGTCCGTCCAGGCTGGTGTGATCAACCTGCTGGAGGAGTTGCGTGCAAACCTGGGCCTGAGCTACCTGATGGTTGCTCACGACCTCGCGGTGATTCGCCACGCATCCGACCGCGTTGCAGTGATGTACCTGGGTCGTATTGTTGAGATCGGTGACGTCGACCAGGTGTTCGACAACCCGATTCACCCGTACACCCGTGCACTGCTCTCGGCGATTCCGGTTCCGGATCCCGAGGTTGAGGCAAAGCGCCACCGCATTATGCTTGAGGGCGACCTGCCCACTCCGGTGAACGCGCCTAAGGGTTGTGGCTTCTCGAGCCGTTGCCCGGTCTTCAAGCTGCTGCCTGAGGACAAGAAGCGTCGTTGCCTGGAGGAGATGCCGGAACTGACCCCCGTTGAGGGCCAGGATCACGGTTATGCTTGCTACTACCCTGAGGCTGAGGCCGCTACGGTGTAGCTCTAGAGTCGGCTGAATAAGTCGCATGTGTGCCGAGGGGCGAATATTCGTTGAATATTCGCCCCTCGGGTTTTTTATGCCCGGTATTGGTGGGCTGTACGTTGTTCGAGATTGTCACCTAGTGAGACGGTGCGAGCCGCAGAATGTGGCGCTAGGCACTGAAACCACCAAGAAAACAGGAAAAACTGCACTGACTAGGCGTAACCTTTCTCACCATTCAAGATATGAATATTTATGGAAGAGCTTTCCTGCTGGCAGTAAGCCATAATTAAGCCTGTGGGTGCGCCGCTAGGGGCGTACCTCAAGGAACACATTCATAGACCGGCACTAATTCATCGCTCACCGCACCCTATTGCGGCGCATGAGCAGGGAATCCTTGACGCTTTCCTGCAGGATTATTGAGGGTCAAACGTATAAGAGGACACTCTCATGGAGAAGAATTTCATCCTGAACCGTCGTACCGTTCTCGGTGGCGCTGCAGCACTGGGTACCGTGGGCGTACTGGCTGCGTGCGGCTCGTCCAAGGACTCCAAGGCAACCACCAAGGGTGCAACCGTGGGCACCGATGCCAAGGAGCTTTATGACCTTGCTGAGGCCGCTGTTTCTGAGCTGAAGGATGGCGGCACTCTGCGCCTGGCTGTTCCGGGTATTGGTCCGGACTTCAACCTTTTCAGCGCGGACGGCAACTCCCTGTACACTCAGACCGCTATGAGCCCCGTGGCTTACGCAGGCCTGTGGCAGGGTGACCCCCTGGGTAAGCGCACTCTGGCTCCCGAGTTTGCGAAGAGCTTCGATGTCGCCGAAGAAAACGGTCTGCCCGTCGTCTCCATTGAGCTGAACCCCCAGGCTAAGTTCAACGATGGTACCCCCATCGACTACAAGGCTCTGCAGGCTACCTGGAACATCCTCAAGAGCACCGATGGTGACTACAAGGTCGGAAGCAGCGGCATCTACAGCAGCATTGCTTCCGTGGAGCGCGACGGTGATGACTTCAAGGTGAAGGTAACCTTCTCCGCACCTTACTACCCGCTGAATACCCTCTTCGCTGGCATTGTGCACCCGGCTCTGCTGGACAAGGAACTCTTCAACACTGGTTTCGTTGACAAGCCGCACCCCGAGTACTGGGTTGGCCCCTTCACCATTGCTGAAGGTGGTTGGAACTCGACCGAGAAGACCCTGACCCTGACCCGCAACGACAAGTGGTGGGGCGAGAAGCCCGTTCTGGAGCGCATTGTCTTCCGTCAGATGGATCCCGCTGCTGAGCGCGCGGCATTCAAGAACGATGAGCTTGATGCGATTGGTGCTACCACCGCTTCCGCATACAAGGAGCTCAAGGACGTTGCTAACATCGAGATCCGCCGAGGTTCTCGCCTGTTCTCCGGTGGCGTGACCATGAACCCCGCCCGCATGCAGGATGTTGCTCTGCGCCGCGCTGTGGTTACTGGTCTGAACCGTGAGGCTCTCGCCAAGGTTCGTTTCCAGGGCCTGGATTACGAAGAGAAGCTTCCCAACTCGATGATTCACATGCCCTTCAACGAGTACTACCAGGACACCTACCCGACCCCGAACAACGATGCTGCTGCTGCATCCAAGATTCTGGAAGATGCAGGCTACACCAAGAACGGTGAGTTCTACGAGAAGGACGGCAAGCAGGCTGCCTTCAAGTTCTCCATCTTCGGTGAGGATCCCACCTCCAAGGCTGTCGGTCAGACCCTGGTTCAGCAGCTGAAGTCCGTAGGTATTAATGCTGAGCTCGACTCCCGTGCTGTTAGCGAGTTCAACAAGACCATGGCCTCCAAGGACTACGACGCAACCTCCTCCGGTTTCGCTCCGAGCTCCCCGGATGCTACCGAGGCTACCGAGCAGTTCTACATGCGCCGTAAGCCTGAGGAAGCTGGTTCCGATGAGATCAATGAGATGATTGCAAAGATGAAGCTCATTGCTGACGACAAGGAACGCAACCAGGCTTGCAATGAGATCGAGAAGAAGCACCTGGCTGAGTTCGCAGTGCTGATTCCGCTCATCAACGGCCCCGAGTACAAGTTCGTGAAGAAGGGTCTGCGCAACTACGGCGTGTCCCTCTTCCAGGGCACCGGCATTCACTGGGAGAAGGTTGGTTGGGCTAAGTAAGTCCTCATCCCTTCACCTCCTAGGTGAATAGCCTAGAGCTATTGAAAGTGTCCACCCGGATTATCCGGGTGGACACTTTTTGCATTTCTGGAGGGGGTGCTTTGGGTGCTTTTATGTACCGATGCAGGGGAGCGGGGGTATAGCTATCCGGAAAAATCTGAAGAATTCGCGCAAAAACAGGGTATTCATAGTATGAATATTCAAAAAACACGATAAATATTAAGAAATATTGTGAAAATGCTTGGTTTTCGCTCTCGAGGTGCGCTACAGTGAAGTCATACAAAGTTATGCAGTGCTCTGCATAAATAATCATTACTTCGGGAATACGGGGTACACCCGCCCGCACAAGATAGAAGGAAACCACTCCCATGACCGCCAACACCGCATACACCGCGAGTAGCCACGAAGCGACCAAGAACAGCTTCAGCCGCCGCGTCCTCATTGGCGGCACCGCGGCTCTGGGAGCTGTAGGTCTGCTCAGCGCCTGCGGCAACGGCAGCGCAAGCTCTGAAAAGACCAAGGCTGCCGGCGCCGGTGCCAAGATCGAAGACCTCTACGACATCAACGCCCAGGACGTGAACAGCCTGAAGAAGGGTGGCATCCTGCGCCTGCCCGCCGGATCCATCGGTCCGAACTTCAACTTCTACACCCAGAGCGGTAACACCAGCGATAACGTCAACGTTATGAGCACCATCAGTCAGGCTGGCATGTGGAACCTCGACTTTGATGGCACCTACAAGCTGAACACTGACTTCGCTGTCTCCTTCGAGCACAGCAAGAAGGGCGACAAGATTCAGGTTGCCGTCAAGCTCAACCCCAAGGCTGTCTTCAATGATGGCACCCCCATCACCTACAAGGCGCTCCAGTCCACCTGGAACATCTTCAAGAGCCTGGATAACGGCTACAACATTGTCTCCAGCGGCATCTACGAATTCGTTGAATCCGTAGAAAAGGGCGAAGACGACTACAGCGCAACCGTCACCTTCTCCAAGCCCTTCTACCCGCTGCAGAGCCTCTTCTCTGAGATTCTGCACCCCGCACTGGAAAACGTCGAGCTCTTCAACAACGGCTTCGTGGATGCGCCCCACCCCGAGTACTGGGCTGGCCCCTTCACCCTGGCGGATAAGGGCTGGGACTCCACCGCAAAGACCTTCAGCGTCGTGCCCAACGACAAGTGGTGGGGCACCAAGCCCCTGCTGGACAAGATCGTCTTTACCCAGATGGAGTCCAGCGCTGCACGTGCCGCGTTCAAGAACGACGAAATTGACGCTATCGGTGCAAGCACCTCCTCCACCTACACCGAGGTGAAGAACGTGGCAGGTACCGAACTGCGTAAGGGTACCCGCCTCTACGCCGGTGGTCTGGATATCAACCCCCGCCGCGTCAAGGATGCTGCCCTGCGTAAGGCAATCTTCGCCGGCACCAACCGTGAAGCACTCGCGAAGATTCAGTACCAGGGCCTGCCCTACGAGGAAACCATCCCCGGTTCGATGATTCACATGCCCTTCTCACCCTACTACCAGGATTCCTACCCGACCCCGAATAACAGCGTTTCGGAGGCGCAGAAGATTCTGGAGGCCGCCGGTTACACCAAGAACGGCGACTACTACGAGAAGGACGGCACGAAGGCTGGCTGTGCAGTGGTGGTCTTCGGTGACGATCCGACCAACAAGGGTAAGGCTCAGACCTTCACTCAGCAGATGAAGGATGTCGGCATTGAGATCCGGATCGATCAGCACGCCGATAGTGAGTTCGCCACCATTCTGGGCAACTGGGACTACGATATTTCCTTCAGCGGCTACTCGGTCTCTGCTGACGCAACCGAGGGTACCAAGCAGTTCTACTACTCCGAGAACAACGAAGGTATCGGCAGCAAGGAAATCGATGCCCTCATCGACGCCATGACCCTCATTGAGGATGACAAGGAACGTAACCTTGCCTGCAACGAGATTGAGAAGAAGCACATGGCTGAGTTCGCCTTTCTGGGTACCATTACGAACGGTCCTGATTTTGTGATGGTCAAGAAGAACCTGGCTAACTACGGTCCGCACCTGTACAAGTCGATGGACTGGACTGCTGCGGGCTGGATGAACTCCTAGAGGTTCCTACCCTATAAGCGGGTCGAATGCGTATATGCGCGTTCGGCCCGCTTTGCTGTGCCCGTTGGCTATTTCTGGAGGTGGGGGAGGGGTGTTGCGCGAAGGATGGTGGGGTTACGTCGGTATGGATTTAGGCCCGCTGCATTAGGGCCGGGCGTAATAATTTAGAAATATTTATCGTGTTGCACACCTGTAGTGATGTGTGTGGTGTACACTACTAAAAATATTAAATGTGGCTTAGAACATAGCTTTAGGTCACATTATTTTGCATGGCTTGACCTGCCCGCCCATCACCGCAGATAGCAGGCGCTCCTGCAGACGGAAACCCCGCCTCCAGAGCACGCGAGCCACCCACTCTACACTGCAAACACTGCATCAGTGCAGTCCACACCCACAAGGAGCCCATCATGAGCCCCCACCCCATCCCCTCCCTCTCCGGATTCAACCCGATCATGAGCCGCCGCGTACTGTTCGGCGGCGCAACCGCCGTCGCTGCTGCCGGCGTACTGAGCGCATGTGGCTCCTCGTCCTCCAAGACCGAGCACAAGGCAAGCGAAACCCCGTTCTATGAAATCAACGAGCAGGACCCCTCGAAGCTCAAGCAGGGCGGTACCCTGAACCTGAGCACCTACTCCCTTGGCCCGGACTTCAACCGCTTCTCCCAGAACGGCTCCAGCATCTCCGTCTCCGAAACCATGGGCATTATCGCCGGTGCCGGCATCTGGCGCAGCACCTTCAAGGGTGAAGACGAGCTCGACCCCAACTACTGCCTCGGCTTCGAAGCTAAGGAAGTAGACGGCAAGATCACCGCAGAGGTTCGCCTGAACCCCAAGGCAGTCTTCAACGACGGCACCCCCATCGACATCGACGCCTTCAAGGCAACCTGGCAGATCCAGCGTGACCCCGACGGTGAATACAAGATTGCCGCAGCAGGTATCTACGAATTCATCGAAAGCGTTGAAGCTATCGACGGCGACCGCTACCACGCACGCGTTGTTTTCAAGACTGCACACAACCCCGTCAAGGGTCTGCTCTTCAGCGGAATCCTGCACCCGGCGATGCTCGACGTAAACCTCTTCAACGAAGGCTTCGTCGACAACCCCCACCCCGAACTCGGTTGCGGCCCCTTCACCCTGGCACCCAACGGCTGGAACTCCTCCGAGAAGACCTTCACCGCAGTCCCCAACGATAAGTGGTGGGGTGAGAAGCCCAAGCTGGACCGCATCGTCGTGCGTGAAATGGCAGACCCCGCAGCTCGTGCCGCATACAAGAACGGCGAACTGGACGCGGTGGAAGCACGTACCCTCAGCGCCTACAACGAGATGAAGGACGTTGCAAACTCTGAAATCCGCCGCGGTCACCGCCTCTTCGCTGGTGGCATGAACCTGAACGCACAGCATATCACTGATGCTGCCGTGCGTAAGGCAATCTTCCTGGGTATCGACCGTGGTGCTCTGGCAAAGATTCGCTTCCAGGGTCTGCCCTACGAAGAAGAAGTTCCCGGCTCGATGATGCTGATGGGTTCCTCCCAGTACTACCGTGACAACTACCCGGCACGTAACCCGGAGGAAGCACGCAAGGTCCTGGAGAAGGCAGGCTACACCAAGTCTGGCGACTTCTACGCGAAGGATGGCAAGACCATCACCCTGAAGCTGACCACCTTCGGTGATGACGCCACCACCAAGGGCCAGGCACAGACCTTCATTCAGAGCATGAAGGAAGTCGGCATTAACTTCGAGCTCGACTCGCGTGCACAGTCCGAATTCTCGAAGGTTGTTGGTAACCGCGAGTACGACGTGAGCATTTCGGGCTTCGGCCTGAGCTCCGAGCCGACTAGCGCTGCCGAGTACTTCTACCACTCCAAGAACTGGAACGGCGTCGGCACCCCCGAAATTGACGCTATGGTCGACGAGATGGTCACCATCCTCGACGACGCTAAGCGCGCCGAGAAGTGCAACGAGATTGAGAAGAAGCACATGAGCGAGGTTTGCCTCTTCATTCCCTTCCTCAATGGCCCGGACTTCAAGGCATGCCGCCCGAAGCTCGCTAACTACGGTGCGTTCCTCTTCAAGAGCCTCGACTGGTCTACCGTCGGCTGGATGGCATAAGCCGCAGTTTTAAGCTCCCTGCCCCCTATACGTTTTCGCAGTGTCGTATAGGGGTGGGGAGCTTTTTTCTTGTGGAGGGTTCAGCGCGCTTTAGCTGCCCCGACGCTGTGCTTGTAACTTGTAACGACTCTCAAAGCACCGGATGTGACGCGCTCGCGCGCCAATGCGACATAATATTTCATTTTTTAGTTTTCGCATGCGGCTTCCGCGTGATGATGCGGGTTCAGGCGCTGAACCCGTGATTTTTAGACGGTGTATAGTTCTTCCACGGATTGGACTGTGGTCTGCGTCGCTTCTTTTGGGGGTATACTGTGTTTCAACCACAAACAATGTGGGGGCTCTCACAAAGGTGATGGGCGGGAGCTTCGGCGCTCCCGAAAAATCGGCGCACAACACGGTGCGCTTATCGAATAGCACCTGAGCCCTCCGGTATGAGGAGAATACATGACTCATCTACGTATTAATCGCCGTACCCTGCTGACCGGCACCGTTGCCCTGGGTACCGTCGGCCTGCTCGCTGCATGCGGCGGCGGCTCTGACAAGAAGATCAGCGGTAAGGCTGCATCAAGCACCGAGGAAATCGTCAAGAACCTCGAAATCAACAAGCAGGACCGCTCCTCCCTCAAGCAGGGTGGCGAGTTCCGCGCAAGCGTCTCCGCAATCGGCCCGAACTTCAACATTCTGACCCAGAGTGGCTACACCACCGCGAACCTCACCGCATTCGGTGGCCCCTGCAACATCCCCTCCGCTATCGGCTTCACCTCCCTGAGCCCCGCTGGCGAATACAGCCTCAATGACGACTACGTCAGCGACTACAAGGCTGAGACTGTTGACGGCGTTCAGACCATTACCTTCAAGCTCAACTCCAAGGCTGTCTTCAACGACGGCACCCCCGTTGACGTTGAGGCAATCCGCGCCGCGTGGACCGTCTACCGCAACCCCGATGACGGCTACAACGTCATCGCAACTCCCTTCTGGCAGCAGGTAGCGTCCATCGACCCCGTGGATGGCGACAAGACCCGCGTCAAGATCGTGATGACCAAGCCGATGTATCCTGCCGAGACCCTCGGCCTGCTCGGTCTGCACCCCGCACTGACCGACAAGGAGCTCTTCAACAACGGCTTCGTGAACAAGCCCATGGATCAGTACTGGTCCGGCCCCTTCAAGATTGGCGAGTGGAACTCTTCGGCTAAGACCCTCACCCTCGTACCCAATGACAAGTGGTGGGGCGAGAAGCCGCTGTTGGACCGTATCATCTGGCGTGAAATGGGCGACGAAGCAGAGCGCGCAGCATTCAAGAATGGCGAGCTGGACAGCATCGGCTTTGCTGGCCTGGCAACCTACAACGCCGTCAAGGGGCAGCCCGGTATCCAGAT
Organism: Rothia sp. HMSC069C03; assembly: GCF_001811075.1. Classification (NCBI taxonomy): domain Bacteria; kingdom Bacillati; phylum Actinomycetota; class Actinomycetes; order Micrococcales; family Micrococcaceae; genus Rothia; species Rothia sp. HMSC069C03. Next base: position 126,971 of record NZ_KZ627138.1, read on the forward strand.
TCGTACCGGCCAGAGCCTCGGCGTCGTCAACCTTCAGTTCAACCCGACCCGCGTGACCGACACTGCCCTGCGCCGTGCAGTCTTCGCAGCGATTGATCGTTCCCAGCTGGCTAAGGTCAAGTTCGGCCAGATCAACTGGGAAGAGCCCCTGGCCGGCTCTCTGATTGCTATGCCCTTCCAGAAGGGCTACCAGAACAACATGCCGTCCAACCCCGGCGCCGAGGCTGCGGCAAAGATCCTGGAAGCAGCAGGCTACTCCAAGTCCGGCGACTACTACGCCAAGGACGGCAAGACTGCAGGCTTCTCCATCACCTACTTCGGTTCGGATGCAACCTCCCTGGCTCAGTTCCAGAACCTCGAGCAGCAGCTCAAGGCAGCGGGTATTAAGCTCGAGCAGGACAACCAGCCGCAGTCCCAGTTCAACTCCGTGATGGGTGCTAAGCAGTACGACTGCGCCTTCTCCGGTTGGGGCATTGGTGCTGACCCCGCCGACAGCGTTCAGTACTTCTACACCAGCGAAATTAACGAGGGTGTGGGCGATCCTGAGCTGGATAAGTACATTGCCTCCATTTACGAGAAGGAATCCCACGAGGAGCAGTTGAAGATGGCTGCTGAGGCTGAGAAGCAGCACATGGAGAAGGTTGCTATTTACTTCCCCTACGCTAACGGCCCCAGCTACGCAGCTGTGAAGGAGAAGCTGGCTAACTACGGTCCTTCCCTCTTCGCAACCAGCTACACCGACCCCAAGCGCTGGGTCAATGTGGGTTGGCAGAACTAAAGCCACATGTTAATTTTCTGGATTCCTATTCGGTAGTTTCTGAATTTTCGGAGGCGCCGGCATAAGACTCCGGAGGGCAAAGTCCCGCGGTATTCCGCCTCAGCGGCGGGGTACTGCGGGGCTTTTCTGTGTTTTTGATGGGGGGGTTTGTGGTGGGGTGGTTTCGGGGATTGGCTGAAATATTTTCCCTAAAACGGTGAACTAGGTCATAGTGCGTGGGAAATGTGTGTATACTAATCTCAATGCAAAATGTGCGTGCTGTCACAAAGATGTGCGGGTTGTGTTCCCCCGCGTACAAAAATTCAGCATCTCACCTAACCGAGGAAAACTAATGACCACTTTCACTCTCAACCGTCGTACCCTGCTCACCGGCACCGTTGCCCTGGGTACCGTCGGCCTGCTCGCAGCCTGCGGCGGCAACTCCTCCAAGAACGAAACCAGCGCTCTCTCTGCCGGTGACGACCTGTCCAAGGCAGTCTCCTACAACGAGAAGGATCGCTCCGCCCTCAAGGACGGCGGCGAGCTGCGACTGAGCGCTGATGGCATCGGCCCGAACTTCAACATCCTCAACACCAACGGCTACACCGCCGGTAACCTGAATATTCAGGCGGCTATCAACTCTGCCTTCACCGGCGGCTTCTACGCTGACTTCCGCGGCGAGTCGCACATGAACAAGGACTACGTCACCGAATACAAGGCGCAAACCGTTGACGGCGTGCAGACCGTGACCTTCAAGATCAACCCCAAGGCAGCCTTCAACGACGGTACCCCCATCGACGTGAACGCCGTCAAGAGCTACCAGACCATCTACACCGCCGCGGCATCCGGTTCGGACTACCAGATCACCCCCTCGCCCATCTGGGAACAGGTCGCAAGCGTCGAGGCTGTGGACGGCGATACCCGCCACGTGAAGGTCACCATGTCCAAGCCCTGGTACCCCATCGAAGGCAGCTTCACCTCGTTCCTGCACCCGGCATTCGCCGACCCCAAGTTCTTCAACGACGGCCTGAACGACAAGCCCCTCGACCAGTACTGGGCAGGTCCCTTCAAGGTCGGCGAGTGGAACTCCTCCTCCAAGGTGCTCACCGTCGTCCGCAACGAGAAGTGGTGGGGCCAGAAGCCCGCTCTTGAGCGCATCACCTGGCGTGAAATGAGCTCCCAGGCAGAGCAGGCAGCTTACAAGAACGGCGAAATCGACTACGTGGACGCCAGCACCCTCAGCTCCTACAACGAGCTCTCCGGCGTGGCAAACACCGACATTCGCAAGGGTAGCGCTCTCAGCGTGGGCAACTACGAAATCAACCCCGAAAAGGTGCCCCTGCCCGTCCGCCGCGCATTCGTTGCAGCCCTCAACCGTGAGCAGCTGCAGAAGCTGCGCTACGAGAAGCTCGGCTGGAAGGAAACCCTGCCCGGCTCCATGTGCATGCTGCCCATGCAGGAAGGCTACCAGGACAACTACCCGACCAAGCTCGGCAAGGACGTCGCTACCAAGATCCTTGAGGACGCAGGCTACACCAAGTCCGGTGACTACTACACCAAGGACGGCGCTAAGGTCTCCTACCCGGTCATCACCTTCGGTAGCGACCCGGTTGTCAGCTCCACCGCGCAGTTCCTCGTCCAGCAGATGAAGGAAATCGGCGTTGAACTGACCATCGAGAACCACGGTGCCTCTGAAATGTCGAGCATCATCTCCTCGAAGAACTTCGCGATTAAGACCGGTGGCTACGGCATCACCACCTCCCCGGTGGATGCGGCGAACTACTTCTACATCTCCGAGACCAACAACGGTCACGGTAAGGATCTGGACTCGCTGGCAGCAACCATGATGTCCACCGAGGACCCGAAGGAACAGCTCAAGATCATGAACGAGCTGGAGAAGCGCCACCTGGACGAGGTCGCCATCTACGTGCCCACCCACAACGGCCCGAACTTCAAGGCGTGCCGTAAGGGCCTGGCGAACTACGGCCCCATGCTCTTCGGCCTGCCCTACTACAACCCGAACGTATGGATCAACGTCGGTTGGGAGAAGCAAAACTAAGCGTTGAGCACCGCTCACACACTCCATAAGGGGTAAAAGCGCTACAGCGGCGTGTTACAAAAGGATTAAAACCTTCTGTAGCACGCCGCTTTCCCGTTCCTAAGAGAGTCGCACGGATATACTTAAAACAAATGTGGGCATTCTGCCCGCAACCCCGGCAGAGACTGTCCTCCCGCCGGGTTGGAGTGTGGGTTACGCACCGTTCGCGTACCGCCTCCACAACACTGCGAATACTCTAGGAGAAATTCCATGAAGAGCATGTCTGTCTCTCGCCGTACCCTCCTGACCGGCACCGTTGCCCTCGGCACCGTTGGTCTACTGGCTGCCTGCGGCAGCTCGAAGGAAAAGGTTGGCGGTAGCGCCGCTAACAACGCTGAAGATATTCTGAAGAACCTTCAGGTCAACAAGCAGGACCGTTCCTCCCTCAAGCAGGGTGGCACCCTGACCCTCGCGGCTACCGCCCTGGGCCCCAACTTCAACCTGCAGACCCAGAGCGGCTACACCTCCAGCAACCTGGACGCTCTGGCACCCTGCAACATCGCTGCTGTCATGGGCTTCTACACCATGAGCCCCGAAGGCGAAGGCACCCTCAACCCCGAGTTCTGCACCGAGCACAAGACCGAGACCGTCGATGGCGTGCAGACCGCGACCTTCAAGATCAACCCCAAGGCTGCCTTCAACGACGGCACCCCCATGGACGTGAACGCTGTTCGCGCCATGTGGAAGGTCTACCGCGCAGTCACCGACAACCCCTACCACATCACCGACAACACCATGTGGCAGCAGGTTGAAAGCATCGAGGCTGTGGACGGAGACAACTTCCACGTCAAGGTCACCATGAAGGCTCCGTACTACCCCTCCGAGGGTCTGTGCGCCTTCGCAATCCACCCCGCACTGGAAGACGTCAACCTCTTCAACGAAGGCTTCGTTGACAAGCCCCTCGACCAGTACTGGGCTGGCCCCTTCAAGGTTGGCGAGTGGAACTCCTCCCAGAAGGTTCTCACCCTGGTCAAGAACGACAAGTGGTGGGGCGAGAAGCCGGTGCTGGACCGCATCATCTGGCGTCAGATGGACTCCGAAGCAATCCGTGCAAGCTTCAAGAACGGCGAACTGGACGCCTTTACCTTCGTGGGCGCAACCAGCTACAACGCTGTGAAGGGCCAGGCAGGCACCGAGATTCGCCAGAGCCAGAACACCAACGTCAACATCATTCAGCTGAACCCCAAGCGCATCGAGGACCTGGCACTGCGCCGCGCAATCCTCGCTTCTGTGGACCGCGAGCAGATTGCTAAGGCATACTTCTCGCAGCTCGGCTGGACCGAGCCGCTGCCCGGCTCCATCATCGCAATGCCGTTCCAGAAGGGTTACCAGAACAACTACGCTGGTGACACCGGTGCACAGGCAGCTGGCAAGATTCTGGAGGCCGCAGGCTACTCCAAGTCCGGCGACTACTACGCTAAGGACGGCAAGGTTGCTGGCTTCGCGCTGACCTCCTTCGGTTCCGAGGCTGTCTACCAGGCGGTCTACCAGATTCTGGAGCAGCAGCTGAAGTCCGCAGGTATCCGCCTGAGCGCTGACAACCAGCCGCAGTCGAACTCCAACTCCGTGCTTGGCCAGAAGAGCTACGAAGCAATCTTCACCGGTTGGGGCGTTCTGCCCGACCTGGCTTCCTCGGCACCCTACTTCTTCACCACCGAGGTGTTCGGAGTCGGTGACCCCGAAGTTGATAAGCTCATCGAGAAGCTGCAGAACACCGAGAAGGAAGACGAGCGCATCAAGATCGCTAACGAGGCGGAGAAGCTCTACTACGAGAAGGTCGCAGTGTACCTGCCCTACGCAAACGGCCCGATGTACGCCGCTGTCAAGGCTAAGGTTGCGAACTACGGTCCGTCCCTGTTCAAGCAGAGCTACACCAGTGCTGACTACTGGGTCAACGTTGGCTGGCAGGAGTAGTACCGCTTGCGGTAACGCTCTAGCCGTCCTGTAGGACAACAGAATCCCGGGTGCTCTCATACAGAGAGTGCCCGGGATTTTTCTGTCCCGCTTGTTCTGCGTCCTTTAGCTGGATACATTAGCGGGATATGTAATTACAAAAACGAAGGGGAGGGGAACACCGCCCTAATACCGCCCTAACCGGTTGCTACCACTCACCTAGGTACAGGGCGCGCTCCTGCAGGTACCTCAACATCTTCGGGTTCTGCCGCAGATAGAAGATACGGTAAATGCCGCCTCCAGCAACAATGAAAGCCAGCGGGAACCCCAAAATCACGAGCACACGGCTCATATTAGCGGACAGGTCAAAAGGATCACCGCTGGTTGCCACCAGCACAATCCAGAGAGAATAGCCCACGCAGGCGAGCAGAGTGCCCCACATGCCGCGCACGAGCCAACTCACCAGCGTTACCGCAATGACCCACGCCAGTGCCAACGTGAACTGGTGCCGCTCCGCCTGAGCCCATGGGAGCGCCCCCACGTAAATAATTGCGGGGATGCCCAGGTACCCGGGGATATTCAGCGAGGCAAGAATGTTCACACAAAAATAGCCCAAGAAAATAGCGCTCAACGACGAGGACAGGAACAGGTGCAGGGGAATCATGCCGTCACCGCTATAGACGGCGGTCGGGCCAGCGTACACGGTTTCAAACATGAGGGTCAGCGGAGTCATCATGTACTCAATCCAGACGGCCAGCGCAAAGGCACCGAAAATGCCCAGAGCCTGCATCAGAGCAATCAACCGTGAACGCGCATCGTGAGGAATGGTGAAGCTCTGACCCTTAGCCTTGACGCCGCAGAGATGAACGACAGCTACCATTGCCGCGATGCACAGCACCCAGCGCACGAGGACCCCAGGCAGCTCAGGAAGACCTCCATAAGCCCTCGTAGCGGGGTCACCCCAGGCTCCGGGGAGCAGTGTAATAGCGTGAGTACCCTCGGGGAGGCTGGTGGAGGAAGCAAGCCGGTGCGGCTCGTAGATAACCCACCACAGAAGGCAGGCTGGAATCAGCGCGGAGAGCTTACGCAGCAGAACCGGGAACGGCGCTGACTCGTAGACGAGCGCCTCAAGATTGAGCCGGCGCATCAGCCGCCGAACAGGAGAAAGAGCGCGTAGCTCTTTTTGCTGCTCTTCCCACACCTCGGTATCCCATGTCCTAGTATCAGAAGACATCATCGTATTCCCTATCACTTGAGAACTTCCTTGTTGGGCGTATTCTTACACTAGCATAAATACCCCCCCGGCTAGTGCCTAAACCCCAGCAAACCCGGTCTAGCAAACCCTGTCCAAAGAACCAGCACATCAGGAAACAGGACATAAGGGAAAGGGGGTATAGAGGAAAGGGAGCATAAGGAAAGGGACCCCACCACAATGGTGGGGCCCCTTAGAGCTTAGAAAGCGAACTACTTAGTGGTCACCTTCAGGACAGTGCTCAGGTTCTGGTGAGCAACGCCCGGCAGACCCTTAACCTCAGCGAACTTGCGGGTGTTGGTCACAATAACCGGGGTAATTAGCGGGTAACCCGCCTCCTTGATAACCTCAGGATCGAACTCAATCAGAGCGTCGCCAGCAGCAACAACATCGCCCTTAGCAACCTTCACGCTGAAGCCCTTACCGTCCAGGTTCACGGTATCCAGACCAACGTGAATCAGCAGCTCAATGCCGTTCTCCAGCTTCAGACCCACAGCGTGGCCCGAGGGGTAGGTTGCAGCAACCTTACCGGCTGCAGGAGCAACAACAGTGGTACCGGTCGGCTCAATAGCCACACCCTCGCCCAGCTTGCCAGCAGCGAAAATCGGGTCCGGAACATCAGACAGAGCAACAGCAGTACCCTCAATGGGAGCGTGCAACTCAATGACCTCACCAGCGGAAGCAGCGGGTGCAGCAGCAGCGGTCGCAGTAGCGGCAGCAGCCGGAACAGCCTTAGCGGCAACAGCCTCCGCCTTAGGAGCGGCCTCAGCATCCTCAGCCTTACGCTCCGCAGCGTGCCTTACAGCGTCAGCCTTCGACTCATAACCAAACAGCAGGACACCGGTCATAGCGCCGAAGAACGCAATAGCCAGACCAATCACGTACAGGTAGGAAGGCTGCATAGCCGGAATCGACAGCAGCGAAGTGAACGCGAACGCGTAGGACTTAACGCCCAGGAAGGAAATGGTAGCACCACCAATAACAGCGGGAACCAGAATAATCGGGATCACGCGCTTGTAACGCAGTACCACACCGTACATCGACGGCTCAGAAATACCACCGAGCAGACCGGACATCGACGCACCGATAGCGGTCTGACGCAGCTCACGGTCATGCTTCGCACGGATAGCCACACCGGTGACCAGACCGAACACAGCGAAGTTGTATGCACCCATCGGGGACTGAATGAAGTCAGTACCCATGGTCTGCAGGTTGTTAATCATGACAGCGTTCAGCGGCCAGTGCAGACCCAGCGGAACCATGAACAGGTACAGGCCAGCAATCAGAGCACCAACCAGAGCCGGAGCAACATCGTTAATCATCTTCAGGAAGTCAGAGATGCCCATAGCCACACCGATACCGATGGGGCCAACCAGGAACGCGGTCACCGGAACCAGAATCATGACCGAAATCATCGGCACGAACACCATCTGCAGCATCGAAGGAATAACCTTCTTCAGGAAGCGCTCAAGCGGAGCCAGCAGAGCAACAGCTAGCAGCGGGGGGAAGACCTGGCCGGTGTAGCTGAATGCGTACAGCGGCAGATCCAGACCGAAGAACGGAACGTTCAGAACCTTGGTGGTCTTGTCAGCCAGAGCAGTCAGATCGGTGAAAGTACCGGTCATCAGTGCAGCGGGGATAGCCGCACCAACCCACATGTTCGCGCCCAGACGCTTAGCAGCGGTAGCACCCAGCATGATGGGCATGAAGTTCAGAACCGACAGCGAAGCAGCCTTCAGAATGTACCAGAAAGCGAACTGCTGCATCCACTGGGTGTTCAGAGCCTTAGCAGCCTCCGGGTCAGCCACACGAGCACCGTTAATGATGTCGATGTTCACGCTCTGACCGGTCAAGTCAGTGTACTGGCCGAAGAAGCCCAGCTGCTGCATGAACACAATCAGGGTCAGAATCATCGAGGTACCCAGAAGTGCCCACAGCAGAGGACGGAAGGAATCAGATAGAACGTCGAAGACGTTGGTAAGCCAACCGGACTTCTTGCCCTCAGCCTCAACCTTGGTGTCACCCTCAGTGTGACCAGCCATAGCGGGCAGAGCGTTGATCTCGTTGTACACGGCCTCAACGCGCTCGCCCAGAACAACCTGAGTCTGGCCGGACTGCTCAATCACAGAGAGAACGCCGGGCAGGCCCTCAATCTTCTTGTTCTGCACTGCATCGTTAGACACAGGAGTGACACGAAGGCGGGTTGCGCAGTGAGTAATGTGCGCGATGTTCTCGGGGCCACCCAGGCCGTCAAGAATCTTCTCGCCAAGTTCGCGGTTATTCACGATACTTCCTTAGATATGCGGTCAATGTCTATACGGTTGCTGCCGGAGGCTGTGCCTACCTGACGTTGCGGTAGCCGAGAAAGCCCCGGAAAACACGTCCAGAAAACACAAAAGACCCGAGTCTCTCGACCACCGGAAGCACTACACTCGTGCCCACTATGGAGCTTCGGTACAGCAAATAGAGGGGATTCTCGGCAGATATATGCTGCCGTCCCATACGGTGTTGAGTAACTCAGGTCTTGCCTGCCAAACCAGTAACAACCCTGAAGAAGGTTTCCCTTCTCAAATAGTTCCCTGTAACTCTAAGGGTTTTCCCAGGTTAAGAGCAAGGTGAGAGGCAAAAGCTATCAGAAGCTGTTAAATATTTCACCCAAGTGATAGATGGGACACACCCTCGGTGCTGCTAGTAGGAGTACTCCGGCTGGTTCCGGAACACTACGGAGGGGATGCTTGCGAAGACACGAAAGGGCCCCGCATCCACAGGATACGGGGCCCACACGCTACCGAAGCAGCTACCTTTCCGACTAGCTACTTAGTCGGGAAGAAATTTAGCGGAGCAACCTCCAGCTCAGGGTAATTACGCTTCTGCCAACGGCGATTACGATGCGCATTCACCTCAATCAGCGCGGCACCCAGAGCACCGGCACCCAGAGACGTCCACAGCAGATGCGGAAGCACAGTAACGAACTGGTGGTACTCCACCAGAATCGGCACGAACAGCGCCGCGAAGAACACCGCCAGCAACGCGCCAAACAGCAGAACACGAGCACGGTTGAACGGACGAGCCACCGCAGCCAAGTTCCACAGACCCATCATCACCAGGGTAATGAACGAAGCCGTCTGAATCTGACGGATATCCTCAACACCCATGCCGCGAGCCGTGAACGTCACCGCCAACAGCATCGCAACCACAATAATCGAGTTCGGAACCGTGTAATTCAGCACGCGGCGCAAGAAGCCCGGCACGTAACGGCGCGAATTCGGCAGCAGAGTCAACGCGAAGGACGACGCACCCACAATCAAGAAGTCCGCAGTCGAGTACTGACGCGGCAAGAACGGGAAGGTCAAACCGAAAATACTGAACAGAACACCCAGAAGAATCGCGAAACCAGTCTTCGTCAAGAACAGGTTCGCCACCATCTCAATGTTCGTAATGACCTGACGGCCCTGCTCCAACGCAGCCGGCAGAGACGAGAACTTACCGTCCAGAAGAACCAGGCGAGAAACAGCCTTCGTCGCCGGAGCAGCGTTACCCATCGCAATACCCAAGCTTGCATGCTTAAGCGCCAGAGCGTCATTAATGCCGTCACCGGTCATCGCCACCACATGGCCGCGCTCCTTCAGAGCAATCACCATGTTCTTCTTCTGCTCGGGCGACACACGACCGAAAATATTGTGAGTAACCGCAGCCTCAGCAAGCTCCGGACCGTCCTCAGGCAGAGTCGACGCATCAACCGCGCCCGCAGACGTATCCATGCCCGCAGTCTTCGCAGCCGCAGCTACAGTGAACGGGTTATCACCCGAGAAGACCTTCAGAGTCACACCCTGACGGTGGAAATACTCCACAATTTCAGGCGCATCCGCACGCACATTCTCACGGAAAATCACGAACAGAACCGGGGCAGCATCCGACGGGATCTTCTGGATTGGCTCATCCTTCTCATTGCGAACCACCGCAGAAGCATGCGCCAAAACCATCGTGCGCAGACCCAGCGCCGCCAGCTCAGCGGCACGCTCACGCTCAGCGGTGCCCTTGGCGAGAAGTGCCTCCGGAGCACCCAGAAGCCAAGCACCCGAATCCTTAAACTCAATCGCGCTAAAACGCAGCGCCGACGAGAACGGCACAATACCGCTCACCGAAGCCGAGGAAGCATCCGGGAAACCGCCGGTCAGAGCCGCCGCAGTCGGGTTCGCGTTCTCATCGTGACCGAACCACGCCAGCGCCTCATTCCAACCGGCGGGCAGAGAAGCACGCCAGGAAGTGTGCTCAGCCGAGTCAGCATCGGGGCCCTCAGCCTCAGCAACGGTGTCCAGCGGGCGCACCGAATCAAAAATCACGCCACCCTCGGTGAGAGTGCCGGTCTTATCGAAGCAGACCACGTCCACACGAGCCAGAACCTCAACCGCAGGCTGCTCCTGCACCAGGATGTTGTGTTTACGACCCAGCGCCACAGCCGCCGCCGCAAACGCCAGAGTAGTCATCAGTGCCAGGCCCTGCGGAATCATCGAAGCAACCGAAGACACCACCGCAATAGAAACCTGCTCCCACAGGTGGTTCTGCTGCACGGTCTCCAGGCCGCCAGCGGCCTGAATCTGACCCCACGACACCACAGGAATAATGACCGCAAGACCCACCGTAATCCAGCGGACCACACGGTTCAGTGCATCACGAAGCTCAGACTGAATACGCGAGAACTGACGCGCCTCATCAGAAATCTTGCTTGCACGAGAATTCGCACCCACGTGAGAGAGCAGGACGCGGCCGGTACCACCCAATACACTCGATGCCGACAGCACCATATCGCCGGGGCGCTTAGCAATCGGGTCGTTCTCACCGGTCAGCAGGGACTCGTCCAGCTCCAAAGAATCGGAGGTGAGCACAACAGCATCCGCCGGAACCTGATCGCCGCGCTTGAGGATGACAACGTCACCCTCAACCAGCTGCTCCATCGGAACCTCAACGCTCTTACCGTCACGCACGGCAGTAGCGGGGGAGCGGTCCAGCAGGGAGATGCGATCCAGCTCAAGCTTCGCCTTGTACTCCTGCACAAAACCAATCACCACGTTAGCGATAACAGCCGCCAGGAAGAGCAGATCAGCCCAACGCTGGTACATGATTACCACGGCACCACAGGCACCCAACACAAAGTTGAAGACCGTGAACAGGTGCGCACGCATAATGCTCCACAGCGTGCGAGAAGACTTATTATTCTGGGTATTGACCCTACCCTCAGCAGTCAGGCGAGCAACATCATCGCTGCTCAAACCGTGCTGGGCAATATCGAAAGATCCGCTATGCGGTGTTTCAGAATATTCGGGAATGTAGCCGGCAACGGCAGGCGCTGCCGTTTTCTGCTGAGGATCCATGCGGGGGTCTCTTTCTCGAATGGATGGAATGCTGAACTGAATAGAGTTCAGTATTGCGGACATTACCTTTCAGTGTATCCGTGCAGGAGGGGATAAAGATAATCTCCGCCCTGTAATGAACTAATATTTACAGCCATTCCAGAACGGAGATTTAATATATGCGAATACTGGCATATTTTGAGGTGGAAAGTGTTTGCGGGATGGTTCGCTAACGCCCCATAAAATCAGCGCGTCAGCAGAATCAACGCTCCGGCAGAATCAACAAACGATTCGTCACCGGATGCCTCAACACCTCAATCGGATGCTGATACACCTCAGACAACAACTCCGCCGAACACACCTGCTCAGGGGCGCCCGAAGCAACCACCTCACCACCACGCAACAACACCATACGGTCAGAATACGCAGCCGCCACATCCAAGTCATGAAGCACCGTCAACACCGCAGCACCCTCAGCAGCCAACTCTCGGCTCACCCGCAACGTCTGCTCCTGATGCGTAATATCCAACGCCGCAGTCGGCTCATCCAAAAGAATCAGCGGGGTCTGCTGAGCGAACACACGCGCCAAATGCGCACGGCCACTCTCACCACCGGACAGAGTCGTAATATCGCGATCCGACAAATGAGTCACCGACGTACGCTCCATCATCGAAGCAACCACTGCGTCATTCTCTTCAGCGCGCTCCGTGCCCTTCCACGGGGTGCGGCCCATCTGAACCACCTCATGCACCGTGTACGAAAACGCCACATTCAACTTCTGCAACAGCATCGCACGCTGACGCGCCATCTGACGGGCAGGAATTGAACCCAGAGGGGCGCCATCCAACAGAATCTCACCGCCACTGGGGGCAATATCACCAGCAATCACACCCAACAGAGTCGACTTACCGGCACCATTAGGGCCAATCAGCGACACAACCTCGCCCGCAGCAACAGACAAAGACACATCATTCAAAATCTGACGCCCACCAGCGTTAAAACACACACCGGACAGGCTCAACAATTCACTCACGAAGCACCTCCGCCCTGACCCAGGGAACGACGCAACAACACGAAGAACGTCGGGCCGCCCACCAAAGCCGTAAAAATACCAATCGGCAAATCAGCAAAAGGTACCAGCGTACGCGCACCCAAATCAGACAGCGCAATCAACAGCGCGCCGCCCAATGCCGAAGCCGGCAACAACACACGATTCGACGGACCCAAAATCATGCGCAACAGGTGAGGAATAATCAGACCAATAAACGCAATAATGCCCGCATACGCCACCGCAGCACCCGTCAACAAAGCCGTCGCCGCAATAGACACCGCACGCAGGCGCTCCACGTTCACACCCGAATGCTGCGCCGCACGCTCACCCAACGCCAGAACATCCAGCGAAGAAGCCATCACAAAACACGCCACCAAGCCAATCAGAATAACCGGCCACACGCTCGCCACAGCCTTCCATGTGGAACCGTTCAGCGAACCCATCTGCCAGAACACAATCTGATCGCGGCTCGTCGTATCAGCAATAAACATGAGGAACGCAATAATCGCATTCGCCACCGCAGTCACCGCAATACCCGTCAAAATCATCGACAGGACCTTCGCACGACCCGAAGAACGCGACAGGAAATACACCAGCGCAGTAGCCGCCAACGCACCCACAAACGCGAATGCAGGAGTCGTGAAAATACCGAAGAACTGCAGGTTCAACACAATCGACAAACACGCGCCAACCGCCGCACCTGAGGAAACACCAATCACGCCCGGCTCAGCCAACGGGTTACCAAACACCGACTGCATCACCGCGCCGGAGGTACCCAAAGCGGCGCCCGCCAGCACGCCCAACAGCACACGCGGGAAACGGATATTCCACAGAGTGCTATCCGCCAGCTGCATCGCCGGGTTCTCCGGTGCCAGGCCCAGGCGGCGGCCCACAGAAGCAACCACCTGATCAATCGGGATATTGTACTGACCCAAACCCGCAGACAGCACCATCACAACGCACAGCGCCACCGCCAAAAACGTAAACGTCAGACCGGCACGACGCCGACGCGAAGCGCGATAATCCCGCGCACCCGTAGCACTCTTCACGGCAGCCACTACTGGGCCCCCGCAGGAGTCGAGTACGCAGCCTTAGCCAGCGAGAGCAACACCGCCGGAGTATTCGGGCCATAGGACAGAATCTGGCCGTCGCCCATATCAATAATGCGCTTATTCTTACCAGCAGTCGTCTCACCCACACCCGGGCGAGCCAAGAAACCATCCAAACCGCCGGTGGACTTAATGCCGCCGCTCATGGTCAGAATGACATCCGGGTTCAGCTTCACCAGCGCCTCACTGGTCGCCGGAATAATATTCGTCGCGTTCTGCTCAGACGCCACATCCTTGCCGCCAATAGCCTGAATCAAATCGTCAGCGCCCGAACCCTTGCCGAGCACGAAGAACACGCCAGCGGTACCGCGCACGTACAGGAACGCGAACGACACCTGCTGTGTACCCTTCGGGGCGACGTCCTTGAGCACCTGCAGGGCATAATCCAGGTCCTGCTGCACGCGGGTAGCAACCTGCTCGCCCGCCTCCGGAACACCCAGTGCCTGCGAAACAGCCTTGAGCTGCGGAATGATCTTATCCATACGACGCTCATGATCGAAGACCACCACGGTCACGCCCGCTGCGCGCAGCTGATCCACAATCTCAATCGGGCCGTTGCTCTTATCCCACAGCACCAGGTCCGGGGAGGTCGCCAGAATCGCCTCAGCGTTCAGGTCGTGACCGTTCTGGGTCACCAGCGGCAGGTGAGCCAGCGACTGCTCCGTCGAGGAGGTGACACGGCCAACCAGACGACCGCCCAGGCCCAGCGCAATCATCTGCTGAGCCAGAGTGCCGTACAGGTCCAGTGCCAGCACACGGTCAGCGGACTTAACGGTCACCTCAGTGCCGTTGAAATCCTTGAACGTCACGGGGAAAGCCGGAGTGGGGGTATCGACCATCGGCTGAATTTCGGGGGTATCCGCGGCGCTATTGGGGCCGCGCAGAGCCTTCTGATCTGGGGCAATAGAAGAACGCAGCTGATCGGCAAGGTTCTCCAAAACGGTGCGGGTGCTCTGCTCATCCACCACAGCCTGCGAAGTACTTGAAGAAGCGGCAGGGTTATGAGTACCCACACCGCAAGAGCTCAGCAGGAACGCGGAAGTGATGGAGAACGCCGTATACTTCACTGCATCGCGGCGGTTCAGGGCAGAAGAAGAAAGGGAAGAAAACATCGTCGTCTCACAGAAAAAGGGAGCTAGAAAAACTGGGGTAGGCGCCGGGGTAAAACCTGGCACCTGAAGCGGGGGTGCAACGAAAATCTGCACCCCCGCATGGGCCGTGTCGGCTCACCGGTGAACCTTATGGTTGAGTCTCACGGGCAAGCCGACAGCGTGGGCATCCTCGTGAGGTGCCGTTATGCCTTCTTGCGGCGGCGAGTGTACATGACGGTACCCGCGCCGGCTGCAACAGCGATGAAGCCTGCAACCAGGGTGCCCTCAACACCGGAGGCGCCGGTGGAAGCCAGAGGCTTGCCGGTGACCGGGTCGCAACCCTCACCCTCGTAGACGGTCTCGGACACGGTCTTGGTGGTGGTCTTCGCGCCGTTAATCGCCGCGGAGAAGCTCAGCGGAGCCATGTCCTTACCGGCGTCGTAGAAGCCAGCAAACGCCTTCGCGCCCTCAGCGGTCAGGGTGGTTGCCGCACCGTTGACGCTCACAGCGTCAGCGGAGCTCTGCAGACCCGAAAGATCCACCTTCAGCAGTGCCACCTCACCGTAGTTAGTTGCCTTGCCGGAGGGGTCATTGCTGTTCATGGTCGCGTAGAGAGTGCCGGAATTACCGTTAATCTCAAGGCGCGGGTTCGCAATGGTGGTGTCCAGAATGCCGTGGTGACCGGTGAAACGAACCGAACCGCTGAAGGAGATGGAACCCTTACCGCCCTTGAAGGTGCCGGTGCCGTTAGACCAGTTGAACGCATCCGAAGAGTAGGAGGTGCCGTTCAGCTCCCAGCTACCGTTCGCGATGCCGCCGCGCACGTAGTTGCGGAAGGAATCACGCACGCCCCAGCCAAGGTTTGCGCTCTTAATGGTGCCGTCGGATGCGCCCTGCTCCTGCACCTCGCGGGTGCGGGTGACGGGTACGCAGACAGGCTGTGCCGGGTTGTTGCTGACAGAACTGTTCGAGGAGAAACCGCCGTTAGAAATGCTGCCGGAGGTGCCTGCCGAACCATTAGAACCGGAGCCGTTAGCGCCGGAGTTACCGGAGGCGTTCGAGGAGCTGTTATCGGAGGAGCCGTTCTCAGAACCCTTGTTATCGGAGGACTTGCTCTCAGAGACGCGGGGAACCTCAACGGTGTTCTCCGCGGTCTGCTCGCTGAGCTTTACGGAGAAGCTCAGCGGTGCCATGGCGTTGTCGGCACCGCGGTACTGGCCGGCGAAGAGCACGTCGGAACCTTCAGCGGTGAGCGCGACTGCTGCGTTCTGTGCGGAGAAGACGCCGTCCTTCACGCTCGCGCCGGAGAGGTCCACCTCGGCGATAGCCAGGCCGGTCTTAGAAACGGACTTGCCGTCGCGGGTCAGCGCGTCAACGTCAGCAACCAGGGTGCCCTTGCCGTTGACGACGACCAGGCGCATGTTCTTGATGGTGCTCTTGAGCTGACCGTTGTGGCCGGTGAACTCTGCGGTGCCCGCGAAGTTGATCTGACCGGTCTTGGTCTCGGGGTTGTACACGCCGGATGCCTGAGTGTACTTGAAGCCGCCAGCCGCGGTCTTCTCCATGCCCTCAACGTTCACGGAGCCGTGCGCGAAGCCGGTCAGGTACTTCAGGAAGGACTCGCGGATATCCCAGCTGAGGGTGCCGGACTCGACGACGTTGCCGGTGACCTTTTCTTCACGCTTGGGCTCGGTGGTTGCGGCGGGGGAGGAGGGAGCTGTGGAGGTGGGAGCTGCGCTCGGTGCTGCAGAAGTGGGCTCTGCGGGCTTGGGTGCCTCGCTGGTCGGTGCGGAGGAAGGCTCTGCGGTCGGCGCAGCACTCGGCTCGGCGCTGGGTTCAGTGCTGGGCTCAGGGCTCGGCGCGGGTGCTTCCTTGGTCACGATGGTTGCGGAGAAGCCGAGTGCATCCAGCTCCTGACCTGCCTTGTAGAAGCCCGCGAAGGCGCCGGTTGCCTCTTCGGAAAGCTTGACGCGGGTGCCGTTTTCCTCGTCAACGCTGGGCAGGGTGATGGTGTTACCCTCAACCTTCAGACCGGAGGCGTTGAAAGTGCCGAGGGTCATGTTCTTGGTTTCGACCAGGTCGTTCGGGGTGGTGTTGCCGTTGTAGGGGCGCGACTGAACGTTGGCGCGCACGGTGCCCACGCCGTCCTTAATGGTGACGGAGAGGTCGGAGATGATGACTTCCAGCAGACCGTGGTGAGCGGTGTAGTGAATCGAGGAGCCGGTGAAGGTGACCGAGTATTCGCCGTTAGCTACGGTGCCTTTGGCGGAGGTGAAGTGGTAGGAGCCGTCTTCGTTGGTGGTGACGCCGGTCAGTTCCTGGGAGCCCTGGGAGAAGGCGCCGTTGATGTAGGAGCGGAAGGACTTCTTCAGGCCCCAGTTGACGGTGACGTCCTGCAGGCTCTGCTCTGAAGCTGCGGTTACCTCACCGGCGCTGACGTGGGAGTTGGTTTCAGCTGCGAAGGCTACGGGTACGCCAGCGACGCCGCTGAGACCGATGGTTGCTGAAGCCAAGAACGCCCAAGTGCGCTTGGTGAGAGAGGGGGTAGACATTCGGTGTCTCCTTGGATTCTGTGATTGTGGTGTTCGTATCAAGTCTAGCCCTATTAGCCTATGTTTGTGTAACTTAATGCCTAGGGTGACTTGTGTATGAGGTTTACCTTAGCAAATTTTTTGTGAGAGCTATTGCCAAAACCGGTTTTTGGTGACAATATGTCATTAACAGGTTTTGGTGACATCGTGTCACTAAAACATTTATTGTTCACCCACAAGCCACTTTAGGAACTCACCATGACTGTGACCGCCCCCGAAACCACCCAGGAACGCTTCTCCGCACGCCTGAAGGAAAGCACCAAACATGTCCATGACAACGCCGAACACTCCACCTTCATGGAAGACCTCATGGGCGGCTCCCTCAACACCGAGGCATACCTGCGCCTCATCAACCAGTACGTGCACATCTACGAAGCACTCGAAGCAGTCTCCGAACACTACCGCGCAGAACCCAGCCCCATCACCGAACCCTTCACCCACCCCGGCCTCGACCGAGCAGAATACATCCGCGCAGACATCCGCGCACTCGGCCAGGAAGGTGACATCGACGCGCCCCTGCCCGCAACCGCAGAATACGTAGAGCGCATCCGCGCCACCATCAACTCCCCCGAACGCTACCTCGCACACCACTACCTGCGCTACCTCGGCGACCTCTCCGGCGGCCAGGCAGTCGCAGCGCTCGTCACCCGCCACTACGGCATCCCCGCAGAAGCACTGAGCATGTACCGCTTCACCGAACTGCCCAAGCCCAAGGTCTTCAAGGACGGCTACCGCGAACTGCTCGACAACGCACCCCTGACCGACGAACAGCGCGAAGCCCTCATCGAAGAATGCATCGAAGGCTTCCGCATCAACGCCTCGCTGTTCGCACAGCTGGGCCGCAAGGTCGCCGAGGCATAAACACCGAACACCTCAACGCTCAACGCCTAAACACTCAAGGCACAAGTTCGCTGGCACAAGCCAGCGGGCATAACAAAAGGGGCGGATGCTTTCACAAGCATCCGCCCCTTTCGGCGTTAGTCTCAAACTAGTCGAAAACTAGCCCTTCGCAACCTCACCGAAGTAAGAAGCGAGAGTACCCTCGTGAGCTGCACGCAGCTCATCCAGGTCAATGGAAACCTCATCCTGGAAGTCCAGAGCGTTCGACTCAGCATCCACCACACCAATACGTGCGAAGGGGAACTGGCGAGCGGTGCACATATCTTTGAAGCGCACCTCCTCAGAACGCGGAACCGAAACCACAACACGGCCCAGGGACTCCGAGAACAGCAGGGTGAACAGGTCCACGCCGTCACGCTCAGCAACCTCACCCAGACCAATGCGGGCACCGGTGTTGAAACGCAGGCAAGCCTCCGACAGAGCAGCAGCCAGACCACCAGCAGACACGTCGTGCGCGGCATCAATCATGCCGTCACGAGACATGTTCACCAGCATGTCACCCAGCTGACGCTCCAGAGCCAGATCAACCTTCGGCGGCTGACCGCCCAGGTGACCCTTGAAGCGAGCCCACTCGGAGCCGTCCAGCTCATCGCGAGTGGTACCCAGCAGGTAGATAGCCTGACCGTCATGCTCAGGAGCCCAACCCGACGGGGTGCGGCGGGTGACGTCATCCATCACGCCCATCATCGCCACCACGGGGGTCGGGTTAATAGCCTTACCACCGGTCTGGTTGTACAGGGACACGTTACCGCCGGTCACCGGAACACCCAGCTCCATGCAGCCATCAGCCAGGCCGCGAACAGCCTCAGCGAACTGCCACATGACGTCCGGATCCTCGGGAGAACCGAAGTTCAGGCAGTCAGACACAGCTACGGGGCGTGCACCAACGGTCGCAACGTTACGGTACGCCTCAGCCAAGGACGCGCGAGCACCCTCGTACGGATCCAAGTAGGTGAAACGCGGGGAGGCGTCGGTCGCCAGAGCAACACCGAGGTTGGTGTTCTCGTCCACGCGCACCACGCCGCCGTCGTCCGGCATGGACAGGGCGGTGTTGCCCTGAACGTAGCGGTCGTACTGGTTGGTGATCCAGGACTTGGAGCACATGTTCGGGGACGCCATGAACGCCTTGATTGCCTCGCCCAGCTCCTTACCGCGCGGGCGGGAATCGTCGGCAGCCGAACCGGTGAAGTGGTTAGCCTGAACGTCATCCTGCCACTCGGGGCGTGCGTAAGGACGCTCGTAGGTCGGGCCGTCGTGCGCAACGGTGCGGGGGTCAACATCCACGATGACCTCGCCGTCCCACTCGATGACCAGGCGGCCAGAGTTGGTGACCTCACCGAGGAAGGAGTACTCCACGCCCCACTTGTTCATGATTGCTTCGAAGCGCTCCACGTTCTCGGGGGAGACAACAGCCATCATGCGTTCCTGAGACTCAGACATCAGAATCTCGCCGGGGGTCAGGGTGGGGTCACGCAGCAGAACCTTGGTCAGGTCGACGTGCATGCCGCCCTCACCGTTAGAAGCCAGCTCGCTGGTTGCACAGGAAATACCCGCAGCACCCAGATCCTGAATACCCTCAACCACGGAGCCCTTGAACAGCTCCAGGCAGCACTCAATCAGAACCTTCTCAGCGAAGGGGTCGCCCACCTGAACGGCAGGACGCTTCGAGGGCTTGGTGTCATCGAAAGACTCGGACGCCAGCACCGACGCACCGCCGATGCCGTCGCCACCGGTGCGTGCACCGAAGAGGACAACCTTGTTGCCCACGCCCGATGCGTTCGCCAGGCGGATGTCCTCGTGACGCATAATGCCCACAGCCAGTGCGTTGACCAGCGGGTTTGCCTGGTAGCAGGAATCGAACTCAACCTCGCCGCCGATGTTCGGCAGACCCAGGGAGTTACCGTAACCACCAATACCGGCAACCACGCCGCCAATAACACGGGCGGTGTCCGGGTGATCAATCGCGCCGAAACGCAGCGGATCCATCACAGCAATCGGGCGTGCACCCATGGAAATAATGTCACGCACAATACCGCCCACACCGGTCGCAGCACCCTGGTAGGGCTCCACGTACGAGGGGTGGTTGTGGGACTCAATCTTGAAGGTAACAGCCCAGCCGTCACCAATATCGGTCACACCGGCGTTCTCACCGATACCGACCATCAGGTCCTTCTTCATCTCATCGGTGACCTTCGCACCGAACTGCTTCAGATGAACCTTAGAAGACTTGTAGGAGCAGTGCTCGGACCACATGACCGAGTACATTGCCAGCTCAGCCGCGGTAGGACGGCGACCAAGAATCTCCTTAATGTCCTCGAACTCGTTCTCCTTCAGACCCAGTTCAGCCCAGGGGAGTTCGGTGTCCGGGGTTGCCGCCGCGTGCTCGACGGTGTCGAGGTTAAACTGCTTTTCGCTCATAACTTCTTAGAATCCTTGTCGTGCGTTAGCGGGCGTTAATCAGGTTGGCAAGAACGGAGGTGAACACGCCGAGACCATCGGCGCCACCGCGCAGAGAAACCTCACCAAAACCGGAAGAGGAAGGACCGAAGCCAGGCTCCACAGCGTGCTCCGGGTGCGGCATCAGACCGACCACGTTACCGCGCTCATTGCTGATACCAGCAATGTCATTACGGGAACCGTTCGGGTTGAAACCAACGTAGCGGAACACCACGCGACCCTCAGCCTCCAGCGCTTCCAGAGTCTTCGGGTCAGCAACATACTGACCGTCCTGGTTCTTCAGAGGGACAACAATCTCCTGGCCAGTAGCGTAATCGCTCGTCCAGGAGGTGGAGTTATTCTCAATGCGCAGAACCTGGTCACGGCAAATGAACTTGCGGTGATCGTTCTTAATCATCGAACCGGGCAGCAGGTGAGACTCAGTCAGAATCTGGAAACCATTGCAAATACCCAGAACAGGCAGGGGAGCGGAACCGGAGGTACCAGCAGCGTTAGCGGCATCAATCACCGAACGCATCACGGGAGCCTTCGCAGCAATAGCGCCAGCACGCAGGTAGTCACCGTAGGAGAAACCGCCAGGAATAATGACGGCATCAACGTTCTTCAAATCAGCGTCGTCGTGCCACAGCTCAACGACGGTACCGCCAGCCAGACGGACAGCACGCGCAGCGTCACGGTCATCCAGGGTGCCAGGGAAAGTCACCACGCCAACGCGTGCGTCAGCGAAAGCGGGGTTCGGGGAATAGCTAGAGAAGTCGCCAACCAGGGGGACTTCAGTGGGTGCGAGGGACTCTGCCATAGGTATTAGTCCTCCAGAACCGAAACGTTCACAACGTCTTCGATGACGGGGTTCGAGAGCAACTCTTCAGCAGCCTTGCGGGCAGCCGCGAGGTGCTCCTCGGTTGCCTCACCCTCGACGGTCAGCTCGAAGCGCTTACCCTGGCGAACATCAACGAAGGAATCAACGCCGATACGGGGCAGCTCGTGAGAAATAGCCTTACCCTGCGGGTCAAGAATTTCGGGCTTGAGCATAACATCAACAACAATACGGGCCATGTGTGGGCACTCCTTGGGTGCGTGGGTTCTGTATGAGCCGTATCTCATTCTACCCCAGTACAGCGGAAAGTGAGATGACGAGACCACCAATTACCAAATAGAGAGCCCCAAGTCACCCTTTTCTCACGCACTGGGCACCAAACCCACAGGCCACAGCGCCAAAAACGCAATCAGCCCGCGCCACCAACCAGCTACTCACCGCACAGCCTACTCACTAATCAGCGGCGGCAGGTAGCGCTCGCACACCTGCAACAGGCGCTCACGCAGCTCAATCGAACGCTCCGACAGCTCACGCTGAATCCGCACGTACTCAGCCTTACCCTCGGTCGTCTCCACCGGAATCGGTTCGTATCCCCAGTCGCGAATATCGTAGGGGGCTGCGCGCATATCCAGTTCGCGCGCATCCCACGCCAGGTCGAAACAATCCATGACCAGAGTCGAATCAACCAGCGGAAGCAGCTTATACGCCCATTTGTACACGTCCATATTCGCGTGCAGGCACGCGGGCTGCTCCAGCACGCGCTGCGTCTCGCGGGTCGGCTGCAGCTCGTTCATCGGCGCAGCCTGCGGCATGAAGAAACGGAACGCATCAAAGTGCGAGCAACGGATGCGGTGCTCCTCCACCACGCGGTCCGTACCCTCCGCACCCAGGCGCAGTTCCAGGTAGTCGTGGCGGATATTGTTCTCCACCGACTTGTACGCCATCGCCCACTCGTGCATGCCGAAGCAACCAAACTGACCCTTCTTTGCCGCGGTGTTGCGCAGGATCTCGTGGGTGAAGGCGAGGGCGGTAGCGCGGCGCTCCACAAAATCGGTGACGTCCACCGTGACGGCGGATGCGGCGTCCGCCTGGGCACGCGCAACCTCGGGGGTGCAGCCTGCGTCAAGGAGCTCCTGCTCGGTTGCGGGTCGGTAGAAACGCCAGGAGGCGCGCTCGGGCGCATCCAGCAGAATGACACCGGCGCCGGGATGCCAGCGCTTGAACTGGCCGGGCTTGAGTGTGTAGTAGGTGAAGAGGAAGTCTTCCACGGGGTGCACTTCGTGGCGGGCGCGACGCTGCGCAAACGGGTCGGCGTAGCGGCCGGCACACGCCTCATGTGCTGCCTCTGCGGCACGCCATTGGCGGGCATCCATCACCTGGGAAAAAACAACACTACTCATGCTTCTAGGGTAGAGCACCCGCACGCCCACAAATACACAGACAAAAGGGAGGGGCGGCGCCGGATCAAACCAGCACCGCCCCTCCCGAAGCGTACAGCTCACAAACGAGCTAAACCCTAGCGGCCAGTACCACCGTAAACAGTAGCCTCACCCTCAGCATCCAGACCGAACGCAGTGTGCACCGCACGAACAGCCTCATCCAGCTTGCTCAGCTCAGTAATCACCGAAATACGAATCTCAGACGTCGAAATCATGTCAATGTTCACGCCAGCAGTCGACAGCGCATCGAAGAAAGTGAACGAAACACCCGGGTTAGTCTTCATGCCCGCGCCAACCAGCGATAGCTTACCCACAGACTCGTTGTAAATAACCTCCTGGAAGCCCAGCTCAGCCTGCGCAGCCTTCAGCGCCTTCAGCGCAGCATCGCCCTGAGCCTGATCCAGAGTGAAGGAAATATCGGTCACGTTCGGGCGGTCAGTCGGCACGTTCTGAACAATCATGTCCAGGTTAACCTTCGCCTCGTTGAGCAGACCGAACACCTTCGCTGCCGAACCGGGAACATCCGGAACACCAACAACGGTAATCTTCGCCTGGCTACGATCGTGTGCAACACCAGAAATCAGGGGCTGTTCCAAGGGAATCTCCTTCAGATGGGTGGGGGTCAGTTCCGCGGAGTCCTCCGGGATTACAATGGTGCCTTCAAGGTTCGAGAACGAAGAACGCACGTGAAGCTTCAAATTAAAACGGCGAGCATACTCGACACAGCGCAGGTGCAGAATCTTCGCACCGTTCGCCGCCATCTCCAGCATCTCTTCACTGGTGACAGTATCCAGCTTATGCGCGGTCGGAACGATACGCGGGTCGGCAGTGAACACGCCGTCCACATCCGAGTAAATCTCGCACACATCAGCCTTCAGAGCAGCAGCCAGAGCAACAGCGGTCGTATCAGAACCGCCACGACCCAGAGTCGTAATATCACCGCTCTGACGGTGAACACCCTGGAAACCAGCAACAATCGCAATATTGCCAGCTTCAATCGACTCACGGATACGCTCCGGGTTGACCTCCACCAGACGTGCAGAACCGTGCACGCCGTCGGTAATCATGCCAGCCTGAGAACCGGTGAAAGACTGGGCCTTAGCACCCAGGTCGTTAACAGCCATCGACAGGATGGCAGTCGAAATGCGTTCACCGGCAGTCAGCAGCATGTCCAGCTCACGGGAAGGAGTGACATTGCTGGTGACCTCTGCGGCAAGGTCGAGCAGCTCATCGGTGGTGTCACCCATAGCGGACACCACGACGACCACATCGTTACCTGCCTTCTGAGTGTCCACGATGCGGCGGGCAACGCGCTTAATACCCTCCGCATCCGCTACGGAGGAACCGCCGAACTTTTGGACGATCAGGCTCATAGAATTCTCCAGGTCAGTTACTTGTGTGCCACCGGCAGACGCCGGCTCCTCATTTATAGTAGACGGCGTTCAGTGCAAGCGGCGAACTGTGCACCCGTATGTATTGCCCCGTGAAATATTACGTAGTATTACGCGGTGGTGACGCGGGATGCTGAGGCGGGCACAGCACGCCCGCGGAGGCTAGTTTTTAGGTCCACGGGTTCACGTACGTGACACCCGGCAACGGCGGAACATCCGGCTTCGGGGTGCGCAACGGGGCGTTCTGAATCGAGCGGATCTTCTCCTCATAGTCCGGGGTGCGGAACACCTCCGGCGCATCATCTGCCTGCTCGGCTACGGGTGCCTCAACCGGTTCGGAGGCGGCGCTCGCCGGAGCCTCCTCGCCGGAGTCTTCACCCAGGTCGGGGGTTGCTTCTGCTTCTGCGGATTCAAGTGTAGAGCCCGCATCGGAATCGGTGGGGGAGCCCTCACGGCGGGATTCCTCGTTACCGGATTCCTTGTCGCCTGATTTCTCAGCCTCCTGCAGAACCTGCTCAATCAGCTGCTCATCCACCGTGCCCTGCACACCCTCAGCGGCGGGCGCCTCCGTGCGGGAGCCGGCAGAATCTTCAGAATCCAGGTCATCAAACATGCTCGAATTCCAGCGGCGACGACTCTGCTTCGCCTCCTGAGCCTGAACCTGAGCCGCCTGCTCACGCTCCTGCTCCTCCTCGCGGTTCACACGCTCAAAATCCTCGGCGGCAGTATGAGCCACCGCCGTGCCCTCGCTAATGACGCGGCGGCCCTCCAGCGCGCGGCCCAGGGTAATCTCGTCCGCGTACTCCAGATCGCCACCGACCGGAAGACCCGACGCCAGACGCGATAGGCGCACACCCAGCGGCACGAGCATGCGCGAGAGGTAGGTTGCGGTCGCCTCGCCCTCAAGGTTCGGGTCCATCGCCAGAATAATCTCCTGGATACGCTCATCCGCCAGGCGGGACACCAACTCACGAATACGCAGCTGCTCAGGCCCCACACCCGCCAGCGGGTTAATAGCACCACCGAGCACATGGTAGCGGCCGGTGAAAGAACGGGTACGCTCAATCGCCACCACATCCTTGGATTCTTCGACCACGCACAGCACGGACGGGTCGCGGCGCTCATCGCGGCAGATTGTGCACAGCTTCGTCTCGGAGACGTTACCGCACTCCTCGCAGAAGCTGACGCTGGTCTTCACCGTGGAAATGGCGTTGGCTAGGCGCGCCATATCGACAGCATCCGCATTCAGAATGTGAAAAGCGATGCGCTGAGCCGACTTGGGGCCCACACCCGGCAGGCGGCCGAGCTCGTCAATGAGGTTTTGAACTGCTCCCTCGTACATGGCTTCTCCTTCAGATGCGGTGCGTTGTGCTGGTGCGTTGGTGCGCTGTTCTTGGGCGACGTTATGAGTATGCACCCAACCCCTGACAGTTTAGGGGCGTATCGCGTAGCGAGTATGCGGCTGGAATGAGTGCGCCCGCCATCGGTGCGATGGCGGGCGCGGCACCTACAACCCCGGATTAGGGCTGGTGCAGGGGGCGTTCATCGATGACGGTGCCACCAATAATTTTTTCGATAGCGCGCAGACCGATGAAGGTGCTGTTTTCGACCTTCTCATCATCCTCAGAGACGTAGTCCTCATCGGATGCGGCGCGTGCCGGGCGAGCCGGTGCCACCGGTGCGCTAGGAGTCGGTGTGGCAGGTGCGTTAGAAGCCTGCGATGCCGGCTTCTCATCGCTTGCCGGAGCAGTATCGGCCGGAGCTGCCTGCGGTACCTCTGCCAACGGACCAGCCGGTGCGAGGGCGCCCACCGGGGCAACCGGAGTAACGAGGGGACCTGCCGGTGCTACAGGCTCAGCGGGCATTGCGGGTGCAGTCGGCATTGCGGCCGCAGCAGGTGCCTCAACCGGTTCAGTGTAGGCAGGCTCATCCTCAAAAGGGGGCTCCTCCTCATACGGAGGTTCCTCCGCGTGAGGAGGCTCCTGCGAGAACGGGGGTTCCTGTGCTTGCTGGGGTTCAGGAACGCCCTCCTGCTGCGGAACTCCACTACCGGAGGCAGCAAAGGAATCACGCTCACCAAAACCGCCCGCCGGAGCAGTCGGAACCTGCTGACCTGCCGGAACCTGTGGAGTAACCGGGGGCTCAGGCGCAAGCGGACCAGCCGGAGCCAGCGGCGCAGCCGGTGCAGCCGGGGCAACCTGCTGAGGTGCCTCCTCGGGGGCGCTCTGCGGAATCGGGGCAACCTCCCACGCGCCCAGGGGCGCATCCACGCTCGTGGACTCGGGGGTGTTTGCACCGGTCAGCGGCTGACCGTGGCGACGCCACGCATCCTCACCGCCGCGCGGACCATCAGCCAGAGGCGCCGGCTGAGCGGGGTACGGGGGAGTCTGCTGAACGGGCGGCTGAGGCGCCTGCGGGGCGGGAGCCGCCGGAGCCGCAGGCTGTGCCGCGGGCGCTGCAGGTTTGACCTGTGCGCCGGGCTTCGCCACCTGAGCGTGAATGGTCACCTGACGGCGCAGGAACTCACTCACGCGGGCGGTCAGCTCGGGCACAAAGCCCTTGACCGCGCGCAAAGTCGCAATGTCGGCGCTCACGTACAGGGTCGCGCCGTCCATGCGGGCGGGGCGAACCTTCATCAGCTGCTCCGCCGCACCCGGAACGCTCATTCGGTTAAGAATGGCACGCCAATTACCCTGAACCGCTGCCAGCGGATCGTTCGGGTTAAGCTTCAGAGGTGCGGAGGGGGTACCCGCCGCAGCGGCATCAGCTACAGAAGAAGCGGGGGTATCCGGTGTCGCCGGGGCGTTACCCGCCAGGGGAGCGCCAGCCGAAGCTGCAGGTGCCTGAGTTGCAGGGGCCTGCGCGGTCGGTGCCAAGGGGGCGGCGCTAAGGGGTGCGCCAGCCAGCGGGGGAGCACTCGGGCTGGCATGCTGAGAACTGTCCTGCTGAGGGGCAGAATGCGGGGCAGTCGCCTCCTGAGCAGGGGCGCTAGGAGTCTGCGCATTAGGCGCCTGAATCTGAGGAGCCGGGGTCTTAGGCGCCTGGGTCTTAGGAGTCAGGCCAGCCGCCACCATACCCGCCGCACGAGCAGCAGACATGCCGCCCTCCGCCGGAACCGAACTAGCAGTACCAGAAGCCACGCGACGCTCCAAAACCTGTAGGCGAGAAGCCAACGCCGCAACCTCCGCACCACCGGCAGAACCCTCCACAGCAGGCAGAAGCAGACGAGCACACAGCAACTCCAGCTGAAGCTGCGGATTCGCCGCACCCGTCATACCATTCAGAGTCTCATTCGCCGTACCCGCAGCAACCGTCAGCTCACGCTCGCCCAAAGCCTGAGCCTGCTGAGCCAAACGCTCCAACTGATCCTGCGGAACACCCTGCAAAATCTGGCCGGCAGCCTGTGGAACAGCCTTCACCACAATCAAATCACGCAGACGCTCCAGCAGATCCTCCACAAAACGGCGAGGATCCTGACCGGTAGCCACCACACGAGATACCGCACCAAAGAGAGTCGGCGCATCCTTCGCACCCAATGCCTCAATGACCTCATCCAGAAGCTGCGCGTGGGTATAACCCAGCAGCGCCACCGCACGGTCATACTCAATACCGTTCTGCGAAGACGCACCAGCCATCAGCTGATCAAGAATCGACAGCGAATCACGCACCGAACCGCCACCAGCACGAATCACCAGCTGCAACACACCCGGTTCAACCGGCACCTGCTCCTGATCGCACAGACCCTGCAGGAACGGCAGAAGAACCTCCGGCGGAACCAGACGGAACGGGTAATGGTGAGTACGCGAACGAATCGTACCCAGCACCTTATTCGGCTCAGTCGTCGCGAAGATAAACTTCACGTGCTCCGGCGGCTCCTCCACAATCTTCAGCAGCGCATTGAAACCCTCACGGGTCACCATATGCGCCTCATCAATAATGAAGATCTTGTAACGGTCACGGACCGGTGCCAAAGTAGCGCGCTCACGCAAATCACGGGCATGATCCACACCGCCGTGGCTCGCCGCATCCATCTCAATCACGTCAAGAGAACCGCCACCATCACGCGAGAGCTCACGGCACGAATCGCACACACCACACGGAGTAGGAGTCGGACCCTGCGCACAGTTCAAGCAACGCGCCAAAATACGCGCCGACGTGGTCTTACCACAACCACGCGGACCCGAAAACAGGTACGCGTGATTCACACGGTTCTTCTCCAAGGCGACCATAAGAGGTTCGGTCACGTGCTCCTGCCCGATAACCTCAGCAAAGGTTTCGGGGCGATAACGACGATAAAGGGCAGTGCTCACGGCAACCTCTTCAACTCGGGGGTGCGGATAGGACAATCCCTACCATTTTAGACGCTTTACCCCCGGCCCGAGTGGCCGACAGTCACCGGTGAACACGCCACCACACCACCGCCACCGTGACGCCTACCATGGACGCTTACCCGGGTGGCAAGGTACGCCCACAGAAATACCGCGGACGCGCCGAATTCCCAAGAACCCAAAAATCCGGTACACTGGTTCTTGCCTCTTACGTGGCGTTATCTTGGAAAACTCCCCCAGGACCGGAAGGTAGCAAGGGTATTCGAGCTATGACGGGTGCGTAGGAGGTCTTTTTTACCCAAAAAACGGGTAACTACATAGTCATGCACCCGTCTATGCACTGCGTGCCCGCTCCGCTGGCGCTCCGCCCAAAAACAGGGGCACGAGCATCCATAAATGTGCTTTCTGTTACTTTTCCCATCCAGGGCTTGCATGCTTCGCAAAAGCGTAGTAAAGTTTTATTCGTTGCCTACGCAATGCGTAGAAAACATAGCTGGAGGATTCGCCTAGCGGCCTATGGCGCACGCCTGGAACGCGTGTTGGGTTAACAGCCCTCGGGGGTTCAAATCCCCCATCCTCCGCCACCGATCCCCGGTCTTAGATTCTAAGACCGGGGATTTTTTATACCCCCTTGGTACTATTTCTTCAGAACCCCACGGTTACATCAGAACCTCACGGTTACACGTGCCGCCGAGGCGCCCCATACCTGCAGAAAGCACCACCATGATCTTCAAAAAAGTAGGCGACAGTCGCCCCTACCCCCAGCACGGCATGACCCACGCCGACTGGGGAGGAATCCCGCCGCAGCAGGTACGCCTCGACACCCTCATCACCACCCAAAAAACCCTCAACCTCGAGACCCTACTCGCCGAAGACTCCACCTTCTACGGCGACCTCTTCCCGCACGTGGTCAAATGGGGAGGCGAACTCTACCTCGAAGACGGCGTGCACCGCGCACTGCGTAACGCCCTGCACTGCCGCGCCGTCATGTACGCGCGCGTACTGGACCTGGACTCCATCTCCCCGGCACTGTTTCCCGGCGCGTAAAAACCCACCCGAATACAGAAAATGCCGCGGACCGATGCGAGAAGCATCAGGTCCGCGGCATTATATGTCGCTATTCAGCCCGCTAAACCATTAGGAAGCGACCTTCAGGTTTGCCTCCTGCACCGGAGACTGCTCAGGCAGAGACTCCTCGGAGTCCAGACGAACAGGGTTACCTTCGGCATCGAAACGTGCACCCAGACCCATCTGAATAAAACGGATAGTATTCAGAATCTGGCGCTCACGGGTTTCCTCATCCGGTGCATCCTCGGCGCGACCGGCGCTTGAAGAGAGGGAACCGTGCACGAGCATCGCCAGTTCGCGAATGTCGTTCTTCGGAATGTAGTTCTCGGCAATGGCGGCAGAAAGAATATGCGCGAGCACCATCTGTAGCTCGTGAACGTGCTTGCCGAGCTTCGCGTAGGACTCGGGGGAGAGCATGGAGCGCATCGCAGGGCCCGGAGGCAGGTGGCGGCGCGCCAGGTCGTTGATCTGCAAGCGAATGTAGACCGCGAGCTGGTCAATCGGGTTTTCGATACCCTCCAGGCCGACGCGCAGCTCGTTGAGGAAGCGTTCGGTCTCGTCCAGGGCGTAGGCGACCAGCAGTTCGCCCATGTCGGCAAAGTAGTTGTAGACCGCGGTGCGGCCGATGCCGGCGTTCTTGGCGACGTCGGTCATGGTCAGGCCGGAGAGGCCGCGGTTGTAGAGGATCTCGCCGAAGGAGTTGAGGATGGCGCGCTTGGTGTTTTCGCGCTGGGCGGCGTTGGTTGCTGCAGAAATACGGGGCATAGTGACACTCTACCCCAAATCGTCAGCAAATGACGAATTTATCGAATGTGTCACCAAGAAATTTGCCCAATCCATGCGAATTTTCACAAATATGACAGAACGACCGGCACTACAAGAAGCCCAAACGCGTAGCCGCCGCCAAATCAGCACCCACCAACGACGCAATCGGATACCCCGTATGGCCACGCCCCGGAGTCACCTGCAACAAAGTCCGCGCCCCCAAACCCTCGTAGAACGCGCTACCCTCCTGCACCGCAATCCGCGCCGACCAACTCCCCTCAGAACTCGTCGCCATACGCCACCGACCCGACGGCGAACGCCCATCCAGCACACCCACATGCCAGCTCATCAACAGATGCGCATGCGAAGAAGGATTCAGCGCAGCCCGTTCACGCACCCGAACCGGCACGCCGTCAGCACCGCCTCCACCGATGAAGGTCGCGCCGCCTCCTCGAATCCAGTCAATATCGTGCGACAACAGCTCGTAGCTGAGAAACTCCGCACCGCCCGAATAACCCGCAAGCCAGACGCGGCTCATATCCACCTTGTACGCCAGGGCAATCTCCTCAATGAGGGCGCGAACCATCCTGCCGTTCGAGCGGGCACGAACCCACCAGTTATAGGTCAGCGGAGGCGCATAAGAATCACCATCGGCCAGCCGCGGCTCCCGCAAACTACCCGGCGACAGCACCGGCACCGACAGCAAGTTGAACTCAGCCGCCACCTGCGCCAACTCGGTACGCAACGGGGAGTCACGGCGCAACAGGCGGCTACCCACACGGGAGAGATGGTCGCCATCAAAATAGAACAGCACACCGGGCGCAGACTCAGACTCGGACAGAAGGTGCAGGTTGTCGACCCGATAGTAGATATTGCGCCCGCGATGCGTAAACGACCGGTAGCCGAGCAGCTCAGACGAAGCCAGAAACATCGGCTCCAACAGGGAAAGACCGGTGCGCACAGCCTGCGCCGCATAGGTGACCAGCGGATGCAGACGCGGAATATGCGCGCTCAGCCGCCGCTGGTTACGGTGCCGCCGCCTCCGCGCTCGCCGTATAGAGCCCCGAATCGAGCGGCGCACCGAGGCACGCAGCGCACGCCCCGCCTCCAGCGGGGACGCCACCTGCCCGGTATGGTGAGCGCCGGTACGGTGAGCTCCGCTACGGTGAACTCTGCGGATCAGACTCTTCATATCTCCATTGTAGGTGCGGGGGTTCTACTGCCGCCGGGATGAGGAGGGTCCGCAGGCACCCGCACCGGATAGCCGGACGGATATAGCGTCCACACTCTTGAACGAAGCCCACAAACCTGCCGCCGGCACGGCATATAGGTACTATTAGATAGGCTCGGGTGGCAGACGAGCCGGTGAGTAGCGCCCTGCATAGCGTGCTCACCCACCACGCGTGAGGGCTCGTACCTTACGTGAAGAAACACATCGCATGAAGAAAGACTTGGGGAAAGTAATGGCTAAACCCGTTAGCGAATCTAAGGCTCAGACGAGCACCGTTACGGTGCCCTGGGCTGGTCGCCGCGGCTACTTTGATCTGCTGCTGGGCGCATCCTGCGTCATCCTGATCATTTCGAATATTGGTGCAACCAAGGGCGTGGAGTTCGGTCCGCTGCCCTTCGAACTGCCCCTCATTGGTAACACCATCGTCACCGACGGTGGTTTCTTCCTTTTCCCTCTCGCCTACGTTATTGGCGACCTTCTTTCTGAGGTGTACGGCTTCAAGCGTGCCCGCCGCGCGATTGTGGCCTCCTTCGCCTCAGCCGCTTTTGCTGCCCTGTGCTTCCTGCTGATCGTGCACCTGCCCGCTGCGAGCTTCTACACCGGCCAGGAGGCGTTCGCGCAGGTTCTCGGCCCGGTTTGGCAGATTTTTGCGGGCTCCCTGCTCGGTTACCTCTTCGGTCAGACCCTGAACGCCTGGGTCATGGTGGCAATGAAGAAGGCAAGCAAGGGCCGTTTCCTGTGGCTGCGCATGATCGTCTCCACCCTGGTCGGTGAGCTGCTCGATACCGTCATCTTCTGCTCCATTGCGGCACCGGTGCTCGGCATCTCCACCATGGAAGCATTCATCAACTACGTACTGATCGGCTAT
This sequence comes from Rothia sp. HMSC069C03, assembly GCF_001811075.1. NCBI lineage: Bacteria > Bacillati > Actinomycetota > Actinomycetes > Micrococcales > Micrococcaceae > Rothia > Rothia sp. HMSC069C03. Next base: position 159,428 of record NZ_KZ627138.1, read on the forward strand.
ATCTACAAGTGCCTGGTCGAGGTGATCCTCATGCCGATCAGCTACCCGATCATTGGTTGGTTCAAACGTCACGAACTCGAGTACGTGGCATAAGCTAACCTCCTGACAGCTGATGTGCAGAGCCGCCCGGCCTAACGACCGGGCGGCATTGCCATTTCAGCTTTATTCAATACACAGCATGTCTAAGAAAGAGATACGTTATGTCTAAACTGCAGGGGAACACCCCCGAGCAGTCGGAGAAGAACGACTCGTTGAATCGTTCCCTCTCCCACGGCCAGTTGACCATGATTGCGATGGGCTTGGCGCTGGGTACGGGCCTGTTCCTGGGCTCCTCCTCCGCCATTAAAATTGCGGGCCCCAGCGCAATCCTCTCTTACGCTATTGGTTCGATGATTGCGGCAACCATTGCTGCGTGCGCGGGCGAAATGTCCGTGCGTCACCCCGTCCAGGGCGGTTTCGGCACCATTGCGAGCCGATACCTGAACCCCTTTAGCGGCTACCTGACTCGCTGGGCGTATTGGGCGTGCACCGTGCCGCTGGCTGGTGCTGAGCTGGTGGCGGTTGGCCACTACATGGCGTACTGGTTCCCGGACGTTCCCCTGGCTGTGTTCGTTGCTCTCTTCGGTGCGATTATTCTGGTGCTGAACCTGGTGAGCGTGAAGTCCTTCGGCGCCCTGGAGTTCCTGCTCTCTTCGATTAAGGTTTCTGCCGTCATCGTGTTCATGGTGATTGGTGTACTGCTGGTGTTCGTGGGTCTGCCCGGTCACACTGCGGTGGGTACCGCAAACCTCGTGAATGACGGCGGCTTCCTGCCTAACGGCCCGGCATCCATCTGGATTTCGATGGCTGTTGTCATGTTCTCCTTCGGCGGTGTGGAAATGATTTCCCTCTCCGCAGCGGAGGCGAAGGACCCGGCACGCTCGGTGGCAACCAGCGTGAAGGCAATGATTTGGCGCCTGTCCACCTTCTACGTGGTGTCCATGGCAATTATTCTGTGCCTGGTGCCCTGGCAGACCGCCGCACAGAACTCGGAGCTGACCGAGTCGCCGTTCGTGCTCGTCTTCTCTGAACTGGGTATCCCCTTCGCAGCGGACATCATGAACTTTGTGGTGCTCGTTGCTGCGCTCTCTGGCGCTAACGCCTCCCTGTATGCGGCAACCCGCCTGCTGCACGCCCTGGGCTCTGACCGCATGGCTCCCGCAGTGGCTGCCCGCACCTCCTCGCGCGGCGTACCGGTCGTGGCTCTGCTCATCTCCTTCACCGGCGTTGTCGTGGCAACCGTGATGGCTGTTGCCAAGATTGGCGACATCTTTGCCCTGCTCATGGCGCTGGTGACCCTGTGCATCCTGATTGTGTGGATCATGATTCTGCTGACCTACCAGGCGTACAAGAAAGACCAGAAGGACGCCTCCTCTTTCATCGTGCTGGGTGGCCGCGTCACCGCTGGTCTTGCCCTGGCGGGTGTTCTGGCGACCCTGGCGGCAATGTTCATGCTGCCCGGCTCGGGTGTTCAGGAATCGATCATGGTCGGCATCGTCTTCTTCGTGCTGATTTCTATTGGCTACGCCATCTCGTCGAAGGTTCAGGGCGGCTACAAGCGCCCCGATTTGGACGCTATGCATGCCGACGAGAACACCAGCGTGGCACAGCACTAAATAGCGTGAAAGCCTCGCGAGGCTAAAACATAAAAGGCACCGGATGGGGGGAGCACCCCCGTTCGGTGCCTTTTCGCTTTTGTACCCTAGAAGGCGCTGTTCTGAGCGGTGTGAGTGTGCCCGTAGAATAGTTAACTATTCGTACCCATCAACGAGGCTAGAAGCCGCAGACGCCGGGTGCGAGCACACATTGCACATCACGCCCCTAAGGCGTACTGACGGAAGGCACCTTCGTGTCCCACAACGACGATACCCGCAGCCACGCTGCAGCGGGGACCGCCGGATCGCGCACCCTGAAGCGTTCTCTGTCTCACGGACAGATGACCATGATCGTGATGGGTTCCGCGCTCGGTACGGGCCTCTTCTTGGGTTCGGGCACCGCCATTGCGATGGCTGGTCCCGCGGTCATTCTCACCTACGCTATTGGTTCTGCGCTCGCTTCGGTGATTGGCGCGGCAACCGGTGAAATGGCGGTTCGCTACCCTGTCCGCGGCGGTTTCGGTACTATTGCTACCCGCTATCTGGGCCCCTTCGCGGGCTTTTTGACTCGCATCGCATACTGGACGGCTACTGTTCTGATTGCTGGCGTTGAGCTGGTGTCGGTGGCGACTTACCTGAATTATTGGTGGCCGCAGCTTCCGCTGTGGGCGGGTATTGCCGCGTTTGGTGTGGCGCTGATTGTGCTGAACCTGACCAGTGTGAAGTCTTTCGGCATGCTGGAGTTCTTCCTGTCTTCAATTAAGGTCATTTCGATTGTTGCCTTCCTGCTGGTGGGCCTGTGCCTGATTTTCTTCGGTCTGCCCGGCCACGCCGCGGTGGGTACCGCGAACCTCTTCAATGACGGCGGCTTCATGCCGAACGGTCTCCAGTCGGTATGGCTGTCGCTGGCTGTTGTGATGTTCTCCTTCGGCGGTATTGAGATGATCTCGATCTCTGCTGCGGAGGCGAAGGACCCCTCCCGTTCGGTGCGTTCCTCGGCGAAGGCGATGATGATTCGCCTGGCGACTTTCTACGTGCTGGCGGTGCTAATTGTTGTTGCTATCATTCCGTGGCGTTCGGCCTCGGGCATAGGCGATGCGGTGGATGCTTCCCCGTTCGTTCTGGTCTTTGAACAGCTCGGCATTCAGGGCGTGGCGCACTTCGTGAACTTTGTGGTGCTGATTGCGGCACTGTCGAGCGCGAACGCAAACCTGTACGCGGGTGCGCGTCTGCTGCACTCCCTGGCGGCTGACGGCATGGCGCCTCGCCAGCTGGCTCAGGTGAACCGTGCTGGCGTTCCGGCTCGCGCAGTGTGGGCGTCGACCAGCGGCATGGTCATTGCTATTCTGCTGGCGCTGTACAGCCCGAAGGAAGCGTTCCTCTCCATGATTTTCGTGATTATGGTGTGCGCGCTGACCGTGTGGGTTCTGATTCTGTTCGCCTACATCGTGTACAAGCGTGTTGAGCCTGCAGTCAATGGTTTCCGCCTGTGGGGTGGCCAGTTCACCGCGGCGGTTGGCGTTTTGCTGCTCTTCGCGGTGTGGGTTGCGCTCTTCATGGTGCGTGGTTCTATGGTTCCGGCAATTGTGGGTGTGGGCTACTTTGTGGTGTTGAGCCTGCTGTACTTTGCTCGTATCCGCCACACTCACGTGATTGATGAGCAGACCTTTGTGGAGGCTCAGCAGGCAACTGCCGAGTACGACACCATGAAGTACGACGCTGATCATGCCCTGGAGACTGCGGCGAAGCTGGGCCGTTAAGGTTCTGTGGCTGCCGTGAGGGTCGGTGTTGGGGCCTGCAGAGACTCCAACACAGTAATAAACGAAAAATACGGAAAATTTCTGGAATTCCTCGTAACAAAACCGTAAAAATGCAGTTGGCCCTCAGGGTGGGTCTATCATAGACAGTGAACCGTATGATCTTGTATGCGTTCAAATGTCTGTGTGTTGGATGAGGCTCGAAAGCATCGTAGCTTTCGAGCCTCATCGCTTTAACTACCAAATATATTTCTAGCCCCCGAATCATCATCAGCTGATTCATTTGCTGTACCTTGCGGATTCGTACGAATAGCCGCCTCACAGCGGCGGGGGAGTAGAGTTAAAACCATGCAAAGCCAGGAAAAGAACCGCGAAAACACCCCTGAAAAGACCCTCGCCTCTGAGGTCGGTACCACCGATGAACTGCTGGTGCACGTACCCGCACGCTGGGGCGATATGGATGCCTACGGGCACGTCAACAACGTTGCCATCCTCTCGGTCATGGAAGAAGCCCGCGTGGCGCTCTTCGGCCCGCCGCCCTCCTCCGGGCAGAAGCCCACCGTGGCACCGCAGCCTCCGATTCCGCTTTTCGACCTGGTTGCCGAGGGTGTGCAGGCGCTTATTGCCGAGCACGGCATCCGCTACCTGGCTCAGCTGCCTTACACTGGTGAGCCCGTGCCGGTGCGCCTGAGCGTGGAGAAGGTCAGCGCCGCATCCGTGCGTATTGGCTACTCGATTCTCTCCCCGGTGGACGGCCGCGAATGCGTGCGTGCCTTTACCGTGCTGGCGTTCTGGGATTCGGCTGTGGGGCGTTTGACCCGTCTGAGCCCCGAGCAGCGTGAGCTGTTGAGCTCCTACCTGCCGCAGAAGTTAGGGGTAGATACCGGTGCTCCGCTGTAATAAACCGGTCTTGAACGGGGTCAAGCGTATGCTTTAAATACCTTCTGCAAAGGGTGCAAAAGGTTCATTCCCGGGAGAGATAACAATGTCGTTTCACCACACTCAGGCAGGCCTCGCCAGCTGGGGGTGCCGCACGATGCGCGCCACCGGATGCGCTGCCGCCCTGCTCCTTGCTCTGACCGGCTGCTTTGGAGGTTCTCAGAGCGAAAACTCTTCGTCGAGCCCCAGCCCCTCCAGCACGGCTAACCACTCGCAGTACCCGCTCCCTTCCTCCACCGCGTCACCGACGAAGAAGACCGAACCGACCGTCACCGAGACCCAAGTGTCAGCCCCCGCAGAGAGTGCCGAGGCGAAGGCGTCTGAATCCTCCGCACCCGCTGAGGCGAAGGCAACCTCTGCCGCGAACCCTACCGCCGCTGAGACTCCCCGCGCGCCCGAAAAGGTGGAGGCTGAACGCGCCTCCGCCGGCGAGCGCTGCGGACACATCGGACGCAAGGGCTACCTGAAGACCGGTAACGGCGCGGTCGGTCGTACTTTTGCAGGTCCGGTGGAGGTGACTCGCATGAACTTCCTGACCGGCGCTAGCGAGGTGAATACCGCGAATGAGTCCTCGGCTCTGCACGCGGAAACCACCACCGCAAACACGAAGATGATGCACACCTGGGATGTGGTGACTGTGCCCGCTGCTGATGGTAATCAGCTGACCTGTTTCGGCGAGATTGAGAATAGCTCGATAAGCTGCCATGACGGAAACGGCCACACTATTCTGGTGCGTGGCAGGCACGAAGGCTAAACACCCGCGCCAGAGTCAATGAGTTGTGAAGAGCTAAGGAGGGGCTCCCCGCAATGCCGGGGAGCCCCTCCTTTCGTGCTCTTGGGGCTGCCTCGCGAGTTCTTGAGATGTCATATCCGTATAGCTGGCTCACAGGTAGCGTCTTTAGAATACTGGTTAGGAACCCGAACCGATGACGCAGAAAGGTCACCATGCATCCGGCACAGAAGCACCAGACTTCTACCCAGGCTCGTTCTACTACGCTCCGCACCGCTCAGCGCTACAGCCCCGTAGCGCTCGGTGCTACGCTCCTGCTGGCGCTGTCGGCATGCTCCGGAGGCGCTACCACCGCTTCCCCGAGTGCCACCGCAACCCCTAGCCCCAGCGCTACGAGCGCGAAGGCAACCGCCAGCCCCACCCGCACCGCAACGGTCACTGAAAGCACCCCGACTGCCGGTACCGTGCACACCCCCACCGCGGCGGCTACCGTGAGCCCCGGAACCATCACCACCGCAAGCCCCGCGGCGACTGGGCAGGCGAGCGCGGTTGCGAGCTCTTCTGCTTCGGCGAAGTCGAGTGCTTCGGCAAGCGCGTCGAGCACCGCAAGCTTGTCCAGCTCGGATGTTCAGTCTGCGGGCGGTAGCTGCGGCAGCATGGACGCTACCGGCTACCTGAAGCACAACGCTACGGTTCAGGTGACCTCGGGTGCGGTGGATTGCCTGTTTGCGCGTGAGTTGATCCGCCAGTTTGTGGTGCAGAACCCTGCCGAGGTGACCGATAAGGCGAATGGTGAGCGTACCGTCATGTCGGCGCGTTGCTACTGGAAGCCGGGCGACGGCGCGGATCGTGCTACCCCCGAGTGCGTGTCCCTGGATGGTGGCAGCACCGTCATTACCGTGAAGCTGACCAACTAGTTTACGACTCACACCCGGCAGGGCACACCCCAGAAGGAAACACCCCCGCAAGGCACGGGTATTAAACACAAGCGCCGCGTTGACGAATGATTCGTCAACGCGGCGCTTTCGTGTCTCGAAGCTATCTCAAGCAGCTGGCGCGGCGGGTTTTAGAACTCTCCGCGGGCACGGGCGGCGAGCACGTCATCCAGGCGGGCGAAGGTCGAACGCCAGGTGGTGCGCACCTCCTCGTGGACCGAGGCGGGCATGGGACCAATCTCAATGACGATGCGGGTACCGGAACCCACGCCGTCGGCGGTAATCACGGTTTCGGGGAAGAAACGGTGACGCTGGTACACCAGCACGCTACCGGGGTTGCCCAGGTGGTCGGGCAGCTGCTCGGCGTATTCGAGCTCCTTGAACGGTTCAATGCTCAAAAAGCGGCTCTGCAGAATGCAGGATACCGAGGGGTCAACCTCGTTGATCATGGACAGGCGCTGAATGCCGCCGACGACGGGCTCTACGACAACGTCGGTGGGGCGCACGTGCCAGCCGGCGGGGCCGTACCAGCGGACCAGCAGTTCGGGGTCCAGGTAGGCGCCAAAGACATCCTCGACCGGGGCTGCGATCTCGTGGTCGAAGACGAGAAGCTCCTCATCGGGAACATGAGTGATGCTCATAGGGTTCTCCTTAAACGGGTTGAAGAGCGGGTTTAGGGCTTCTTGCCGGAGTAGTAGTTGCCGAGGAACTCGTCACGGTACTCGAAGTAGGTGCCGTCCTTGATGGCTTCGCGGGCGTCGTCCACCATGCGCACGATGAAGCGCTCATTGTGGATGGAGGCGAGGGTTGCCGCCAGACGCTCGTCCGCCTTGAAGAGGTGACGCAGGTAGGCGCGGGTGTAGTGGGTGCAGGTGTAGCAATCGCAGCCCTCGTAGATGGGCGAGAAGTCCGCCTTGAAGCGCGCGTTGGTGATGTTGTAGCGGCCGGTGGGGGAGTAGACGGCGGCGTTGCGTGCCACGCGGGTGGGAGAGACGCAGTCGAAGGTGTCTACACCGTTCTCGATGCCGACGAAGATGTCGTCGGGTTCGGAGATGCCGAGCAGGTGGCGGGGCTTGGATTCGGGCAGCTCTTCGGCGCACCAGCGCACGATGGTGCCAAGGTTTTCCTTCTCGAGTGCACCACCGATGCCGAAGCCGTCAAAGGGCATAGAGCCGAGGTCCTGGCATGCCTTGCGGCGCAGGTCCTCGTACTGTGCACCCTGAATGACGCCGAACAGCGCCTGATAGGGCTTGCCCACGCGCTCTGCGGTCAGGCGCTGGTGCTCAGCAATGCAGCGCAGCGCCCACAGGCGGGTGCGTTCAAGCGCCTCCTCCTGGTAGCCGCGGGAGTTGTAGAGGGTGGTCAGCTCGTCGAAGGCGAACATGACGTCGGCACCGATCTGGTGCTGAACCCGCATGGACACCTCGGGGGTGAAGCGGTGAATCGAGCCGTCAATATGCGACTTGAAGTTCACGCCGTCGTCATCAATGTGGGCGAGGCGTTCCTTGCCCTTTGCCACGTCGTCGTCACCGAGGGGGCGACCGTCGGCACCTTTAGCGTCCGCGACGGTACCCATATCGATTACCTTCTTGAAGCCGGAGCCCAGGCTCATGACCTGGAAGCCGCCGGAGTCGGTGAAGGTGGGGCCGTCCCAGTTCATGAAGGCACCCAGGCCGCCTGCCGCGTCGAGGATTTCGGGGCCGGGCTGCAGGTACAGGTGGTAGGCGTTGGAGAGCAGAGCCTGAGCGCCGAGCTCCTTCATGGATTCGGGTAGGACCGCCTTGACGGTTGCCTTGGTGCCCACGGGGGTGAAGGCGGGGGTCTGGATCTGTCCGTGCGGGGTGGTGATGATACCGGCGCGTCCGCGGAACTGTCCGCCGTTAGCTTCTACACGTTCAGTGCTGGGGGAGGCGGTGTCCGCCAGGCGGCTGGTGATGGTGAAGCCAAAGTCCTCGGTGGGGAAAGAGTTATCTAGAACGCTCATTCTTCTCTCGATTGTTTGCTTTCCGTCTGAATGTCTACACCCTAGCCTACCGGAAAACCCCGCCTCTCTTGCCGGAGGCGGGGTTCACGAGAATTTAGCTGAGGGTAGCTGATCTTAGCCTGCGAAGTCGCCGAGCATATCCACGGTCGGCACGAAGAAGAGGGTGCCGGTCACCGCGGTGCTGAAATCCAGCAGGCGGTCGTAGTTGGCGCCGTCCACTCCCAGGAACATGTTCTTCAGCATCTTCTGAACGGTCGAGAAGGTGCTGGCGTAGCAGATGAAGTAGGTGCCCAGCTCGTTGTTACCCACGGTGCCGAAGGGCATGTTGTCGCGAATAACCTTGAAGTCGTCACCGATATTAGCGATAGCGGAGTGTGAGTTGGCGGGTTTCTCATCCTCGCTCATCTCGATGTCGTCGTGCTTGGAACGGCCAATGACCTTCTCCTGCTCGGAGACAGGCAGGGCGTTCCACGCGGTCATGTCGTGGATGTACTTCTGCACGAACTGATAGCTGCCGCCCCTGTACATGGGGTCGCTGTCACCGATGATGCCGAAGTATTCGCGTGCCGCGGGGGTCTGCGGGTTCTCGGTGCCGTCCACAAAACCGATGATGGAGCGGCCGTCCCAGTAGCGGAAGCCGTGCACCTCATCCAGTACCTCGGCAATATCGCGCAGTGCCGCGGTAATAGCGGACGCCATATCGTAGGCGACGGACGGCTGGGTCGCGCGGATGTGGAAGTGCAAATCACCGGGAGTGGACACCGCGGTATGCTTAGGGCCCCTAATCTCCTCGAACTCCACGAGCTCCTGCGGCAGCGGCTTGGGCAGATCCAGGGTCAGCCACGCGCTGTGGCTGATACCCAGCACAATGCTGGCGTTCTCGGGCGAGTAGCGGTTTGCGGCGGTGTGGTTGAGGTTAATGACGAGCCCGCAGAGGTTCTGGAACCCCTCAATGAGCGCATCCTGGCTGATGCCTTCCTTGAACTTCCACACCATGAAAATGGTGTTAGCGTTCGGGCTGGCAGTGACCTGTTGTGATTCTGAAGCAAGCATAAAATTCACCGTACGCCCGTGTGCACGCCCCCGCAATGAACCCAGCCCTAACCTTCTGCGCTACTGGGAGAATGCGCCGATGCGAGAACGCACCGCTGGAAGAAGATTAGGGCTGGGGTAAAGCGCAGTAGCTTTTAGAAGCCGCGCTTTAGAAACTGTGGGAGGCGAGGTACCGCGCATGCGCCAGACGCGCCGCCGTCTCAAAAATAGTCCACGCCTGCACCTGAGCGGACAGCTCCACCGGCGCGCCGGGTTTCACAACCTTGCTCATCGGCTCGGTGAACCGCGGGGAGAACTGCACGAGCGCCTTACCGCGAATCTCATTCGGGTCAATGCCGTACTCGTTCATCGGCAGGTTGGGGTCGAACTCGCGGCGGCCCTCCCACAGGGCGCGTGCGGTCGAGTACACCAGGGTCGAGGCGAGCGCTCGCGCCTCATCACTGAGCAGCGGCGAGGATGCCGCCATGCCCAGGTAACGCACGAGAATGCCGGTGAACAGACCACCGTCGCCGTCGCCGTGAGAGATGAGGATGCGGCGGCGCGCACCGGAGAGGAACTCCACCTCTTCGGTCATGTGCTTGACGATGCCGACGATGAGGCGCTCGGCGCGTTCTGCGGGATCCACCTCGCAGGGCACACCGGAAGCTGCGAGGCTCAGCAGGGCGCCCAGGGCGGTTCCCTGGTTGTAGGTGAATTCGCTGCGCTCGTACTCGTACTCGTACTCGTCGCCGCGCACGTTCACGCCGTCAATATAGAGCGAACGTTCTGCATCCCAGAGGGTTTCGTTCATCCAATCCATGAGCGCTGCAGCAGTCTTCGGGTCGCCCGCACGCGCATACGCCAGAGCGGTCGGGGCGGTTGCCGCAGCATTCACAAAATCACGCTTGGACTTGCGCCAACTCATGCCACCCACCGGGGAGAAGCCCTTCGCCAGCTGCTCGAAGAGGGCGGCGCCAGCATCCTGGGCGGCAACATCATTAGCGCCGGTCAGTTCAATGCAGAAGGAATTCATGCGGCCCACCGCGAGGGTCAGCCACGCCATATCGTCGAAGTAGTCGTTCGCGAAGCGGCCGTAATTACGCACGTTAATGCCGTGCAACAGCGCGCGGGCGCGGTGCAACTGCTCCTGGGCGGCAGTAATATCGCCCTCGCGCAGGTGACGCTGACCGGCATCAATCACGCAGTCCAGCAGGTGTGCCTGCCACCAGTAGTGCCACGCGTTCAGGCGCTGGCTCAGCGGGCGCGGGTCGGGAACCTGCACCGAACCGATGAGGGCGCCGGGAATACCGAGGATGCGGTGCACGAAGGTGTCGGTGACGCTGTCGGCTGCGGCAGCGGCGTGCGAGGAGGTGCGCTGGGCATACTCGCTCATCGACTCCAGAGACTGCTCGTTGTGGGAAGACGGCTGGGAATTCATGGACCCTCTGTAGTTGCGGTGAAGTATTACGTCTGAAATTATCCCATTTTTTGCCCTCTGAGCGCCCGGATGCTGTGGGCGGGCTCTCGGGTGTGACCCCTTTTCGAGAGCCCGCCGAGAAGATGCACCGCAGGGAACGGAGTGAGCACCACTCAAAAACCGGTTAGGAGGCGGCAGCCAGCGAACGCCCGCTGTATAGATCCACCGGTTCGCCGGTGATGGGGTGCTCAAAGTGCAGGCTGTACGCCAGCAGCTGCAGCGGGTACTCCGGGCGGTCTGGCGCGTCGGGCAGCACCTGCGGGTAGAGCACATCGCCCAGAATGGGGGAGCCCAAAAGGTTCAGATGCGCCCGCAGCTGGTGCGTCTTACCGGTGTGAGGCGCCAAATCATAGAGCGCCCATTCTCGTTTTTCGTTCAGCATAGGCTCGGCACGCCACCCCTCAACCGCTTGCGCACTCGGGGTCAAAGTCCGCAGAATCTTCACGGTCGTCAGCGTATTCGGCTCCACACCCTGCGCCGCGCACTCTTGCTCAGAAAGCTGCTGAACCTGCAACTGATCGCGAATCTTCTGAATATGCGAACGCACCTGCAGACCCTCCGCACTCAACGCCTGCTCGGCGGCGGCAGCATCGGCAGGAACCGGCGCCACGGCACGGTAAGTCTTCGACACCTGACGGTGCTGAAACATCATCTGGAAGGGGCGGCGCGCCTCAACGGTCTTGGCAAAAAGCAGCACGCCCGCGGTCGGGCGATCCAGGCGGTGAATCGGAATCAGTAGGGGGTTTTGCTCACGCACCCGCAGCTTGGTCAGCGCGGTCTGCGCAATATAGGAACCGCGCGGGGTGGTCGGCAGAAAATGCGGCTTATCAATCGCCAGCACGTGCTCATCCTCGTAGAGCACCGGCATGTCGGAGGGTAGCTGCGGCTCATCGGCAAGCTCACGGAAGTACCAGATGCGCTCGCCCGGCATATAGGGGCTATCGCCGGTCAGAATCGTGCCGTCGTCCAGGCGCACCTCACCGGTGTTGAAGCGGGTGTGAATAATCTGCGGGTTGTTCGGGTAGAAGCGCGCAATCAGGTAATCCGCAATGGTTGCCGGAGCCGTATTGTTCGGGGCGGTATTGTTCGGTGCAGTGTTGCTCGGGGTGAGCTCGGCGGGGAGTTCCTCCACGAGCGGCAGAATCAGCTGAATCGGGTCGATACCGTTCTTCTGAGCCAGCGGAGGGGTCAGCAGACGGCGATGCGTGCGGCGTGCAGGTTTTGCCTGGTAGGCAGCAGACTGTATTCCCTGCTGTGTTTTGGGCTGAGAGCTGGACTGTGAGCTGGGTTGTGGGTGTGCGGTGTTCTGTGCGGGCATGGCTCTACTCTACCGCCTGAACCCTATCGCCTGAGCGGGGTTAGAATCGAGGTAAGCTGAGCCGGACCGCCTGCCGGATGGGGCGGCTAGAAATATTGCCGTGGGCTTGGGTGTGGGGTTGCGGAAGACAGTTTTGTCTGACACTCATGAATGTTTGTGCGAATATGTGGAACAGAAAACGAAAACTTCACAAATTTTTGAAATTATTGGACATTTAATTTAAAAAAACTACATTAATTTTACAAAAAACAGCGTTTAAGTGCGGTATTTTCGAAAATGCTGTCAAATCATAAATCAATAACCCTCAATTTAGCCCCTTTGGTTTTTCTAAGTATAAAAGATGTAAAGCAATTAAAGACATGCTAACCTGGGCACCCTACGTCATAAACGCCTTAATAAAGGCTGAAAGTAGCCTTAAAGCGGTACGATTAAGACACAGAAGTTCGATATTTCGAACGAATGGGTCGAAATGGGGCAGAAACAGCGCAAGGATGCAGAGGTTAAAGGAACACTCCCAAATACAGCGGTGCAATCGGACAATTCCAAAGCACCGGAAAATGCGATAGGAGAGGTTATGGAACATTCACAAAAGAATGCGGAGCCTCGCACCGGTGCCCTGCGTATGGAGCCGCACGAACGCGAGGAGCAAATTCTGAAAATCGCTGCAGAACATTTCGCTCGCCGCGGCGTGCTCGGTGCCTCCATGAGCGCTATCGCCCGCGATGCAGGCATTACCCGCGCCCTGCTCTACCACTATTTCCCCGGCAAGGGCTCCCTGGCGGCCGCTGTCACCCGACGCGAAGCCAACGCAGTCCTTGAGGCCCTGGGCGAGCATCACGAAAACCCCGAAGAGGCGTTGCGCAATGCGCTACGCACGTACTTCCTCGTTGTAGCCGGCGTTCCCACCCCCGGTGGGGAGGACTTCCCGAACAACCCTACCGACTACCTCGAATGGATGCTTGAACGCACCGGCATGCCGATTAATGACCGCACCCGCGTCATCCTCGGAGGCTGGTTGCAGCTCGTCGACTACTTCGCCATGCACGTCGTGCAGCTCAACCCCCGCGATCAGCGCACCGTTCGCTCCCGCGGGCTCGGGCTCGAAGAAGCTATCGACCTGTGCCTGGGTGCCGTGGACACCCTCACCGGCGGCTACTAGCCGCCTCAAGAGGTGACAGGTCAGCGTAGGACTTCCCGCTCCGATGTTTGGTTATGTGCTCCAGGGCGAAGGTGCCGTGGACATCCGGGCGGTTATTCCTCCGCTATGCCGCTTGCGACGTGGTGGACTCCGGGAACACCACCTGGTTCGTGAGTAGGGAAACATAATGCCCCGTACCCCCCCCTTCCGTGAGGGTGCGGGGCATTATGATGCTCAGGTTGAGATTGAAGAAATAATTTAATCTGAGCCTAAGCTTGAGGTTCTGCCCAGTCTAAGGATTCTGCCCAGCCTAAATGGAACGGCGCAGCGACAGGCCGCGAACCGTCGCGTAGAACCCCTGCGCCTGCAGTGCTGCACGCAGCGCCTCCACCGGATGCTCCACAACCTCGCCGCCGGATGCGCCCAGCTTGGATGTGCTCACCGTGTGGGTGCCCAAAAGCTCCACATCGTTGACCTTCTCCACCGAAATCTTCTCCGCACCACCGGCGGACACCAGGCGCGCCAGGGCGGGGGCCGCCGCCTCCAGAAGTACCGGGTCGGTGGTGAAAGCCAGCAGGGTCTTCGCGCCACGCTCCACATACAGCACCGGTGCGCCGTCCACCAGCACCACGCAGGCACCCGCCTTGCGTGCCGGACGGTGCTTTACGGTGCCCTCGCCCTCGTGTGCAAAGGAGGGAATCGCGGGCCAGCTCAGCGCCGCACCGTACGGGTTCGCCGGGTCGGTCGCCGCCAACAGGGTCACCGTGAACGTGCCGTACACCTGTTCCGTATCGGTACGCTGCGGTGTGTAGGCGCTGGCACCAAACCCCTGTGTCGCACCAAAACCCTGTGGACCTGCGGGAACACTGAGGCTATCGGCGGTAGAACGCAGCAGGTCCACCGTCGCGGGGGCGGCAAACTGCGCCGCACCCAAACCCTCAATAAAATAGCCGCGACGCACCAGCGCACGATCCTCAGCCGCCGAATAAATCCGGTACAGCTGCGAGAACCCGCCGGCAGAATCCTCCACCTGCAGACACCCGCGAGTCAGCACACCGTAGCGGTCCAGCAGCAGGTCGGCGCGTGCGAGCGCCGCAACCGTCGCCTCCACCGGCTCCTGCAGGAGCGTGTCCACGCGCGAGAAGCGACCGCTATCCTGCGGGGCAACGGCGGGAGTGGCGCCATGGAACCCGCCGCGGAGGGAATTGTCTCGCAGGGAACGCAGACCGCGCCCGGCGGCAGGCGCAGAGTAGCCGCTGGAACCATAACTATCAGCGCCGTAACCGCCCGCCAAGCCGTTACCCATGGAGGCGCGCGCTGCCGCAATACGACCCGCACCGCGGCGACCCACCCGCGACAGACGCGCAGGGGCTGCCGGAGTCGGATGCGCACTGCGGACGCCCGCAAGCATCGCCCGAACCGGCGCGAAACTATCGTTCGTCACCGCACCAGCCCACACCAGGCGCCACAGCGCCGCCGAAACCTCCGCCGCATCCGGGAAAGTCACCACCTGACCGGCAGGTGCCGCGGCGCTCATCAGCTGCGCCACCCGCTCACGCAGAGCCGGCACAAACAGGCCGCCGTGAGCCAGCGCCTCATAGATGGCGTGCTCCAGCGTGCCCGGATCCTGCAGCGCCTCCCAAAGCTCCGGGTTCTCCACGCGCAACAGCTGCTCCGGGTAGTCCTCACCCAGAGTCAGCGAGGAACTCTCGCTCAAATGCAGGCGAATCCAGCCGTCAGACTTCTGCGCGCTACCGCCGCCGAGCTGCCCGGCGCCGGTGAAGAACACCCTGCCGCTCGCCATAAGCTCGTCCAGCATGTGCGGCTGGTAGCCGGGCACGCGCGCCGGAAGAATCAGCGTCTCCAGTGCGGAAGCCGGTACGCGCACACCCGCCAGCTGGTCGATAGCAGTGAGCAGATCCTCCGTGGCGGAGGCCGAATCTTGTCCCGTATGTTCCGCTCCGTCCTCTGCCGCCGAGCCGAGGGGCGCCACCCTCTCGCCCACCACCGTGGCGGCGCGGCGGGAGGGCATGAACGCACCGTAGGCGCTCGCCTCCGGCAGGGTCTGCGCAACCCGCACGGATAAAGAACGAACGTTCTGCCATGAGGGTAGGAAAGCGCCATAGACCTGCGCCGATACCGGCTCAATCTCCTCACGCAACGCCGCCAGAGAACGGGCACGAATCGTGCGCAAAACCTGCGCATCCACCCACTCAACACCGGCAGACCCCAAAGCACGCAGCACCTCGGGCAGAAACTCGCCGGAGCTCAGACGGCGCTGCTGCTGAAGACGCTGCAACACCGGAATCAGCACGCCCACACCAACCGGGGTCAGGCGCGAAAAATGCTCCGCCGCCTGCTGTGCCGTAAAGGGAATATGGGTGCGCGCATAGCGAGAGACCAGATTCTCTAAAGGCTCCGCGACCGGCTCCAAAAGGGCTACAGGAAGCGCCGCGGCGGGCATAATGCCCAGCCCATCGCGTAGGCGCGCGGCATCCTCAACCACCGCATAGTACAGCTGCGGCTCGGCGGAACCGTCGGCAGCTCCCATGAACGAGAACACACGGCGCGAGCGCACCAGCTCTTCCGCCAGCTCACGCGCCTCAGTCGTGCTGGCGTGCGCGCCGTACTCCTCGCCGGACTCTTCGCCGTAGTTTTCAGAATCCTCGGACTCGCCGAAATCTTGAGAACCGTGTGCCGCAGATTCAGTCCGCGGGTTGTCAGCCCGCAAGCGCAGACTCAACTCCCGCGCGCTCAACGGACCCAGCTGACGCAAAAGATCCGCCACGCCCTCCACGCCGCAGGCGCGGTAACGCTCACCCGTGCGCTGCAGACGCTGCTGAGTCTGCACCAGAACCGCCGGATCCAGCAGGTCACGCAGACCGCTCGACCCCAGCAACTCAGCCAGCAACGCCGGGTCCAGCGACAGCGCGGCGGCGCGACGTTCGGCGGCGGGCGCATCGCCGTCGTAGAGGTGCTCGGCAACGTACTCAAAGAGCAGGGTTCGTGCAAAAGGCGAAGGGTCATTCGTCTCAACCTCCAGCATGGATACCGCCCGGGACTGCAACGAACGGTGCACCTGAACCAGCGCCGGAACATCGTACACATCCTGCAGACACTCGCGCGCCGTCTCCAAAAGCACCGGAAAATCAGGGTACTTACGCGCCACATCCAGCAGCTGCGCCGCACGCTGACGCTGCTGCCACAGCGGGGTGCGCTTACCCGGATCACGGCGCGGCAACAGCAGGGCACGCGCCGCATTCTCACGGAACCGAGACGCAAAAAGTGCGGAATCGCCCACGCGTTCGGTGACAATCGCCTCGAGCTCATCCGGGTCGAAAAGGAACAGGTCAGCGCCGGGTGGCACATCCTCCATGGCGGACAGACGCAGAATCAAGCCGTCATCACTCGCCATGACGGAGGCGTCCACCCCGTACCGCTCCTCGATGCGGGCGCGTACCGCCAGTGCCCAGGGTGCGTGCACCCCGTAGCCGAGCGGTGAGTGCAGGACCACGCGCCAATCGCCCAGTTCATCGCGGTGCCGCTCCACAATCATGCGGGTGTCGGAAGGGACCGCCCCGGTGGATTCGCGCTGCTCACGCAGGTAGGCGAGCAGATTATCGACCGCCCAGGTGTCCAATCCGAGCTGTTCGAGCTGCAGGCGGGCGGCGGCGCTATCGGTGGCGTCCAGGCTGGAGAGGGCGCGCGTGAACGTACCCGTCTGCACGCCCAGGGCGTAGGGGCGACCCATGCGGTCGCCGTGCCAGAAAGGCAGGCGCGCGGGCTGACCGGGTGCGGGGGAGACCCGCACCGCGTCGTGCGTAATTTCTTCGATGCGCCAACTGCTCGCGCCGAGGGTGATGACCTCGCCGGCGCGAGATTCGTACACCATTTCTTCGTCGAGCTCACCCACACGCTTGGGGCCGCGCTCCTCGTCGCCACTGACCAGGTAGACGGGGAAGAGCCCGCGGTCGGGAATCGTGCCGCCACTGGTGACGGCGAGGCGTTGCGCACCCGGGCGGCCCTCAATACTGCCGGAGGGCGCCTGTTCGGTGGGGGTGCGATCCCAGATGATGCGCGGGCGCAGTTCGGCGAACTCGTCGGAGGGGTAGCGTCCGGCAAGCATTTCGAGTACGGAGTCGAAGAGGGCGCGCGGCAGTTCGGCGTAGGGTGCGCTGCGGCGTAGCGCCTCGTACCAGGAGTCCACGCTGATGGGGCCTAATGCGCAGGCGGCGACGGTCTGCTGTGCGAGTACGTCCAGGGGGTTGGTGGGGATGGCAAGCGGCTCGAGGGTTCCGCTGCGCATTCCGGCGAGGGTGACGGTTGCGCCGAGCAGGTCGCCGCGGTGCTTGGGGTAGAAGAATCCGCGCGAAATTTCGCCCACGCGGTGCCCGGCGCGGCCCACGCGCTGCAGTGCGGAGGCAACCGAGGGAGGGGCAGCCACCTGGATTACGAGGTCCACGTGGCCCATGTCGATGCCCAGCTCCAGGGAGCTGGTGGCGACCACGCAGCGCAGGGTTCCGCCCTTGAGCGCCTCCTCGATGAGGGTGCGCTGTTCCTTGGACACGGAGCCGTGGTGCGCGCGGGCAAGCGGCGGCACCTCGGTGATGTCGCAGATGCCTGCCGTGTAGTCTTCTGGGTCGATTCCCTGCTGTGTGAGGAAGCGGCGCAGGTGAATATCGTTGAGTGCCGCGGTGAGCTTTTCCGCTAGTCCACGCGAATTAACGAAAACAATCGTAGAACGGTTGTTCTCAATATGGTCGACGATGTGCTCCTGCACACGCGGCCAGATGGAGGTCTCGAGGCGCTCGCTATCGGGGGTGTCTCGCAACGTCTTTTCGTGCAGTGCCCCTTCTCGCAATGCCTCTTCCGAGATGGAGAGGGTGTTTTTGGGTGCGGTGTTATCGCCCTGTCGCAACGGGTTTGCCTGCCCGGTTTCTTGCGCGGGTTCCTGTGCTGGGTTTGCCTGCCCGGGGAATACGCCAATGGCATCTTCGAGCGTGTAGGGTGCGCTTGCCGGGATGTCTACGGCGCTAGAGATAGGCTGTGCCGCGCCCTGCGGCGAGCCGGCAGAAGCGGAGTGTGCAGCCCCGCCGCCTGGCGCCTCCGAGGGTGCGTATTCCGAGGGTGCGTATTCTGACGGGGCGTAGAGTCCTTGCCCGTAGTCGTTGGCGCCTCCGAGTGCCGCCATATCGGGTACGGGCACGCTCAGGCGCAGGTCCCATTCTTTGGCGACTGGGCGGCTCATGATGGTTACCGGCTGAATGCCGCCGAGGAACCGGGCGACCGCCTCCGGGTTTTCGACGGTTGCGGAGAGCCCAATGCGCTGTGCGGGCTTTTCGAGGAGCGCGTCGAGGCGTTCGAGGGAGACCGCCAGGTGTGCGCCGCGTTTGGTGGCGGCGAGGTTGTGAATCTCGTCCACGATCACGGTGGTGACGCCCGCGAGGGTGTTGCGGGCGGCGCTGGTGAGCATGAGGTAGAGGGATTCGGGGGTGGTGATGAGAATGTCGGGCGGGTTGCTGATGAGTTGGCGGCGTTTGCGTGCGGGGGTGTCGCCGCTGCGCACGCCCACGCTGATGTTCGGTTCGCCCGTGTTGTTTCCGCTCAGGCGCGTGATTCCGGTCAGTGGTGCGCGCAGGTTGCGTTCGACGTCGGCGCCGAGTGCTTTGAGGGGTGAGATGTAGAGGATGCGCGTGCCGCCTGCGGTTCCGGCTTCGTGTTCGCGGTGCAGGGCATCGAGTGCCCAGAGGAAGGCGGCGAGGGTTTTACCGGAGCCGGTGGGGGCGATGATGAGGGTGTTGTTGCCGTTGCGGATGCTCTCCCAGGCGCCTTCTTGGGCGGCGGTGGGTGCGCTGAAGGTGGCGCGGAACCAGTCGCGTACGGGGGCGGAGAAGTGGGAGAGTGCGTCGGTCATGTATCTATTATGGCGGGGTTTATGGTGTGCGCCTCTTGAATTGTTGGGGGTTGGGGGAGGAAGATGTGCTTGACAGTGTCTCTACAGAGTATGTAATGTTTTACTTGTAAAGTAATAGACCGAGGGAACAACCCAAAGGAGCCTCACCATGACCCGCCTGACCGAAGAACAGCTCATCAGCCTCTTCCACGAGCCGCGCACCGTCTCCTCCTTCACCGAGGAACCCGTCACCGACGAGCAACTGCGCCGCATCCAGGAACTGACCTTCTACGGTCCCACCGCCTTCAACAACCAGCCCCTGCGCATCACCTGGGTCAAGAGCCCCGAGGTACGAGAGCGCCTCGTCGCACACCTGGTAGACGGCAACAAGGCTAAGACCCAGGCGGCACCGGTGACCGCAATCCTCTCCGCAGACGCGAACTGGGTAGAGCACGCCGACACCTTCAACCCCAACGCTGCCGGCTTCATCAAGGGCTTCTATACCACCGAGGAGCTTGCCACCCCCGCCGCTGAGCTGAGCGCTCACCTGCAGGCAGGCTACTTCATCACCGCAATCCGCGCCCTCGGCCTGGACGCTGGCCCCATGACCGGCGCAGACTTCGCCGGCATCAAGAAGGAATTCTTCGCGGACAACGCAGAGATCCCCTTCCTAATCGTCAACATCGGCCACGGCGAGGCTCCCGCATACCCGCGCGGTGCACGCTTCAGCCACGATGAGGTTGCTCGCTCTCTCTAAGAGCGCGCGCTACGGTATAGCTAAAGCTAAACCCTAGATTTAGGCTATATAGATAGTTCGAGGGCGGTTCCCCATCGCGGGGGAACCGCCCTTGAACTATATGTGCACAAGCGAACTATAGGTGCACACAACGTGCCTGAGTATTTACATCTGCAACGCCGCGTTAGCGAGCACCAAACTGACCCACCGACAGCTGCGGAACAGACGAGGAGCAAGCGGCCGTATCCAACGGAACGATCACGCCACCGGAACCGGAGGGAAGACCCACCAGGAAGCCCTGAACCGGTCGGCTACCGCAATCGTCACCGAAGCGTGCCGGGTACACCGAACGCAGTACCGCGGTGGTGCTATCGCCGGGGTTGAGGGTCACACCCGCAGGGTTCATGTACTCACCGGAGGTGGAAGCCTCACGGCCAACCCAGGTGCCGGAAGGACCCGCATGCACCACACGCGGGTAGCCGCGCAGGGTGCAGGAAGAATCCGAAGAGTTCTGGAAGTACAGGGTGTAGTTTCGGGCGCCGGGGGAGCCTTCTCCCACAGCAACCGAAATGTTCAGGTCATCCAGATCGCACTGGGTCGGGCCCTCAGCAACAGTATTGCTGGAGGACCTAGAGGACTTCTCCGAGGAACCCGAGGAGTTCGAGGAATTGGAAGAATTCGATGAGTTACTCGAAGAGTTAGAACCTGATCGTGAAGATGAGTTCGAGCTCTTCTGAGTTTCCTGCTGAGAATCTGCAGAGTCGTCTGACTTGTTCTGATCGGAACCCTCGTGGGAGGACTCAGAAGAATGAGAGTCAGAGTTCTGCTTCGACTCGCGAGTCTGGGTGTGGGAAGAAGACTCGGAGTGCTCAGAGGAAGAGCCGTGGTTCTCCGCCTCGGGGGAGTTCACCACGGTAATGGAGCCCGGGGTCACCGATGAGGTAGCCCCGTCAGAGGCTACTCGAATCGTGCCGGGTTTGACCGAAGCCGAGGCACTCGGTTGTGACGAGGTGCCTTCGGCTTCCTGACCGGCCTGGGACGCGCCGCATCCACTGAGCGCGAGCACGCAGCAGAGGAGGGTGGTTGATGCGAGTACCTGAGCCGATTTGAACATAGTTACATCGCCGCCTGCATTTGAATCGTTGCTCCATCCATACCGGGGGCGTACTCGACCTGGCAACACAGGCGGGAGTACTCGTTGGCGACATCGTCAACCATGTCGAGCAAATCCTGCTCAGCTTCGGTACGTTCACCGGAAGCTTCGAAGTGCTCGGGGTCGATGAAGCCGTGGCAGGTAGCGCAGGATGCGTTACCGCCACAGGTTGCGAGGACCGGCACACCGTTAGCCTGGAGGGCTTCCAGGAGGGTGTGGTGGTCTTCCCACTGAATGTCGTAGTTTACACCTGCTTCGTCAGTAACCTTAATCGTTACGCCCATGCGTTCTCCTTCTTCTGTAGTGATGCGTTTCTATTGTAGGGGTAGGGGCTGTTATTCACCGTACTTTGTGGTGCATTCCCAACCCTACCGTCACGCATATCACGGGAACGCATATTAATTTTTATGCTTAATAGCATGTCTGTATTGTCCCTAGTCTACCTCTTAAATCCTTGATAACGCAGGATATAGGCAAATATGAATACTGCCCCCAGATGCAAAGACATGCTGGGGGCAGTATAAAGAACCGGTTGAAGGTGAGAGTGCCTACGTATCGGCGGGATGCTATTCTGCGGGCTTCTGCTCAGCCGTGTTTGAGTCTTCCTGCGGGTCGTTACCTGGCGGATTCTCGGTGTTGCTTTCAATGTTCTGGGAACCCGCCCGCCCGGAACCGCGCACAATACCGCGTACACTATCGCGCGGATCAGCGTAGCGCAGGTCGATACCGAAGGTATTGCGGATCTGGCGTGCCGAGTTCAGGTGCCAGCGCTGCGAATCTGAGGGGGTCACGGAGGTGACCGCCTTCTGACCCGGAGCCAGCTTCTCGTGGCGAATGTCGTAGTGCTTACCGCCCATGGTGATGGTGAAGCCGTGCTCCTGCAACAGCTGCACGAACGCATCCACATCGTGCGGGATCTTGCGGCCGCGCTGCCTCTTTGTACCGCTCATCCTCGGCTGCGACTCGAAGGGGTTGCGGCTGGGCGCGGTGCCGCGACTAATACGAATTACCTGCTGGTCGGAGTGCGAGAACTCCACCTGATAGCCGTTGAGCGAGTACACGGTGCGGCTACTGCCGGGAATCGGGCGGCGGTCCTCGGCCTCATCCAGGATGCGGGCAATGTACTCGCCGGTCAGGCCGAGTACCTTCAGCTGTGCCTGAGCATCGGGGGAGAGCTGGTAGCCTCCAGCGAGAGCCTGCAGCGGGCGTAGCGCGAGCACCTCGGCGGTCAGGGGGTTGAGCACCACCTGGTAGCCTTCCTCTTCATGCGTGTAGAGGGTGACTTCGCGGCCGTAACGGTTCTCTTGCGCGCTTTCTTGAACCACTGTGCTTACAGGGGATTCGATGATGTCCAGTAGCAGCTCGTAGGTGAGCCCGTGGCGCATCATGTAATCCATCACGCCGGGGAGCACGCCGTAGATGCGGCGGCGCGGCGGCACGTCACCGTAGAATTCTTTCTCGATGCGCGCGGCAATACGCTGGTTCTCCAGCGGCACCTCGGTCAGCGGAATGAGGCGCTGGTTGGAGGGGCGAATCTTGGCGCGTGCGGCGGCGGGCTTGGGCGCCTGACGGTATGCGTCCACGAGTGCCTGCTGCTGCTCCATGAATTCCTGGGCAATGAGCGGTAGGAGAGTGAAGTAGAGCTCTGCCGCTTCGGGCTTGAGCGCGCCGTTCTCATCGAGTAGGGACGCGCCGTCCTTGGAGAGCAAATCCCACGGCTTATCGCTTGCACTGTTCTCTTCGGAACCCTGATTATCCCGGTAGCTATAGGCGGCGAGGGAGGCAAGCTCCTGCAGGCGAACGTACACCTCAAGAGGAACGGTGATCTGCTTAGCGGACATTATTTCTCCTCCTCGGTGGTGTTTTCTGCCTGGGCTGCCTTATCTTCCGCCTGCTTTGCCAGGGTG
The DNA here is from genome assembly GCF_001811075.1 of Rothia sp. HMSC069C03. Lineage (NCBI taxonomy): Bacteria > Bacillati > Actinomycetota > Actinomycetes > Micrococcales > Micrococcaceae > Rothia > Rothia sp. HMSC069C03. The sequence goes on from NZ_KZ627138.1 coordinate 182,061, forward strand.
TTGCTGAGCTCCTCGAGCTGCACCTTGCGCAGGTTCTCCGCGTGCAGAACATGGAAATCCGGGGTCTTCGCCAGGGCAAGAACGGTCCGCTCATCGGGCGAAACCGCAATCTCCAGGCCCTGCGCCGCGTAGATACGTGTCCAGCCTTCAGCCATGCGCACGCTCTCGGGGCTGCTCAGCGCCTGAAGCATTAGATCGAAAACGAACGGCGGGTTCTTCTTCAGGAAGGTGCGGGCGCGCTCGCTGAATTCGAGTTCCAGGGCGTTGAGCGAGGTGTATTCGCCCTGAGCCAGGGATGCCTGTGCCGCCTCGTTGTAGTCGGCGTCGTATTCGTCAATGACGGTAATAATTTCTGCGGAGGCGGTGTTCACATCAACGCGGTAGTCGTCGTGCGTGAAGCGGATGGTCCAGTCGTTGATGCGTTCCGCTTCGCCTTCGCGCAGGATGGTGCGCACGAGCTCTTCGCTAATGTTTTCGCGTTCGAGGCGGGCGCGCAGGCTCGGGCGCAGTCGGTAGCTGCGTTCACGGTCCTCGGAGGTAATGGAGCGAGGTGCGGCGGCTACCGGTTCTGCTGCCGGAGTGCTCGGGGCGGGTGCGGCAGGCATCGATGCACCCGGTTCCGGTGCAGCGGGCTTCGGCGTGCTCGGCTTGGGAGCTGCGGGTGCGCCCGGTAGGGACTGGCTGAGTACGGGCAACTCCTCAACAGGCGCCTGCTCGCTAGATACTGCCATATGGGTAGCTTCTGCGACTTCGGCAGCCTGTTGGCGGGCACGCAGACCCTCCAGGTACTCTTCGATGCGCGGCGGTCGGTAGGTTAGCGTGGACTTGCGGAACATACCGGGGGAGGGAGCACCGGGAGTCGGTGCCGCAGGCTTCGGCACAGCGGGCTTGGGTGCTGCAGGTTTCGGTGCAGCGGGCTGGGGTGCTGCGGGAGCAACCGTGGCCGGCGTCGGAACCGTCTCTCCTGTAGTCGCCTCTGCGGGTGCCTCCACAGGCGCTTCTTCCGGCACGCTGGGAGCCGGGGTGGGTGCCTGTGCCGCGCGGGCGGCAAAGAGCGCGGGGGAGGGCGCCGGTTTCGGGGCTGCAGACTTGGGCGCAACAGAAGCGCTCACTTCCGCGTCCTCAACTACTGCAGGTTCGACGGGGCTAGTTTCAACCTCAGTCGTAGGCTCTACAGTATTTTCAGCTGACTGCTCTTGCAGCTCACCCTGTTCCTCATCAACAGGCTCTTTCTCACCGCGACGCAGGGCGGCAACGAGTTCCTGTCGGGAAGTATAAGGAATGATTTCCTCGGGCGAATCGATATATCGCGGGAAATTCTCGTAGAGAATCCTCGCCGCGGCCTCAAAGAGCTTCTCCGCGGTGGTGTTGGCGGCGGGTGCGCAGGGGCAGAGGAGCTCCTGGCGCTGCGCGTCGTAGAGGGACCAGTGGGCGCATCGTTCGGTGGGCGGGAAGTAGTCGAGTGTTCCCAGGTCGGCTATATCGATGAGTGCACCTATCAGGGACTGCGGAATGGATAGCTGTGCCATAGTGCTCCTTTGCGTTGTCTACTCTCCAACCTATGCGTGGAGGGTCCTCTATCCATCCTAGGCGTTTTTTGGCGGGTGTGCCCCGGAGCACGTCATCTGGGAGCATAAATCTGCGGATTCACAGGTTGGGGCGCTTTTGGATGCGGTTTTTGGCACGGATGGGGCAGCGTCAGGTGGTGGAGCGTCCTTGCTGCACCTAGCTAGAGCCTGCGGCGTGTCGTGCTGTAGCGTGTCGTACTGCAACATGTCGTACTGCGCGGTGGCTTGAGCTCTGCCCGGGGCTTGTGGCTGAGCGTTTTCTGCGCGCTTGTTCCCCAAAGACATCTTCCCGGGCGTGTCTTCCGGGGCATGTCTTCTGGGCATACAAAAAATCCCCGGTTCCGAAGAACCGGGGATCGGTGGTGCGCCCGAAGGGATTCGAACCCCCAACCTTCTGATCCGTAGTCAGATGCTCTATCCGTTGAGCTACAGGCGCATGTTCCTCGCTTCGGATTTCTTCAACCCGTCGCGGCAACAGGTACTACTATACGGATGTCATTAGAGGTGTGCAAGCCGAAAAACTCGAAATTTGCCCAAAATCCCCTCCGCAGGAATCGAAAGTGCCCCGTTTTACCGCATGATTCCGGGGTTTTTGTGCTCGCAAAATTTTTTCAAAATATTTTCTCGGCACCCTAAAACCGGCGCTGCAGGTCCCTGAAATCCCCCGGATGATCCCGCCGTAAGCCCTAAAAATTCTTTACAGAAATCCTCTCGTACTCTAAGAATGTGATGCGCAGAACGTAAGAAATGGCGTTATAGAAAGCTCTACAGACCATTAATGCGTTATTCTGTAAGCATCACGAGGAAGTGGAGACTGTCCAAGCGTGCATATTCACGATTATTTGCACGCTTGTAGTGTTTAACTGCTTCTTTGTTACCGCAGACCTAACCGGATCAACGTAGTATCCGGGCCACCGATTGAAGGGGAAAACGTCAATGGCTGACACCTCAACTCGTACTCTCTCTGCTGAGCTCGAAAAGGAGCTGCAGAGCGCACCCACTACCCACCAGGGCCTTCTGGATTGGGTTCGCGAAGTTGCGGCCCTGACCCAGCCCGCACACATCTACTGGGTCGACGGCACCCAGGAAGAATATGACCGCCTGGCACAGGAACTGGTTGACGCCGGTACCTTCGTTCGTCTCAGCGATCACGAATTCCCGAACTCTTACGCAGCTTTCTCCGATCCCGACGACGTTGCACGTGTCGAGGAGCGCACCTTCATCTGCTCCGAGACTGAAGAAGGCGCAGGCCCGACCAACAACTGGCGTGACCCCGTCGAAATGAAGCAGACCCTGACCGGTCTTTTCGAGGGCTCCATGCGCGGCCGCACCATGTACGTCATTCCCTTCGTCATGGGCTCCCTGAAGGCTAAGAACCCCAAGATTGCTGTTGAGCTCAGCGACTCCGCATACGTTGTCTGCTCCATGCGCATCATGGCAACCATCGGTAAGGACGTTCTGGCCAAGCTGAACGAGACCAACGGCTTCTTCGTCAAGGCTCTGCACAGTGTTGGTGCACCCCTGGAGCCCGGTCAGGAAGATGTTCCCTGGCCCTGCAACCCCGAGAAGTACATCGTCCAGTTCCCTGAGACCCGCGAAATCTGGTCCTTCGGCTCCGGCTACGGCGGTAACGCACTGCTCGGTAAGAAGTGCTACGCACTGCGTATCGCATCCGTTATCGGTCGCGACGAGGGCTGGATGGCAGAGCACATGCTCATCCTGAAGGTCACCAACCCCGAGGGCAAGGTTCGCTACATCTCCGCAGCGTTCCCCTCCGCATGTGGCAAGACCAACTTCGCAATGATGGAGCCCACTATTGACGGCTGGAAGGCTGAGATGGTCGGCGACGACATCGCATGGATCGAGTTCGACGAGAACCACCAGGCACGCGTGGTCAACCCCGAGGCTGGCCTGTTCGGCGTGGCACCGGGCACCGGTTACTCCACCAACCCGAACGCTATGAAGGCTATCGCCAAGGGCAACACCATCTTCACCAACGTTGCACTGACCGACGACGGCTCCGTCTGGTGGGAGGGCAAGACCGACGAGGCTCCCGCACACCTGATTGACTGGACCGGTCAGGACTGGACCCCCGAGTCCGGCCGCCCGGCAGCTCACCCGAACTCCCGCTTCTGCACCCCCGCATCCCAGGTCGACATGCTCGCTCCCGAGTACTACGACCCCGAGGGTGTGCCGCTGAGCGCTATCGTTCTGGGCGGTCGCCGTAAGACCACCATCCCGCTGGTTTCCGAGTCTGAGAGCTGGGAACAGGGCGTCTTCCGCGCAGTTACCCTCTCCTCCGAGACCACCGCGGCTGCTAAGGGTGCTGTCGGCGTGATTCGCCGCGACCCGATGGCAATGCTGCCCTTCATCGGCTACAACGCTGGTGACTACTTCAAGCACTGGCTGGACCTGGGCAAGAAGCACGGCACTGAGAACATGCCGAAGGTCTACTACGTCAACTGGTTCCGCCGCACCCCCGACGGTGGCTTCGCATGGCCCGGCTTCGGCGAGAACTCTCGCGTTGTGAAGTGGATCTTCGACCGCCTCGACGGCAAGGCTGGCGGCCAGGAGACCTTCCTGGGCACCGTTCCCACCAAGGAAGACCTGGACCTGAGCGGTCTGGAAATCTCTGAGGACGAGCTGAAGGCTGCTCTGGCTGTCTCGAAGGAAGAATGGGCTGCTGAACTGCCCGGCATCGACGAGTGGCTCGAGAAGTTCGGCGACAAGCTGCCCGCTGAGGTTCGCGAACAGCGCGACGCTCTGGCAAAGGCCCTGGAGGACTAATCCTTCGAAGGAACTAAAACTCTTCGCTGAGCCGTATGGTTGAGCATTTGGAAGGGGCGGAATCTCTCGGTGAGATTCCGCTCCTTCCTTCCGTTTTGGGGAAATTTGAATCCTCGTCAGTTGGGGGGAGTGATAAGTTTTCTCGCAAAGGTGTGAGTGTAAGGCTATGCAGTCCACTTGCTCTTGAGAAATACTTTAAAATCCTCGCCGGGGTGGTTTGGTGCAGAAGCGGTTATCCATAATTTCTTGCCTCTCTTGCCGCCCCTATACAATTCCAATGTAAGATTTTTGAATGTTCACAGCTTTCACGAGCTGCGCATATCCGCTGCTGCATGTATATGTAGCGGCACGAGAGATGAGAAGGAGTATCCATGCGTTTGACAGCATTCTCGGATGTCTCGCTCCGCGTTCTGATGCTCCTGTCTGCTCTGGAGCCCGGTCAGAAGCTTTCCACCCAGAAGATCTCTGAAGGTGTGGACACCCCCTACAACCACGTGGCAAAGGCTGTGGCTTTCCTCGTGAACATGGGTTACCTGGACTCGACCCGCGGTCGCGCCGGTGGCGTTATGCTTTCCGACGCTGGTCGTTCTGCGACCGTCGGCACTGTTCTTCGCGCTACTGAGGGCGATATCCCCATGATTGAGTGTGAGGATGAGAACGGCCACTGCCCCCTCGATAAGTTCTGCCGCCTGCGCAACGTGCTGGCGAGGGCTCGTGAGGCGTTCTATGCTTCGGTGGACTCGGTTGTGATTAGCGAGCTGACTGCCGGTGCACGTCCCGTTGGTCCGGTATTTGTGGAGCTAGGCTTTGCGCCTCCGGAGAATGCGCTGCCTGTGCGCTAAGCCTGCACGCTAAAGGAATACGTGGTACCTGTGGAGCTTTCCGGTGGGAGGCTCCATAGAGTTTTTAACACGAAGTTTAGCGTGTTTCTGCGGTTGATGCGGGGCTGCTGGGCGGTTCGCGCGGGGGTCTCTCGGCTTTCTTGTAGGGTTTTCGAGGGGAGTGGGGAGTATTTTGCCGCTGCTTGCGTGACTGCTGGAACCCGCGTGAGTCCTAAATTTGTGCAGTAAATGCAGAATATTGCAAATTTGCTTTTCAAATGCAGAAAATGTGACCATATTCATTTTTGCATCACATTGCATACTTTCCGTAGTAAATATATTTTCATGTCAGAATTTTTATGCAGACTTCGGGGCTAGTCACCCGGCGAACTCAAAAACAGTGCTGAAAATATATAGTGTGACGCGGGGCTCTCTCTTTGAGTCAAGCTGAACCATAAGTCTCGCCTAGACCCCTCAACACCCCCAGGGAGTGACCTGCACTCAGCGCAAACACCCCGCAAAATGCTACGGTAAGGGTGCTTTATAAACACTCCGTCACCAACTGAGCTGTCCGAGTGAACGCCCCAGCATCACACATATCAAGGGCATCATCACAACGACCGAGGTGACCACACAGGAAGAAGGCAAGACATGCTCTCCGAGAAGTCCCGCCCCATTATTGAGGCAACGCTGCCCATCATTGCCGAGCGCATCAACGACATCACCCCCGACTTCTACCGTCGAATGTTCGCCGCTCGCCCCGACCTGATGGACGGCATGTTCTCCCGCTCCTCCCAGCTCGAAGGCACCCAGCCCAAGGCACTGGCAGGCTCCATCGCCGTGTTCGCTTCCTACATCGTCCAGAACCCGGACTCCTACCCCGACGAGGTCCTCTCCCGCGTTGCACACAAGCACGCGTCCCTGGGCCTGAAGGAAGAAGAGTACCCCACCGTCTACAAGTACCTCTTCGAGGCAATCGCCGCTAACCTGGGCGACCTGGCTACCCCCGAAATCGTTGAGGCATGGACCGAGGTCTACTGGCTCATGGGCAACGCCCTCATCAAGCTGGAGAAGGGCCTGTACGCTTCCCAGGCAAACGACGTCATGTTCGCGCCCTTCAAGCTCGTTGACCGCAAGGAGACCGGCGAGAACGTCGTCGTGCTGACCTTCGAGCCCGCCGACGAGACCCCCATGACCGAGTCCAAGGGCGGCCAGTACATCTCTATCATCGTTCCCGCACGCGACGGCCTGCGCCAGGCACGCCAGTACACCCTGCTGCCCAGCGAAAAGAACCAGCGCCGCATTGCTGTGAAGCTCGACCCCAACGGCGAGATGACCTCCATCCTGCACGAGCTGGAAGTCGGCGCAGTCGTCGAGCTTTCCAACCCCTACGGTGACCTGACCCTGGAAGGCTTCGGCGACCCCGAGGCACCGCTGTACCTCTTCTCCGCAGGTATCGGCACCACCCCCATGCTCAGCTTCCTCTCCGAGCTGGTTGAGAAGGGCTCCGAGCGCCCCGTGACCGTGGTCCACGCAGACCGCCGCCTGGACACCTGGCCCCTGCGCGAAGAGCTCGCCGAGCTCGTCGGCAAGCTGCCCAACGCACGCCTCGTATCCTTCATCGAGGGCGAGGGCGGCGACTTCACCGGCCGCGTCGACGTCTCCAAGCTGGACGTTCCCGCCAATGCTAACGTCTACCTCTGCGGCCCGCTGCCCTTCATGCAGGGCGTACGCTCCGCGCTGGTGGAGGCAGGCGTTCCCGGCAAGAACATCAACTACGAGATCTTCGGCCCCGACCAGTGGATGCTCCACGACCAGGCACGCGAGGCGTAAAAACCCCGTAAGTCGGCTCGTCCGCTAGGTTTCTTAAACCCGGCTAGGTTCTCCTTTGAGATAGGAGAACCTAGCCGGGTTTTTAGAACTCAAAATAAAAATCCCACCCCGCAGAAATAATCTGCGGGGCGGGATCTTTAGCAGCTAGCTAGTGCTTAGCCCTGGCGAACCAGAGCCAGAACCTCGTCGCGGACGCGCTCCATAGTCGCAACATCCGGTGCCTCAAGGTTCAGGCGCAGGAAAGGCTCGGTGTTCGAAGGACGCAGGTTAACCCACCAACCCTCTTCGGTGTTGGTGAAGGTGGTGCCGTCGGAGTCCTCAACAACCACGGGAGCGTTAGCGTAGTGTGCACGCACGCGGTCCACAGCGGCAGCCTTGTCTTCAATCTCGGAGTTAATCTCACCGGAAGCAACGTACGGGGAGTACTTCGCGCTGATCTCGGAGAGAGGCTCATCGCTACCACCCAGAGCAGCCAGCACGTGCATTGCAGCGAGCATGCCGGTGTCTGCGTTGAAGAAGTCCTTGAAGTAGTAGTGAGCGGAGTGCTCGCCACCGAAAACGCCGTTCTCCTCAGCCATAACAGCCTTGATGAAGGAGTGGCCCACGCGGGTCTTCACTGCGCGGCCGCCCAGCTTCTCAACCAGCTCAGGAACAGCCTTCGAGGTGATCAGGTTGTAGATGATGACGGGCTCTTCATTGCCCTCTGCCTTCGCACGAGTAATCTCGCGCTCAGCAACCAGAGCGGTCACAGCGGAAGGAGTGACGGGCTCACCCTTCTCGTCGATGACGAAGCAACGGTCAGCGTCGCCGTCGAATGCCAGACCAATGTCAGCACCGTGCTCAACAACAGCCTTCTGCAGGTCAACCAGGTTAGCCGGTTCCAGCGGGTTAGCCGGGTGGTTCGGGAAGGTACCGTCCAGCTCGAAGTACAGGGGAACGATTTCCAGGGGCAGGCCCGGCAGGATGGTGTCGCCCAGAACAGCGGGAGTGGTCATACCACCCATGCCGTTACCAGCGTCAACAACAACCTTCAGGGGGCGGATGGAAGACAGGTCAACCAACTTGCGCAGGTACTCTGCGTAGGGCTTGAGAACGTCCTTCTCAGAAACGGTGCCGACCTTCTCCACCGAAGGAATCTCGCCCGAATCCAGGTACTTCTGAGCTAGGTCACGAATGTCGAACAGACCGGACTCGGAAGACAGCGGAACAGCGCCAGCCTTGGACATCTTCATGCCGTTGTACTCTGCGGGGTTGTGGCTAGCGGTGAAGGTAACACCGGCAGCGTTCTCAACGCCACATGCGAAGTACAGAACGTCAGTGGAGATCAGACCAATTTTCTCAACATTTGCACCGCGAGCGGTTGCACCCTGGGCGAATGCATCCATGAATTCGGGGGAGGAGGGGCGCATATCGCCACCGACCAGGATGGTCTGGCCCTCCAGGCCCAGAACGTCTACGAAAGCCGCGCCAGTAGCGCGAACAGTCTCTGCAGTAATGGTTTCGCCGACGATGCCACGCACGTCGTACGCCTTGAATGAGTCATGTAGATTAATAGTAGTCACGCCTCTTATTTTAGCGGTAAAGAAGTGCAACTAGCCTCTATAATGGGCAGGTAAAACCTCATAAATTCTGCTGAATGTATGGGTTTTTTATCACGTCACTTGCTTCGAACAACTCACGTTGAGAGGTATTTTCCCCTATGGGTGAGATTTTTCCCCTAAAGAACCAGATTCAGAATTATGCGTGGGGTTCCCGCGAAATTCTTGGACGCATGCGTGGCGTGCCTGTCCCCACCGAACAGCCCGAGGCTGAGGTGTGGGTTGGAGCGCATCCGGCTGCGCCCTCCCGTGCGACCGTTGACGGCACCGAGTCCCCGCTCAACGAGCTGATCCAGGCTGAGCCCTCCCGTTTCTTGCGCCCGGACCGTACCTCCGACTGGTTCCCCTTCCTCTTTAAAATCCTTGCGATTGACGCCCCCCTGTCGATTCAGGTGCACCCCACCCCCGAGCAGGCTATTGCCGGCTTCGAGGATGAGCAGGCACGCGGCATCGCGATTGATGCGCCGCACCGCAACTACAAGGACCGCTACTCCAAGCCTGAAACCGTCATCGCCCTGACCCAGATGCGCGTGCTCACCGGTGTGCGCACCTCCGAGCAGCTGGCAGAGCTGGCTGAGGCGTTCAAGGCCGACTGGCTGGCAGAGCGTGTGGATCTCACCCCCAAGCAGCTGCTGACCGAGATTATCCGCATGCCCGAAGAGACCGCCACCGCAGCTGTTGAGCAGCTTGTCGAGGCGGCAGCACAGCTGACCGGCTCCGACAACGCACTCATCGCTGACGCAGCTGAGCTCGTGCAGATTGTTGCCGGCAAGTACCCCGGCGACCGCGGTCTGCTCGTCGCCTTCGTCATGAACTTGGTTCACCTGGCACCGGGCGAATCCGCCTTCACCCCCGACGGTCAGGTACACGCCTACGTCTCCGGTACCGCTATTGAGCTGATGAACCCCTCCGATAACGTGATGCGCGCGGGCCTGACCGCAAAGCACATCGACACCGAGGAGCTCATTAAGGTTCTCGGCGAAAGCCAGGACGCCCCCGTCATTCAGCGTCCCACCCCCGAGAACGCACCCATCGGCACCTACGCCATGTGGGACGAACGCATGAGCGTGACCCGCATCCGCGTTGAAGAGGGCAAGCCGCAGGAATACACCTTCGAGGGCATTAGCGCCGCGCTGAGCGTATCCGGCAAAATTACTATTCACGCAGCAGACGGCAACGGCACCGAAGAGTTTGTTCTGGGCGCCACCGAGTCGGTACTGCACGTGGGTGAGCCCTCGGCGGCAACCCTGAGCGGTAACGGCGAGCTGTATATCGCTTCTTATGTTTAGGAAATAATCCTCGATAACTAAAACTTCTAGACAGTTATAACTAGCCAGATATAAGGAGTGTCGAAAGATACTTCAAGACTGGCACATAATTAAGAATCCACGTTCTTCCCTGTATTTATTCAGACCGGGAAGGCGTGGATTTTTTATGCCCCGAATATGGGATGCAGGGGATATTTTTGTGTCTACCTTACACAGTGTGTTCTGGGTAACCTATAATTGCTCTTATAAATATGCGTATACCTGTGCCTTTATGCGCCTCTTCATTGGGTACGCAGCCCCAAACCACTAGGAGAACACCGTGAAGATTATCCTCACCGTCACAGGCATCGACCACGAAGGCATCATCGCCGCCGTGACCGCAACCCTCGCCGAGCGCAAGGTCAACGTCCTTGACGTCTCCCAGACCATCATGGGCGAATACTTCACCATGATCATGCACTGCTCCTTCGACGAAGAGCAGCAGAACCTCATCGACCTGCAGGAAGCCATGATTGGTGTCGAGCACGAACAGAAGGTCCAGATTCGCATTCAGGCAGAATCCATCTTCAAGGCAATGCACTCCATCTAAGGCTCCACTTATGCGCAACACCAACATTCTAGAAACCCTTCGAATGATCGAGGAGCAGAAGCTCGACATTCGCACTGTCACCATGGGCATCTCCCTGCTCGACTGCGCCGATTCTGACGGTGAGGTAGCCCGTCGCAAAATCTACGACAAGATCACCAGCCGCGCCGCAAACCTCGTCAGCGTCTGCGAAGGTATCGAAGCTGAGCTCGGCATCCCGATCGTCAACAAGCGCATCGCCGTCACCCCCATCGCGCTGGTGGCAGGCGCCTCCAACGATGAGGACTACGTAGAATTCGCCCGCACCCTCGAAGCGGCAGCTAAGGCAGTCGGCGTGAACTTCGTCGGAGGCTTTAGCGCCCTCGTCGATAAGGGCATGACCCCCTCCGGCGAAAAGCTGATTCGCTCCATTCCGCGAGCGCTCGCAGAAACCGACGTGGTCTGCTCCTCCGTAGACATCGGATCCTCCCGTGCCGGCATCAACATGAGCGCCGTCAAACTCATGGGCGAAACCATCCGCGCCACCGCAGACCTGACCGCGGACGCACACGGCTTCGGTTGCGCCAAGCTCGTCGTCTTCGCGAACGCCGTCAGCGACAACCCCTTCATGGCGGGTGCATTCCACGGCGTGCAGGAAGCAGACACCACCATCTCCGTAGGCGTCTCCGGCCCCGGCGTGGTACACCGCGCCCTGCAGAAGGTCCGCGGCGAATCCTTCGACACCTGCGCCGAAGAAATCAAAAAGGCAGCCTTCAAGATTACCCGCGTCGGCCAGCTGGTCGGTACCCTCGCCTCCGAGCGTCTGGGCGTACCCTTCAACATTATTGACCTCTCCCTGGCACCCACCGCAGAGATTGGCGACTCGGTCGCGCACATCCTCGAAGAGATGGGTCTGGAAACCGTCGGTACCCACGGCACCGTCGCAGCCCTCGCATTGCTCAACGATGCGGTGAAGAAGGGCGGCCTCATGGCGTGCTCGAACGTCGGTGGTCTCTCCGGTTCCTTCATCCCGATCTCTGAAGACATCGGCATGATTGAATCCGCAGCCGCCGGACAGATCACCTTGGACAAACTCGAAGCGATGACCGCCATCTGCTCCGTTGGCCTGGACATGGTCGCGGTCCCCGGCGACACCCCCGCCGCCACCCTCGCCGCAATGATTGCAGACGAGGCAGCAATCGGCGTGATGAACCACAAGACCACCGCGGTCCGCGTCATCCCGGCGGTCGGCCTGGGCGTAGGTGACATGGTCGAATTTGGTGGCCTGCTCGGTCGCGCACCCGTCATGCCCACCCACACCCCCAGCGCGGAGGCGTTCATCGCCCGCTGCGGTCGTATTCCGTCGCCGGTTCACGGTTTCCGCAACTAAGCTTGATTCCGTAACTAAGCTCGAATCCTCAACTAAGCTCTAGGGGCGCTGAGAACCAACAGAAAAATGGGAGGCACCGAAAATCGTCTCTTCGGCGCCTCCCCTTTTTCGCTGTATGAGCTACCAAGAACCTACTGATACACGAAGCGGCTCATCAACGCCTCAAGTGCCAGACGCGCATTCGCGTTCGTCCGCAGACGACGCAGAGTCAGCTCGACCGCCTGCACATCCTCCAGCAGCTGCTGGGCGGAACGGCGGGTGCAGAACGCCTCCAGAGGCTCACGCAAATGCTCATTGACCAGCGGAGCCTGCGCCGACAGAGTCACCGTCAACGCATCACGCAGAACCGTCTGAACCTGCGCCACGGAACGCAACAGCGTATCGGATGAAACGCGCTTAGCGCGGCGTTTCTGCTCCTCCTCCAGACGGCGAACCTGCGCTCGCAAGGACGGAGAAACACGCTCACCCTCGCGAATACCCAGCAGAGCCAGAAGCTCCTGGCGTTCCTGCTCATCCTTGAGAGCGGAGACGGCCTGTGCGTCCTGGTCGGCAAGGTCGGTGAGCTTCTCAGCTGCATTGAAAGCCGAAGAAATAGAACGAACATTCAGAACCAGGGAGGTAATCAACTCCCGACGAGCCATCGCCTGCTCATCGGTCGCCAAACGGTACCCCTCCTGCGCATCACCCAGAGCCAGACGCGCCGCACGCTGCGCCAAAGGATCCACCACACCGTGCACCAACAAATACTCGTGCACCTGCGCATCAGTGGGAACCGGCAACTGCACCGGACGGCACCGCGAACGAATCGTCACCAGCACATCGGTGGGGGAGGGCGCCGTCAACAACCAAATCGTATGCGGTGGCGGCTCCTCAATCGCCTTCAACAACACATTGGAGGTACGCTCCGGCATGCGATCGGTGTCCTCCACCAGAATCACGCGCCAGCGACCCACGGTCGGGCGGTCCTGAGCCTTCATGACCAGCTCGCGTGCCTCATCAATGCTGATGTGCGTCGCCTCGGTACTAAAGTGCGTAAAATCTGCGTGCGAACCGTTCATGACGGTCATGCAGCCCTTGCACTGACCGCATCCGCGGTTCTGCGGGTCGGGCTGCTCGCACAGTAGCGCGGCAGCGAAAATTTTTGCAGCCTCACGGTGAGGCGTACCGGTTGCGCCCGTGAAAAGCCAAGCGTGCGTGGGGCGGTCGGCGGCGGCATCCGTGCGTAGCTGCTGGAGCTTATCGGCAGGAATCAGCAGGGTATCCCAGAGGCTCATGAGTCCTCCTTACCGGTGCGGACCAGCTCGCGAGCGGCAAGCAGAGGCTCAATCACCTCGAGCACGCGCGCGTGAACCTGCTCAATCGTGCCCACACCATCAATGATGCGGTGCGAACCGTTAGCGTCCTCGTGGGCGATCTGCTCAAACGCACCGTGAATGCGTGCCTTGAACGCCGCGCCTTCAGCCTCAATACGGTCGACGGTGCCACGCTGGTCCATGCGCTCCTGCTCGGCGCTCAATGGCACACTCAGCAATAGGGTCGCATCGGGTACCAGATCGGCGGTGGCCCAGCGGCTCAACTCGACGATGGTTTCAATACCCAGCTCACGGCCGACACCCTGGTACGCGGCAGAAGAATCAATATAGCGGTCACTGAGCACGATGGCGCCCTCAGCGAGCGCCGGGCGAATCAGCTGGGAGGCGTGAGCCGCGCGGGATGCCGCAAAGATTAGCGCCTCGGTGCGGTCGTCAATAGTGCCCTGACCCGCTTCCAGGACGAGGGCGCGCAGCTTTTCACCAATCTCGGTGCCGCCGGGTTCGCGGGTGGTGATGACACGGTATCCGCGGGCGCTGAGCGCTTCATTCAGCAGGGCGAGCTGGGTGGTTTTGCCGGCGCCGTCACCTCCTTCGACCACGATAAAAAGCCCGCGGCGACCGGTCGGGTCGGCGGGAAGATTCTGTGCATCGGGGGTGTAACTGAGAGTATCCATCACCCTTAAGGGTACCGGGTCTCTTAGCTGCACCGGTGCGGTTTTGGTGATACCTCCGCGTGGGATTGAGTGCGTATCAAGGTAAAAAACATGTAAATCCTGCGCGCCGTCACCTGCGCGGGCGTGCGTTCTGGGCGCGGGTGTGCCAGGCTTAAAGACATGAGTGCAGATAACCACGACATGAATTACTCCGCAGAGACCTTTGTCGTCTCTGGCGGCCGCCCGGCACACGAGCATGACGCGCCGGTGAACCCTCCGATCGTTCTTTCTTCCACCTACCGTGGTGTGGACGCCGTCAATATTGAGCAGGACCGCGTGTACGCCCGCTTCTCGAACCCCACCTGGGAGGGCATGGAAGAGGTTGTGGCGAAGCTGGAGAACGCTTCCCAGCCGGGTCTGCTGTTCCCCTCCGGTATGGCTGCTGTCGCTGCTGTCATCGACCTGGTGCCGGTTGGCTCCATTGTTCTGATTCCGAAGCACGCATACATGGCGTCGGTGACATTGTGCAAGGATTTGGAGCGCCGCGGCATCATTGAGCTCGTTCGCGTGGACATTGAAGACACCGAGAGCGTTATCGCCGCTATGGAGGATGCCGCATCCCGCACCGGCGTGACCCCGGAGAACGTGAACTATTCGGCCCCGAAGGTTCTGGCGTGGCTGGAGAGCCCCACGAATCCGATGCTTGAGGTTGCTGACCTGCCTGCCCTGCTTTCTGCTGCTCGCCGCCTGGGCATTGTGACCGCGGTGGATAACACCTTCGCAACCCCGATTCTGCAGCGTCCCCTGGATTTGGGCGCAGACGTGGTGGTTCACTCCGCGACGAAGTTCCTTGCGGGCCACTCTGATGTGCTGCTGGGTATGGCTCTGACCTCGAACGAGGATCTGTACAAGGCGATGCGTCACCACCGCATCACCAACGGCGCAATCCCCGGTCCGGTGGAGGCGTGGCTTGGTTTGCGCGGTCTGCGCACTCTGGCACTGCGTGTGGAGCGTGCTGTAGAGAACGCGCAGGTTCTCGCAGAGCGTTTGAGCGAGCACCCCTTCGTGACTGAGGTGCGTTACCCGGGTCTGGAGAGCGACCGCGGTCATGAGGTTGCGAAGAAGCAGATGGATGGTTTCGGTGCGATTTTGTGCGTCACTCTTGATACGGACGCTACGGGTGCCCGTAACGTTGTGGAGGCGTTGAAGCTGTGGACTCCGGCAACCTCTCTGGGCGGCGTGGAGTCTCTGGTGGAGCGTCGTCGTCGCCACGGTAACGAGCCGGATTCGATTCCGGAATCCCTGCTGCGCCTGTCGGTGGGTATTGAGAACGTGGATGACCTTTACAATGACTTGGTTGAGGCCTTTAAGGTTGTCCGCTAAGCGCTTTGCTAGGGTTGTCTAGAGAAGCTGCTGATTCTAAGGAATACTATGTCTCCTATTCTGCTGGTCTGGTATGTGACCACTTTTGTTGATACGCTGCTGGCTATCGCTGGTGCTGCGGTTGGTGTGCTGGCTTTTGTGCGTGCGTGGATGTCTCCGGCGAACGCGTACGATTTTGCCGGTAAGCGCCCGAAGAACACGTGGCTGGCTTTGACCGGTGGTTCTGCTGCAGTGTCGCTGTTTAGCGTTTTTGCTGCGGTGACTGGCGGCGGTAATACTGTGCTGATTCTTCAGCTGGTTGCTGCTGTGATTAGCTGCGTGTTCTTGGCTGGTGTGTGGCCTTCGGTGGGCCGCCGCCGTTTCTAGCGTTAGCTTGTGCGCTCGCTTTGAGCGATAGATGGTGAAGCCTCGTGCGCTGTCTGACGGGTTTGTCCCGATCGGATGGTGTGCGGGGCTTTTCCCTTTTCTGGCGGGGTTTTGAGCCTTTCGTTCTGGTAAAAAAGACCCTTATAAATTTTTGGGAGAATGCATATTTTCTAGGCTCTAAGGCATGACAAACCGGCGGGTAAATGAAAAAATAGAGGTATGACTTACAAACTAGTACTCCTGCGCCACGGCCAGTCCGAGTGGAACGAGAAGAACCTGTTCACCGGCTGGGTGGACGTTAACCTGACCGATAAGGGCCGCGCTGAGGCTAAGCGCGGCGGCGAGCTGCTGGCAGAGCGCAACATCCTCCCCGATGTTGTTCACACCTCCCTGCAGCGTCGCGCAATCAACACCGCAAACCTTGCACTGGATGCAGCAGACCGTCTGTGGATTCCCGTCAAGCGCACCTGGCGCCTGAACGAGCGTCACTACGGTGCTCTGCAGGGTAAGAACAAGTCCGAGATTCGCGAGGAATACGGTGACGAGAAGTTCATGACTTGGCGTCGTTCCTACGACGTTCCGCCGCCCCCGCTGGACGACAACGACCCGTACTCGCAGGCAAACGACCCCCGCTACGCGGATGTTGAGAACGCTCCTCGCACCGAGTGCCTGAAGGACGTTCTGGGCCGTATGCTTCCCTACTGGGAGTCGGACATCAAGCCTGACCTCGCAGCAGGTAAGACCGTTCTGGTTGCTGCACACGGTAACTCCCTGCGTTCGCTGGTCAAGCACCTCGAGGGCATTTCCGATGAGGACATTGCTGGCCTGAACATCCCCACCGGTATTCCGCTGTACTACGAGCTGGATGAGAACTTCAAGCCCGTCAAGGCTGGCGAGTACCTGGACCCTGAGGCTGCTAAGGACGCTATTGCTGCCGTAGCAAACCAGGGTAAGTAATACCTCCGGCAGGGTTTCACCCCTGTCATTGTGATGAGCCGTCCACCGTTGAGGTGGGCGGCTCATTGCGTTCTCGGCAGGTTTCTGTACGAGGAGCCTGCCTGAGAAGACGGGCGCTCGTCTGAGTGCTGGGTATCCGCCACATTTATACTTATGGGGTACCCGAATGGAAGGGAAGTACATGGATGCCGGTCTGATCGCCTTTATTGCGGGCATGATAGGTCTGCTGGTGGGCGTCCTGAGCATGAATGCGGTGGCGCGTAGTGAGCGGGAGCAGGAGCGTAGTTTGGTGTCGGCGCCGGCGCTGCGTGATGGTGCCGCTCAGGTGCTTGCTGTGATTGGTCGCGCCTACCTGGTGATTGATGAAGTGGGCGGCGTGGTTCAGGCTTCTCCGGGTGCGTATGCGATGGGTTTGGTGCGTGGTCATACTGTGGCGTCTGATGAGTTGGCGGATATGATTCGCACGGTGCGTCATCGCGGTATTTTTGCGGAACGTACTTTTGAGATTGACCGCGGTGAGGGTGAGGCGCTGGTCTTGGATGTGCGTGTTGCTTCGCTGGGGGACGAGTACATTCTGGTGCTCGCTGATGACCGCACTGAAATTTCTCGTGTGCAGCGTATGCGTAATGATTTTGTGGCGAATGTGTCGCATGAGTTGAAGACTCCGGTGGGTGCGGTGAGTCTGCTGGCTGAGGCTATTGAGCAGGCGAGTGATGATCCGGAGGCGATTGAGTATTTTGTGGGTCGTCTGCATAAGGAGACTCGCCGCCTGTCTGCGCTGGTGCGTGACATTATTGAGCTTTCGCGTCTGCAGTCGACCGATGTGATTGCGCGTGGTGGTCCGGTGTCGGTGCCTTCTTTGGTGGCTGATGCGGTGGATCGTTCGCATATTGTGGCTGAGGAGAAGGACATTCAGATTTCTACCCGCATCGAGGAGGTCCCCGAGGTGTACGGTGACGCCGAGCTACTCGGTATTGCTGTGCAGAACCTGGTGGAGAACGCGGTGCGTTATTCGCCGGAGCATACAAAGGTGGATATTTGGGTGCACCGTGTGGCTGATCAGCTGCTGGTTGAGGTTGCTGATCAGGGCGTGGGTATCCCGGAAGACGAGCAGAAACGTATTTTTGAGCGTTTTTACCGGGTCGATCCGGCTCGTTCGCGTCAGACGGGCGGCACTGGTTTGGGCTTGAGCATTGTGAAGCATGTGATGACTCAGCACGGTGGTAGCGTGACGGTTCGGTCGATGCCGCAGGAGGGCTCGACGTTTACGTTGGCGTTGCCGCTGAATGAGCCTCCGGCCGCAGTGTAGTGTTAGCGGTATAGGTTTTATGGAATCGAAGGAAGTTATTGGTGTCTAAAATTCTGATTGTTGAGGACGAAGAGGCCCTCTCGGATCCCCTTGCGTTTTTGCTGGGTCGTGAGGGTTTCCAGACGATTGTTGTGGACAACGGTCTGGATGCTCTGCCGGTGTTCGACCGCGAGGGCGCGGATTTGGTGCTGCTGGATGTGATGCTTCCGGGCATGTCCGGTATGGAGGTGTGCCGTAAGCTGCGTGAGGTGTCTTCGGTCCCGATTATCATGCTGACCGCTAAGGATTCTGAGCTGGATAAGGTGCTGGGTCTGGAGCTGGGTGCTGATGACTATGTGACGAAGCCGTATTCTGCGCGTGAGCTGATTGCTCGTATCCGTGCGGTGTTGCGTCGTCGTTCGGCGGAGACTGATTCTGCTACTGAGTCGGTGCTGCAGGGCGGCCCGGTGCGTATGGACATTGACCGCCATGTGGTGACGGTTAATGGTGAAGAGATTTCTATGCCGCTGAAGGAGTTTGAGCTCCTGGAGATTCTGCTGCGCAATGTGGGTCGTGTGATGACTCGTGGCCAGCTGATTGAGCGCGTGTGGGGCGCCGACTATGTGGGTGATACGAAGACCCTGGACGTGCACATTAAGCGTCTGCGTTCGAAGATTGAGCCGGATTCTTCTGCCCCGCAGTATGTGGTGACGGTTCGCGGCTTGGGCTATAAGTTCGAGGCGTAGACGGGCTTGAGACTGATGAGTTCTGCTTCTGCGGCGAATACTGCCGTGATTGTTTTGGCAGCTGGTTCGGGTACTCGCCTGGGTGAGCCGATCCCGAAGGCTGCTGTGCGTGTTCATGGTCGTACCCTGCTGGATTATGCGTTGGAGGGTGCGCTCGCTTCGGGTGTTGCTGAGCATGTGGTGGTGACTGTTCCTGCTGATTGTTCGGCGAGTTGCCCGGAGCTTTTGGAGGATGCCCGCCGTGCCGGTGCGTTGATTACTGCCGGCGGTGATACGCGTACGGCTTCGGTGGTTGCGGCGTTGGATGCTTTGAAGGATGCGCAAGTTCCGGTGGATTATGTGCTGATTCATGATTGCGCTCGTGCTTTTACTCCGCCGCAGGTGTATCACCGCGTGCTTGAGGGTTTAGGGTCTGAGAGCCCGCAGGGTGTTGTGCGTGCGGTGATTCCTGTGTTGCCGGTGGTGGATACGGTGAAGACCGTGGATTCTGCTGGTTTGGTGACGGGTACTCCTTCGCGTGCGCAGATGCGTGCGGTGCAGACTCCTCAGGGTTTTGAGGTGGCTGCTCTGTTGGCGGCGCATGAGCGGAGCCGTTCCCTGCCTGCTGAGGAGGCTGAGTTGCTGACTGATGATGCGATGGCGATGGAGGCGGCGGGTGAGCCGGTGTTGACGGTTGCCGGTGATGCGGATGCGTTTAAGGTGACGACTCCGATGGATTTGCGGGTTGCTCGCGCGCTGTTTGGTGATTCTGCTTCCTAACCCTGCCGCCTAATGCCTCTTTTGCCGAGGTGTTGCTGCTGAGAAGATGTTTGATCGATTGAAGGGTCCTGTGATGACTGTTATTCCTCGTGTTGGTACCGGTGTTGATGTCCATGCTTTTGGTGAGGAGGGCACTCCTCTGTATATTGCTGGTCTGCATTGGCCGGGCGAGCGTGGTTTGAGCGGCCATTCTGATGGCGATGTGGTGGCTCATGCTGCCGCGGATGCTCTTTTTGCCGCCTCCGGCACGGGGGATTTGGGCTCTAATTTTGGTGTGGACCGCCCGGATATGAAGGGCGCTTCGGGTGTTCGTATTCTTTCTGAGGCTGCGGCGATTGTGCGTGCTGCTGGTTTTGAGATTGGTAATGTGAGCGTTCAGCTGGTGGGTAACCGCCCGAAGTTCTCTCCGCGCCGTGATGAGGCGAACCACGTGCTGAGCGAGGCGGCGGGTGCTCCGGTGACGGTGATTGCGACGACTACTGACGGTCTGGGTTTGACGGGCCGCGGCGAGGGCGTGGCTGCTATTGCGACGGCGCTGGTGTACCCGCGTTCGTAGGTGTTTGGCTGCTTCGAGCCATTCTGTAACCTATCGCTGATTTACCGCCCCGGCGTCTGAGCCGACCCCGTAGAATGAGAGTGTGACTATGCGTTTTTATGATTCAGCTTCCGCGACTATTCGCGAGTTTGAGCCCGTCGTGCCCGGTGAGGCGCGTATCTATTATTGTGGTGCTACGGTGCAGGGTGAACCGCATCTGGGCCATATCCGTTCGGCGTTGGTTTTTGACCAGTTGAGCCGTTGGATGCGTTACCGCGGTTTGAAGGTGACGACGGTCCGCAATGTTACTGATATTGATGACAAGATTTTGGCGAAGTCTGCTGATTCTATGGAGCCCGGTTTTGAGGGTGAGTTCCCGAATGAGCAGTGGTGGGCGCTCGCGTACCGTTTTGAGAAGGTTTTTGCTCAGGCGTATGCGGCGTTGGGTATTGATCCGCCGACGTATGAGCCGCGTGCGACCGGTCATATTCCGGAGATGTTTGCTCTGATTCAGCGTCTGATTGATCGTGGCCACGCGTATCCTGCGCTGGATGATTCTGGTGACGTGTATTTTGATGTGCGTTCGTGGGCTAAATATGGTGCGCTGACGAATCAGAGCGTTGAGGATATGCTGGATTCTGCGGATGCTGATCCGCGCGGTAAGCGTGACCCTCGCGATTTTGCCCTGTGGAAGGGTTATAAGGAGGGCGAGCCGCTAACTGCTTCGTGGGAGTCTCCGTGGGGTCGCGGCCGTCCGGGCTGGCACCTGGAGTGCTCGGCGATGGCTGGTAAGTATTTGGGTTCGCGTTTCGATATTCACGGTGGCGGTTTGGATTTGCGTTTCCCGCACCATGAGAATGAGCTGGCGCAGTCGACTGCTGCTGGCGATGATTTCGCGAACTTCTGGATGCATAACGGCATGGTCACCTATGAGGGTGAGAAGATGTCGAAGTCTATCGGTAATACGATTTCGCCGGCGCAGATGCTGCAGATGGCTCGTCCGCTGGTGGTTCGCTACTACCTCGGTAGTGCGCATTACCGTTCGATTCTTGATTACCGTCCGTCGTCTCTGCAGGAGGCGGCAACCGCTATTGAGCGTGTTGAGGCGTTCCTTGCTGCAACTCAGGAAGTGCTGAAGCCGGGTCGTGAGGTTCCGGAGGCTTTTGCTGAGGCTATGGATGATGACGTGAATATTCCGCGTGCTCTCGCGGTTCTGCATGAGCAGACTCGTGCGGGTAATGCGGCGCTTGCTGCCGGTGAGGATGCTTCGGAGGCGGCGAATGCTGTGATGGCTATGGCTGAGGTTCTGGGCCTGGCGCAGCTGATGAGCTTTAATGCTGAGGGCACTTCGGGTGCTGAGCATGAGGCTCTGGATGCGCTGATTCAGGCTGTGTTGGCGGAGCGTGCTGATGCTCGTGCTCAGAAGGATTGGGCGAAGGCTGATGCGATGCGTGATCTGTTGGCGTCTGCTGGTGTGCAGGTGAAGGATGGCGCGAATGGTTCGAGCTGGAGCGTTGGCTAGAGGGTGATGTGCCCCGCGTTTGTGCGTAAGGCTTAGGTCGCGCGGGTTTCTCTCGCGTAGACTCGTATTCATTACTTTGACGAAGGAAGAGAAGAATGGCTAAGGCAGGTTCGCGCCCGGGCGCTACCACCAAGAAGAAGGGTGCTACTAAGGGCACTGGCGGTCACGGTCGTAAGGCGCTTGAGGGTAAGGGTCCTACTCCGAAGGCTGAGGACCGCGTTTATCACAAGGCGCATAAGATGAAGCGTGCGGCTGAGCGTCGTGCTGCTACCGGTACGAACCGTAAGTTCCAGACTCGTCTGGGCGGTAAGCGTGCTAGCGATGAGCTGGTGACTGGTCGTAATGCGGTGCTTGAGGCTCTGCGTACTGAGATTCCCTCGAAGCACTTGTACATCATGAGCCGTGTTGAGGTTGATGACCGTGTTCGCGAGATTATGACTATTGCGAATAAGCGCAATATTCCGATGCTGGAGATTCCGCGTAGCGAGCTGGATCGTTTGACTGATGGTTCTGTGCATCAGGGTGTTGCGATGCAGATTCCGCCGTACAAGTACCCGGATGCGACTGATTTGGTGCTGGATACTATGGAGCGTTGGCACTCGGGTAAGCTGTCGACTCCGCCGCTGTTTGTTGCTTTGGACGGTATTACTGATCCGCGTAACCTGGGTGCGATTATTCGTAGTGTGTCCGCGTTTAGCGGTGATGGCGTGATTATTCCTGAGCGTCGTTCGGCTGCTGTGACTGCTGGTGCGTGGAAGACTAGTGCTGGTGCGGCTGCTCGTATTCCTGTTGCGATGGCGACTAACCTGACTCGCGTGATTCAGCAGGCTAAGGAGCAGGGTATTTTCGTGATTGGTCTGGATGGCGGTGGCGATATTGAGCTGCCGGCTCTGGAGCTTGCGAATGAGCCGCTGTGCGTGGTGGTTGGTTCTGAGGGTAAGGGCCTGTCCCGCCTGGTGACTGAGAACTGCGATCAGATTGTGTCGATTCCGATTGATTCTGCGATGGAGTCTTTGAATGCGGCGATGGCTGTGGGCATCACTCTGTACGATGTTTCTCGTCGTCGCGCTTCCGCGAACTAGAGTTTTGAAGCTAGCGAGCTACGGGCTGAGCTCTGTAGCTTGAACCCTATAGCTTGAATAAGGAGGGCGCCCCCGTGAGGGGGTGCCCTCCTTATCTGTGCTCTTCTGCGCTCTCCCCATATATAGGCGCTCATATATAGGGAGGCTGCAGAACTGGGAGGTACAGAAGAGGTACAGAATAGGGAGGCGCAGCGGTACAGAAATACGGCGGTATGAAATACAGAGATGCGGTGATACAGAGATGGGGGGAGGGGCGGAGCCCCTCTTCCCATCTTTTCTTCCCGTCTTCTCTTCCTATCTTCTTGATGCTGAGAGGATCTTCTGCCCTTCTATATGGGCTCTTTAGGGCGCTTCTGCAGGTTTTTCGGGGTCTTTTGAAGGTTTTTAAACTTTTTTCAAAGAACTTTTGGGAGGCTTATCCTGCGTTGACTAGGTGTTTTAGTACTCTGTTCAAGTCAGAATGAACCTAAAACCCCATGTTTGTGTCCCACTTCACCCTATTTCGGGTTGCAGACCCATTT